>NZ_BDFC01000006.1:0-530572 GCF_001748205.1 Bacillus sp. F56
GCACCGAATATGACAATTACTGCTTTTGGTTGTTGGTTTGTTTTCACTAAAAGTACCTCACTTTATTCGAAGCTTTATTTTAGTACACCCCGTATATTTCCTTCATTTTAAATCTAAAATTCAACGAAAGCAAACATTTAAGCCCTTTTTTAAGCAGAATGCTGAAAAAATGTTTCTAGCACGAAAGGATTGTTCTTTTCAGAGGCAAGATTCACATTTTGAGCTTGATCCTGTATTCTAGTAGGTATCTGGTTCTAGTAGGAGGAAGGAAACGTGGAATTACTTTTTTTAGGGACGGGAGCCGGCATTCCCGCCAAGGCGAGAAACGTCACCTCTGTAGCATTGAAATTGCTTGAAGAAAGGCGTTCGGTATGGCTTTTTGACTGCGGGGAAGCCACACAGCATCAAATTTTACATACAACGATTAAACCTCGTAAAATAGAGAAAATCTTTATTACACACATGCACGGCGATCATGTATACGGACTTCCGGGGCTTCTGGGGAGCCGTTCCTTTCAAGGCGGAGAGGACGAGCTGACAGTGTACGGACCTAAAGGGATCAAGGCGTTTATTGAAACAAGCCTTGCCGTCACGAAGACCCATTTGACATATCCGCTTGCGGTCCAGGAAATTGAAGAAGGAATCGTGTTTGAGGACGATCAGTTTATTGTCACAGCGGTATCTGTTATTCATGGAGTGGAAGCCTTCGGGTACCGTGTGCAGGAAAAAGACGTACCGGGTTCCTTGAAGGCTGATGTATTAAAAGAAATGAACATCCCGCCCGGACCCGTGTATCAGAAAATCAAAAAAGGCGAAACGGTAACGCTTGAAGACGGACGCATCATCAATGGGAGTGATTTTCTGGAGCCTCCCAAAAAAGGAAGATCTGTTGTGTTCTCCGGAGATACGAGAGTTAGCGACAAACTAAAAGAGCTTGCAAGAGATTGTGATGTGCTTGTTCATGAAGCAACCTTTGCTAAGGAAGATCATAAACTGGCTTATGATTATTATCACAGCACAACGGAACAAGCGGCTGTAACAGCGAAAGAAGCAGGAGCAAAGCAGCTCATTTTAACCCATATCAGCGCAAGATATCAGGGAGATGCCTCTTTGGAGCTTCAAAAAGAAGCGGTTGACGTTTTCCCAAATAGTGTGGCGGCATATGATTTCTTAGAGGTACCCATCCCGCGAGGCTGAAGGCATCTTATTTGACAATTTGTCATTACGTTGTATAATAAAGCGTAATCATTACGTTTTAAAAAAGGAGATGTGAACGATGAGAGTCAATGTTACTTTAGCCTGCACTGAAACGGGAGACCGAAATTACATCACAACAAAAAATAAACGCACCAATCCAGATCGTTTGGAGCTGAAAAAATATTCACCGCGTTTAAAGAAATATACCCTTCACCGTGAAACAAAATAACAAAAAAGACCGGGCGTCGCTTACGGCCCGGTCTTTTTTGTTATGTTAATTGACTGCCTGGTAAAGAGGGGCGGTCTGCTGGCACGCTGCGCACCATACGTCATAAATAGCCAAATGAACGATATGAGGTTCATCATGATGGATGTTGTGGGAGCTGTTTTTAGCTTGAATCCAGCCGCTTTGGTTGGATAGAGACAATATGCTGCTGTGCAAGTTTTGCCATTCCTGTTCAGCAGCGAATTTCTCAGTCCGTTCTCCTGATGACAATACAAGGAGAGGCATGTTTCCTAAATGGATTTGCCGCTGTTTGAGCTCCTGCAGACTTTTTGAAAATTCTGCAGGTGTGCCCTCAAGCATCATCTTTCTCGTATATGATTTGTGCATCTCTTCGGGTATAAAGGTGAAGCTGGCGCAATCTCCTAAAGCTGGATCAAGAAGGACCATGCCGATAATATCATACTTGTTTTTGCAGGCCCATAAGCCGGTGATGACAGCTCCGTATGAGTGTGAAACAGCCAGATAAGGAGGTTTTACATCTGCTGCTTTAAGCAAACTCTCCAATTCTTTCACTTGTTGTTCAGCTGTTCGTTTCGCTTTGCTTCGCCCGCTTTTCCCTATGCCCGCCCGATCATATGTGAAAATGCCAAATTCATCATCAATGTCCGCCATTAATGGTTTCCACGTCTCAGAAGAAGTACCGTAGCCGGCCTCAAAGACAATCGTTACACCGCTTGTTCCTTTCCGGTGCTGTGTATGAAACGCACATCCGTCAATTGTATATGTCTTTTCCATCCAAGCTGATTTCATTGGAGTCATCTCCTCTAATTGGTTCTACTAGGGAGACGGAGAACCTTAGCCGATCGTTTCTCTAAAAATAAAAAAAGAGATATCCGGCAGTGGATATCTCTCATAGGCATTACCAGCCTCTTTCGTATTGAACAGGGGCCGGAATCTCTGTATTGAGCTGTTTCGCGGCGGTTCTTGCAAAGAATGGATCCCGCAAAAGCTCTCTGCCGATAAAGATGAGGTCGGCACGTCCGTTTTGCAGAATTTCTTCAGCCATTGAACCGTCTGTAATCATGCCGACAGCACCAGTCGCCATGTCCGCCTGTTCACGGATTTTCTCGGCGAAGCTGACCTGATAGCCGGGAAATACATTAATGTCTGCGTGAACAAGGGCGCCTGAACTGCAGTCGATTAAGTCAACACCCTGCTCCTTCATCCATTTTGCAAAACCGATGTGATCGGCGATGTCCAATCCTTTATCTGTATAGTCTGAAGCAGATACACGGACAAATAATGGCCCGTCCCATACTTGTTTGACTTCATCGATGATCTCTCTCAAGAAACGATAGCGGTTTTCAGGTGAACCGCCGTATTCATCTGTGCGATGGTTGGAAAGCGGAGATAAAAATTCGTGAATTAAATATCCGTGCGCCGCATGAATTTCAATCACATCAAAGCCGGCTTCTTTTGCCCGGGCAGCCGCTTGCTTGAACTCCTGGATCGTTTCTTTTACTTTTTCTGCTGACATTTCTACTGGCGTTGCTGATTGTTCGTCAAACGCAATCGCCGATGGAGCGAAAATATCTCCTTCAAGCTCAGCTTTACGTCCGGCATGGGCAAGCTGAATGCCGATTTTTGAACCTTGTTCTTTGACCTGCTCAGTCAGTTTGGCAAAGCCTTCAATATGCTCGTCGCCCCAAATGCCTAAGTCTTGGTCTGTGATTCGACCCTGAGGGTTAACTGCTGACGCCTCTACAATAATCAGTCCGACTTGGCCGATTGCACGCGATATGTAATGCGCCATGTGGAACGGCGTTAATTTCCCGTCCTTTTCATGAGAAGAATACATGCACATTGGCGACATAACAATGCGATTTTTTAATGTCATATCTTTAATTGTAATAGGTGTGAATAATTTTCTGGCCATTTCTTTCGCCTCCCGTAAGGTTTTTAGAGATTGATTATATCAAGTCATTTCTTTCGCGTCATATAAACTGCTCAAAAGAACCGTTTTTGTCAAACATTTCTGTATAATAGACAAGAAATCATTTTATTTTTCAGTTTATCAGCGTTTTTATTCATAGGAGGGGCGGAAATCGATGAATTGGCAGACGAAGGACGAATTGCGAGGACTTTTAACTTCTCTTGTGCAATACGAAAGCATCACCGGTTCGAAGGGCGAGGCAGCACTTGCGGAATATCTTTATTTTATTTTGAAAGACAAGCCCTATTTTCAAAAACATCCAGATGATGTAACTCTTCATACGATGGACGATGGCAGATCTTTTCTTACGGCTTTAGTCAAAAAGAAGAAAGTCAAAAAGACAGTGCTACTGTTGAGTCATTTTGATGTTGTTGACATAGAGGATTACGGAGAATTTAAACATATGGCTTGCAAGCCTGCTGAGCTTTTGAGTTCCTTTTTAGAGAAAAAAGAGCTGCTTCCTGAACGTGTGAGAAGAGATGCTGAAAGCGGAGACTGGCTGTTTGGCAGAGGGACGATGGATATGAAAGCGGGGCTTTGTGTTCAGTTGTCGATGCTGGAGCGGGCAATGAACGGCCATTTTGAGGGCAATCTGCTGTTGATAACAGTTCCGGACGAGGAAGTGAATTCAAGAGGCATGATTGAGGCGGTTCCTGTATTGAAGGAAATGGAGAAAAAGCATGATATCACATTAACCGCCTGCCTGAATGCTGAACCGATGTTTGAAAAATTCCCCGGCGACCAGCAGCAATATTTTTATACAGGAAGCATTGGCAAGGTGCTTGCGGGATTTTTCTGCAAGGGAATTGAGACACATGTTGGAGAGCCGTTTTCAGGCCTAAACGCGAATTTAATGGTATCTGAGATTAACCGTTTGCTTGAACTGAATGCTGATTATTGTGAAAAGGTTGATGGTGAGGTCACTCCGCCGCCGGTAAACTTAATGCAAAAGGACTTGAAAGAGGCATATTCAGTTCAGACACCGCATACAGCTGTCACATTATTTAATGTGCTGTCAATGAGACGCTCGGCTAGTGAGCTGCACCAGATGCTGCTGAAAACCGCAAAACAGGCGGCGGAGGAAATCATGTCGAACGTTCGGAAGAAAACACAGGACTTTCAACAATTTGAGCCTTTTCAGCCGATTGAACGGGCCGTCACTGTTTTGACATTTGATGAGCTGGTTGCGCGTGCAAAAAAACGTGCTGGAATTTCGGAAACAGACCGAGCTCTTAATTATGCCTTTGCTAACAGGGGGGAGCTTGGAGACAGGGATTTTTCGACGAAAATTGTTTCTGAGATTGCTTCGCTTTGTAAAGAGGATGCCCCGCTTATTGTTCTTTTTTATAGTCCGCCGTTTTATCCGGCCGTTTCGTCAAAGGACGATCAATTGATTAGGCATACAGCTGATCAGCTTATGCAGTATGCGGTTAACAGATACGGCATTGCGTTGCGGGAGGTTCAGTACTTTCCCGGACTATCGGACTTGAGCTATCTTCAGCTGGAAAAGCAGGAGGTTGACGCATACACAAGCAATATGCCGCTCTTTAATAGAGGATATTCATTGCCAAGCGGCAAAGAACAGGCTTTATATGTCCCCGTTTTAAATGTCGGTCCGGCTGGCAAAGACCCGCACAAATGGACGGAAAGATTGTACATGCCTTATTCCTTTGAAGTGCTTCCCGATTTGCTTTCATTTACGATCTCCGCGCTATTAAAGCAATCGGAAACAGCCGGCCAGCAGTTGTAGAAAAAGAAAGACAGAAGGCCCTATCCTTCTGTCTAATGCCTCTCTAAAGCCGCTCCGGCAAACTGTTCTTTGATTTCTGCGCTCCGTTTAGCGGTCTCTTCAATACAGTGAATAATCGCCTCTTCAAAGCGGGAGTCCTGTAAAGCACGAAGGCCTGCCTCTGTAGTGCCCCCAGGACTGGTGATTTCCTTGCGCAGCTGTGCAGGCTGTTTGCCACTTTGAAGGAGCATATCAGTTGCCCCTGCCATTGTCTGCAAAATGAGTGCTTTTGCCGTTTCTTTATCTAATCCTACTTTTTGCGCCGCTTTTTCCATTGCCTCAATATAACGATATACGTAGGCCGGGCCGCTGCCTGCGATTGCAGTGACGGCGTCAAGATGACGCTCCTCCACCAGTGTGGCATCGCCGATTGTTTCCAATAGAGCCTTTGCAGCAGCAATATCGTCCTGGCTTGCTTCTGCGCTTACGGAAAATCCGGTTGCTGATTTTCTGATTGCCGCCGATGTATTCGGCATGACTCGAATGACCGCGAGCTTTCTGCCGAAATAATGCTGAATGGTTTCGATGGTAAGGCCTGCAAGTACTGAAATCACCAGCTGGTCCTTGAGATACGGCCGGATGCTGTCGATGCTTTCCGCCGCGTCTTTCGGTTTGAAAGCGAGGATGATGATATCGGTGTGAGTGAAAAACTCATTTTTATCTCTGCATGGACGCACGCCATACGCTTCCTTTAATTCAATCAGACGCTCGTCATTTGAGCGGTTTGTAATATAGATATGTTCTGATTTTGTGATGCCGCTTTGCAAAATACCGTTGATCATTGCTTCAGCCATTGACCCGGCGCCGACAAATCCTATTTTTTTCATTGATATCCTCCTTCTATCAGAACAACAAAAAACCTTTTCATCACGTAAAGGACGAAAAGGTTCGCGGTACCACCCTCATTAGCACAAATTGTGCTCAGCTCAAATCCCGTAACGCGGGAAACGTTTAGGTTTTCCTAACCGCGACTTGAGGGCAGGTTCTACAAACAAGCGGGCCGCAATACCTTTCAGCCGGGGGTATCGCTCTCTTAGGCCATTGCCTTGTATACTATTCCTCGTCATAGCGTTCCAATGTTCTCGTTTTAGTTTGTTGTTCATTATGCAATGGCGGACAAGCTAATGTCAATAGCTTTTTCAAAAAGGTCTGTTCTCATTCAGCAATAATGACATAAGACCGAGAAAAAGCTAAAATATGAATAATGAATGAAGACAAGGAGCGAAAGGATGACAACTGAAGATGTAATTGCGATCCGCATCCCGACGCCGTTTGCTGTCGGCGATGTTATCGTTTACCTCGTAAAAGGTGATGCGCTGACACTTATCGATGCCGGGCCGAATACAAAAGAGGCTGCCAGCGCCTTACAAGAGCAGCTTGCTGCTGTAAATGTGAAAATGTCAGATATCGAGCAGGTTGTACTGACTCACCATCATGCTGACCATGCAGGCTTGCTTGATGTCTTTTCAGATGAAATCGAAGTGATTGGGCATGCGTTCAACGAACCTTATATCAGCCGAAATCAAGCCTTTATGGATTGGCAAAAACGTTTTTTTCGAAAGCTGCTGCCTGAACTAGGCGTTCCATTTGATACGGGGAAGGCGGAAAAGCTGATTCGGTCAGCGTATGCATTTTCCTGTACGAGATCTCTGACAAAAACAATCAGTGAAGGTATGGGCATTGACGGGCTTGAGGGCTGGTCTGTGTTGGAGATGCCTGGACATGCTGAATCGCATATCGTTCTTTTCCATGAAAAAAGCGGAAGGATGCTTGGCGGAGATCTACTGCTGGCCAACAGCTCGTCTAATCCGATTATAGAAGCGCCGAAAGCGGGGGACGTCAGGTCAAAGCCTTTAGTGGATTATCAGCGGTCTTTGCGCAGGCTGTCTCAACTTGAGCCAACAATCGTATTTCCTGGTCACGGCGAGCCAATCACCAGTGTCCAGGCGCTGATTGAGAAGCGTTTTGACAAGCAGAGGAATCGAACGGAGGATGTGCGCCGCATGTTGGCTGAAAAGCCGATGACCGCTTTTCAGGTCTGTCAGCAGCTTTTTCCTGCTGTATATGAAAAGGAATTGTTTTTAACAATGTCAGAAACGGCAGGGCATCTTGATGTGTTGGAGGCTGAAGAAGCCATCACGTCATATTGGGAAGGAAACATCGCATACTTTAGAACAATGAAGAGGTGAAATGGGTGAAACATATAGCGGGAAAAAGGATTTGGATAACCGGTGCTTCAGGAGGGCTTGGAGAAAGAATCGCATACTTATGCGCGGCTGAAGGAGCCCATGTCCTGCTGTCGGCTAGACGTGAGGATCGTTTGATAGAAATCAAAAGGAAAATAACAGAGGAATGGAGCGGACAGTGTGAGATCTTTCCTCTGGATGTCGGCCGCCTAGAGGATATCGCCCGGGTCCGTGATCAGATCGGCTCGGTTGATGTTCTGATCAACAATGCGGGCTTCGGTATATTTGAAACGGTTTTAGACTCGACATTGGAAGACATGAAAGCGATGTTTGATGTAAATGTGTTCGGCCTGGTCGCCTGTACAAAAGCGGTGCTCCCGCAAATGCTTGAGCAAAAAAAGGGCCATATCATCAATATCGCCTCTCAAGCGGGGAAAATCGCAACACCGAAGTCGAGCCTGTATTCCGCGACAAAACATGCCGTGCTAGGATACTCAAATGCTTTGCGGATGGAGCTGTCGGGAACCGGCATTTATGTGACAACAGTCAATCCGGGACCGATTCAGACGGACTTTTTTTCCATTGCTGATAAAGGTGGGGACTACGTCAAAAATGTCGGCCGCTGGATGCTTGATCCTGATGACGTGGCAGCTCAAATTACAGCTGCAATTTTTACGAACAAACGGGAGATCAATCTTCCGCGTTTAATGAATGCCGGCACTAAGCTGTATCAGCTGTTTCCAGCTCTCGTTGAAAAGCTGGCAGGACGCGTGCTCATGAAAAAATAATGATGGAACTGCCTGTGGTGGAATGATTGTTGCTCACGAGGCAGTATTTGATAGTGGAAGGGAGAGATTGTTGAATGTCAATTCATTCAGATGTCCTTCATGTTCTGCTCAAAGATCCGTTTATTCAGAAACTGATTGATGCAGAGCCTGTATTCTGGGCAAATTCAGGCAAGAAAGAGAAGCGGCCATTACCCCATGCAGATGAGTGGGCAACCGAGATCGCGGAAGCGGAAGAAAGACTGCGGCGCTTTGCCCCTTATATTGCCGAGGTGTTTCCTGAGACGAAAGGCGCTAAAGGGATCATCGAGTCTCCGCTTTTTGAGATGCAGTATATGAAGGAAAAGCTGGAAGCGGCATATCAGCAGCCATTCCCGGGAAGATGGCTTTTAAAGTGCGACCACGAACTTCCGATTTCAGGATCGATTAAAGCGCGGGGCGGGATTTATGAAGTATTAAAGCATGCAGAAGATCTGGCGCTTCAAGAAGGCATACTTCAGGAAACTGATGATTACCGCATCTTACGGGAAGACCGGTTTGCCGCGTTTTTCTCCCGCTATTCGATTGCTGTCGGTTCAACAGGAAACCTGGGTTTAAGCATCGGCATCATTGGCGCGGCACTCGGGTTTCGCGTGACAGTGCATATGTCGGCCGATGCTAAGCAGTGGAAAAAGGATCTCCTCCGTCAAAAGGGTGTCACTGTTATGGAGTACGAAACAGATTACAGTGAAGCGGTGAACGAAGGGAGACTGCAGGCGGAACAAGATCCATTCTGTTATTTTATTGATGATGAACATTCTCGTCAGCTGTTCTTAGGATATGCTGTTGCTGCAAGCCGATTAAAAACACAGCTTGACAATATGAATATACAGCCAAGTCTCGAGACGCCCTTGTTTGTGTATCTGCCGTGCGGAGTCGGCGGAGGACCGGGCGGTGTAGCATTTGGGCTGAAGCTTTTATACGAAGATCATGTTCACGTGTTTTTCGCAGAACCAACTCATTCACCGTGTATGCTGTTAGGGCTTTATTCAGGACTTCACGAGAAGATCTCCGTCCATGATATCGGTCTGGATAATCGGACGGCTGCTGACGGACTTGCCGTAGGGAGGCCGTCAGGATTTGTCGGCAAGCTGATTGAACCGCTTCTGAGCGGCTGTTATACGGTAGAGGATAATATGCTTTATACTTTGCTTCATATGCTGGCTGTATCTGAAAATCAATATTTAGAGCCATCTGCTCTTGCCGGCATGTTCGGACCGGTTCAGCTTTTTTCGACAGAAGAGGGAAGGCGCTATAGTCAGAAATATAATATGGAACATGCCGTACATATCGTCTGGGGAACGGGAGGAAGCATGGTTCCAAAAGAGGAAATGGCTGCGTATAACCGAATCGGTGCTGATTTGCTAAAAAACGAAATGAAAAAATAAGCAGACAGTGAAAAGGTTTTCCGTTACAATCTTTGTAAGGGTTTTAACCTACAGAGAGTCAGGTGTAAACAGTGAAAAATAAAGAGCTTAACTTACATACTTTATATACACAGCACAATCGAGAGTCTTGGTCTGGTTTTGGGGGACATTTGTCGATTGCTGTATCTGAAGAAGAGGCAAAAGCGGTGGAAGGGCTCAATGATTATCTATCTGTTGAAGAAGTGGAAACGATCTATATTCCGCTTGTTCGGCTGCTCCATTTGCATGTCAAGTCTGCTGCTGAACGCAATAAGCATGTCAATGTTTTTTTGAAGCACCCGCATTCAGCCAAAATCCCGTTTATTATCGGCATCGCCGGCAGTGTCGCAGTTGGAAAAAGCACGACGGCGCGGATCTTGCAGAAGCTGCTTTCGCGTTTGCCTGATCGTCCCAAAGTGAGCCTTATCACAACAGATGGTTTTTTATTTCCTACTGCTGAGCTCAAAAAGAAAAATATGATGTCAAGAAAAGGGTTTCCTGAAAGCTATGATGTAAAGGCGCTGCTCGAATTTTTGAATGACTTAAAATCAGGAAAGGACAGCGTAAAGGCCCCGGTGTATTCCCATCTAACCTATGACCGCGAGGAAGGTGTGTTCGAGGTTGTAGAACAGGCGGATATTGTGATTATTGAAGGTATTAATGTACTTCAGTCCCCCACCTTGGAGGATGACCGGGAAAACCCGCGTATTTTTGTTTCCGATTTCTTCGATTTTTCGATTTATGTGGATGCGGAGGAAAGCCGGATTTTCACTTGGTATTTGGAGCGTTTTCGTCTGCTTCGGGAAACTGCTTTTCAAAATCCTGATTCATACTTTCATAAATTTAAAGACTTGTCCGATCAGGAGGCTGACGAGATGGCAGCCTCGATTTGGGAGAGTGTCAACCGGCCGAATTTATATGAAAATATCCTGCCGACTAAATTCAGGTCAGATCTCATTTTGCGTAAGGGAGACGGGCATAAGGTCGAGGAAGTGCTGGTAAGGAGGGTATGAAACTGTGCATCATATTGAACTGTATGTCTCTGATTTGGAGACGTCAAGGCGGTTTTGGGGCTGGTTCTTAAAAGAACTTGGCTATAAAGAGTACCAAAAATGGAGCTCAGGCATCAGCTGGAAGAAAGATGGTTTTTACCTAGTAATTGTGCAGGCGAAAGAGTCTTTTCTAGAGCCGGAATACCATAGATGCCGAGTCGGTCTGAACCATCTCGCATTTCATGCTGAATCCAAGCATCAAGTCGATCAGATGACCGAAAAATTAACGGCAAAAGGCTATCGTGTGTTGTACCGAGACAGGCATCCTTTTGCCGGAGGAGACGGGCATTATGCAGTCTATTGTGAGGATCCGGACCGGATTAAGGTAGAGCTCGTTGCCCCAAGCTGTTAATCGTGATCTTTGGACAGGCTGTTCAGCTTTTTCTCAATGCGATCCAGCTGCGCTTTTCGGTTTTTCGCATACTTGAAGCCTGTAACAGCCGCAAAGATGACAGCGGCAAATAGGATAAATACAAACAGCTGAAACATCACATCGCCTATATTCATGTTCTTCACCTCATGTTTGCGGGAGAGATTCATTTTCTCCCGTTTTTTATTTAAAGCTGCTTTTCCAGACGGGAACCGTGTTTTGTGGTTGCCGTTTTCATCTGCCGATAGGCGACCGCTAAAAATGGCAGTCCGAGCAGGGTAATGCCGCTCAGGACAGAAAAAATAAAAATTGGCCGGCCAGCGCCAAACAGATCTATACATATCCCTCCGACCCAGGGGCCGATGACGTTTCCGAGCTGGGAAAAACCGATTGCCCCGAAATAAGTGCCTTTTAATCCTGGTTTTGCAATCTGGTCTACAAACAAATCCATCATAGAGAACAAAAGCACTTCGCCGATTGTAAAAGTGATGACAATCATCACAAGTGATGAAACACCGTGTGATACGGTGAAAATGGCCATGCTGATACTAACCATCACATTACCGAGCATCAGAGAGCAAAGCGGCGAAAAACGTTTTGCAAAATGGACAATGGGAAATTGCGTCGCCAACACTACGATTGCGTTTAATGTCAGCATCAGTCCGTACAGCTTCGTTCCATTGCCGATCAAGGGGTTGTGCGCCATATACTGAGGGAATGTGGAACTAAATTGTGAGTAGCCAAAGGTGCATAGCGTAATGCCAACCAAAGCAATTGTAAAAAGATAATCCTTTTGCGTGACCATAAACGCTTCCCTTACGCTCATATGTCGGGACTGGTCTGATGCTGATAAAGAAGGATGTTTTTTAAATTGGCTGGCAAGCACAAGTCCGTATAGTCCGTAAATGACTGCAGGCACCAAAAAGGGCGTGGTCGATTGCGATGAGCCGAAATACAGGCCAAGCACGGGTCCGAAGACAACGCCGATATTAATAGCTGCATAGCGTAAATTAAAAACAAGCAGTCTTGTTTTTTCTTCTGTCATATCAGACAGCAAAGCCTTTGAAGCGGGCTCAAACAGTGATTTGCAAAGGCCGTTTAATGCGTTGACTACAAAAAACACCCAGAGATGAGATGCTGCCGCAAACCCCATAAATACCAGCATCCATCCGAAAATGGACACAAGCATCATGTTTTTTCTGCCGAATTTATCGGAGATATATCCGCCGTAAAAGCTTGCGAGGATGCCGACTGAGGAGCTTGCGGCAATGACCAGCCCTGCATAGGAAGCTGATGCACCTTGGACGGCTGTCAAATAAATCGCTAAAAAAGGAATGCTCATCGATGTTGCCATTCTGCCAAAAATGGTTCCGATTATAATTGTCCAGCTGATCGGGTGGATATCTTTCCATTGCATCATGGATTATATTCTCTCCTGTATGTAAGATCTTTCTCTATCATATATGAAAAAATTCCCTTATCCAATAGATGATTCAAAATATTTCGTTATTGACACGCCGTATGTCTGTGGATTGTATGGATGGCAATACATTATGTGTTGACGGCGTACATGGCTACGTATTGAAATTGAGGGTGATGCCAGAAGGAAGATCACGATATATCCGATGAAAAGCAAAGCGATTGGTCAGGAGGGTGTCTGTTTGAAGCAGTAAAGGAGTTTAAGCCGCCGGGATGCCGGAGCATATCGGCAGCAAAGCCGGATATGAGACCAAGAAGTACGCGGAAAACCGTCATGCCGCATGACAGAAGAGAGCGCGCATCTCTTCGGTTGAATTAAGGATGGTAATCGTGTATTCACGCGTGTTCGTGGACAGCTTATTCCGTTTTGAGCGAGCATTGAAGGGCTGTCGTATGGCTTTGAGACTGTTTCTTTGTTATCAGGCGGTGTTTTCAAAGGGAAGCCGCATCAGCGGCTGAAAGCACTGGCAGTCATACGTTTAAGAGAACAGGCCTTGGTTTGTGACATAGTCATAAATGATATCTTCTATATGCGCATGCAAATCCTCATCTGGTTCTTCATTCCGTCTCTCTTCTAGAGCTGCTTTCAGGCTTTGTTTTTCATACGGGCTTAACGGATCTATAGCAACGTTTCTGCCGTATTGACGCAGTGCCTGTCCCATCATTTTTTCAACAAATTTCTCCATTATGACTCTCCTATCCTTATGCTTCGCTTTTATTCTACTAAATGTTTTTCTTCTCTCAAACCCTTGGATCATATTTTCTGTCAGACAAGAATCATTTACCAGTATAAAACGAACATACTTTCGCATATAATAGAAAAACGAACATAAGTTCTTTTTAGAGGTGTGTATGATGAAAGAAAAAGTGATTTTTCTCGTTGACATGCAATCGTTTTATGCATCTGTAGAGAAAGCGGAAAATCCACATTTGAAAAATAAGCCCGTCATTGTTTCGGGTGACCCTGAAAAAAGGGGCGGAGTCGTACTGGCTGCCTGCCCGCTGGCGAAACAAAAGGGTGTGGTGAATGCTTCACGGCTGTGGGAGGCACAGGAAAAGTGTCCTGAGGCTGTTGTGCTCCGGCCGCGTATGCAGCGGTATATTGATGTATCACTGCAAATTACGGCTATTCTAGAGGAGTATACAGACCTTGTGGAGCCTTATTCCATCGATGAACAGTTCATGGACATTACAGGCAGCCAGAAGCTGTTTGGGACGCCGATGGAGATCGCGAAAAGCATTCAGGGCAGAATCATGCGGGAGATCGGCGTTTATGCGCGGGTTGGAATCGGCCCTAACAAGGCGCTGGCCAAAATTGCGTGTGACAATTTTGCCAAAAAGAATAAGAACGGTATTTTCACTTTAACGAAAGAAAATATAAAAACCGAAATGTGGCCGCTCCCGGTGGGCAGCATGTTTGGCGTTGGGAGCCGCATGAAGCATCATTTAAATCGAATGGGCATCAGCACGATCGGCGGGCTCGCGGCTTTTCCGCTCGATCTTTTAAAAAAGAAATGGGGCATTAACGGCCACGTGCTGTGGATGACGGCAAACGGAATTGACTATTCCCCTGTATCAACTTCATCTCTAGACGGGCAAAAGGCGATCGGCCATGGAATGACTCTCCCGAGAGACTACGAACACTTTGACAAAGAAATCAAGGTCGTATTGCTGGAGCTGAGTGAAGAAGTGTGCAGGCGAAGCCGAAACGCCGGAGTAATGGGGCAGACGGTGTCAGTGAGCTGCCGGGGTGCTGATTTTGATTGGCCGACGGGCTTCAATCGGCAAGTGAAGCTGGCGGAACCGACTAATTCTACGCAAGATGTATATGAGGCTGTATGCCGGCTGTTTCTTACATTTTGGGACGGGAAACCCGTCCGCCGCCTCGGTGTCAATCTGTCTCAGCTCTCATCTGATGACATATGGCAGCTCAATTTATTTCAGGATTATGCAAAGAAAATGAGCCTAGGCTATGTGATGGACGGCATTAAAAATCGATTCGGCGATACAGCAATCATCAGGGCGGCGTCATTGACAGCGGCAGGCCAGGCATTTGAACGTGCGGCTAAAATAGGGGGGCACTATAAATGAACGATCATTTAAAAAGGGGCAACCTGCTGTGGGAAGGAAGCAGGATGTTTCTGCCGGAACATAAGCAAAGCCTGCTGGAGAGAAAGCGGCATAAACAGAAGCTGCAAAAGCCGACCCTTGATCCCGATAAGCTGGAAGAGATGAATCAAACGCTTTGCACCGCGATGGAGTTTGCTCAGGATATCACTGTCAGCTGCTTTCAGGATGGTGAAATTGTCCGCTGCACTGGGAAAATATGCCGGTATGAAGAGTTTGAAAAAGCAGTATGGATAAAAGGCGATGAGGACCAGCTTTATAAGCTGAAACTTGATCAAGTGCTTGATATTGTGCTGTAAAGTCTCTCCTCCTGCTTGGGGGAGAAATGTGTAAAATGATCAAATATTGTTCCCTCGGCAGTCTGGAAACGTATGATACAGGAAAGAAGGCATTTACAATTCCAGCCAGGCAAAATATAATTTTTATATTGTGAGAAAAAGAGCTGACATTCGTTTTGCCAGACGGAGGGAGATCAAATCGTAATGGATATTCGAACAATCACGTCTTCAGATTATGAAATGGTAACGTCTGTAATGAATGAATGGTGGGGCGGCAGACAGCTGAAAGAAAAATTGCCGAGACTATTTTTTGAGCATTTTCAGGACACAAGCTTTCTTGCATCTGAACATAACAGCATGACCGGATTTTTAATCGGGTTTCAATCGCAATCGGATCCTGAAACGGCGTACATTCATTTTTCCGGTGTGCATCCGGATTTCAGAAAAATGCAAATTGGAAAACAATTATACGATGTATTTATTGAAACAGTAAAACAAAGAGGATGCACCCGGGTGAAGTGCGTCACTTCACCAGTGAATAAAGTATCAATCGCATATCACACAAAATTGGGGTTTGATATTGAAAAGGGCACCAAGACGGTAAATGGCATCTCAGTGTTTGCAAACTATGATGGCCCTGGCCAAGACAGGGTACTGTTTGTCAAAAACATATGAGGGGGAAATATGATGGATTTTTTATCAAAAACACCTGAGCCTCCTTACTATGCCGTCATTTTTTCTTCTGTCAAAAGCGAAACTGACACAGGATATGGAGAAACGGCAGAGCGGATGGTATTGCTTGCGGCGGATCAGCCTGGATTTTTAGGCGTGGAAAGCGTTCGTGAAGCGGATGGAAGGGGCATCACAGTTTCCTATTGGGACAGTATGAACGCAATTATCCTTTGGAAGCATCACACTGAACATCAAGCGGCAAAAGAAAAAGGAAAAAGTGTTTGGTACGAGTCGTATGCAGTCCGCGTCTCAAAAGTCGAAAGACAGCGGCTGTTTCAGGAGAACACGAATGATTGAATTTCTTCAGCATAAGGAAGACACAATAGCCCGTGAGATTATAGCCGTACAGATCCCATCTTACATAAAGGAAACAGAGATTATCGGTTTTGACGGCATTCCCGCTTTACAAGAGAAGGTGAAGGATATTCAAGCATCTCATGAACGGTTTGCGGGATATCGGAAAAACGGCAAGCTGATCGGTGTCATTTCATATGAGAAAAACATGCATCATCTCACCATTTGCAGGCTTGTTGTGCATCCTGACGGTTTTAGAAAAGGAATTGGACGAGCACTTCTGCAATTTGTCATTGATCAGAACGAAGACGCTGAGAAAATCGAAGTAGTCACAGCCGAGAAAAATATCCCGGCCGTGTCACTCTATACACAGGCGGGATTCCAAAAAGCAGAAACCGTCAAAGCAGCGCAGGGTCTATTGCTGTCGGTCTTTCATTTGTATTCGAAAAGAAAAGTTGAGGTCGTTCCCTACAACGAAAAATGGACGAAAGGTTTCGATGAAGAAAAAGAACGGCTGAAGCGGGTGTTCGGGCCGGAGATGATCGCCGTTCATCATATCGGAAGCACATCGATACCGAACATGGCAGCGAAGCCAATCATTGATATGTTAATTGAAGTCAGAAGCATTGAGGCCGTGAGCCAATTTGATGAACAAATGAAGGCTATCGGCTATATGCCAAAAGGTGAGAATGGCATCGCGGGCAGGCGTTATTTCCAAAAGGGCGGAAATAAACGAACCCATCATCTCCATCTGTACGAACAGGGAAACCCTGCTATTGAAAGGCATCTGTTATTCAGAGATTATCTTAGAGCTCATCCGAGCATAGCGAAAGAATACGCCGTTCTCAAAAAACGGCTGGCGGCCCAGCATTCCGATAGCATCAAACAATACATGCAAGGGAAAGATGAATGGATCAAGGCTGCAGAAGAAAATGCGAAGCGGTGGAAAAAAGGCAGAAACCATGCGAATGGCAGTGTTGTATGCTACAATAGCGAAAATGATGAAAACGGGGGGGCACCTTATGAACATACATGTGACAGATGCAGCGAAACAGGCACTGCAGCAGGCGTTCGACGCCAACCAGGGAAAAAAAGCCCAGCTTCGTTATGATGCAGAAGGATGCGGCTGCGCGGTAAGCGGTGTACCGACAATCTGGCTGACAGAAGAATTAACGGGACAGTGCGAGCAGCTGGAAACGAACGGCATTCCGCTGTATATCCAATCGTCGCAAAAAGTGTTTTTTGACGATCAAATGACGATCGATTACAATGAAAAAGCCAAAACATTGGCGCTGAAAAGCCCGGCTGAAATGCTCAGCCCCAGAATGAGCATATTAGTAAAGTAGGAGACGCGAAACGTGGAACAAAAGCTGAAAGCAATGAAGAACACAGCACAAAATAAAACGTGGGTATCCTTCCTGAATCAAAACCATCCCTATACCTTGCTTCACTGGTCAATTGGAGGAGCAGAATCCGTCAAGAAAGATGTTTGGCTATTGCAGGATGAAATGACCTTCGAGACGCAGGAGTTTACAACGATAGACCTTGCGATTGAATGGATCAGAGAACATATGGATGATATTACCGACGTTTTGTGAAATAAAAAAGCGAAAGAGCCGACGAGGCCTTTCGTTTTTTTATTATGTTGAGACCTTCATTTTGTCTAAAAACTCCTGCACCGTTTTTCGGTACGTGTCCCGGTTTTTGGTGTATGACATGGCATGTTCACCGTTCTCGGCGATATACAGCGCTTTCGGTCCGGTTTTCTTTTCGTAAAGCCGCTCGGTTGAAGAAACAGGAATGTAATCATCATCCTGACTGTGAATAAAGAGAACCGGCTTTTCGATTTGATCAATGACAGCAAGCGGAGATACTTCGCGAGCGCTATAGCCGCCCCTCAGCTTCAAAAAGAAGTCGGCGATAGGGAGCAGGGGCCAAGACGGGAGCCTGTATTCCGTTTTCAGCAGATAGGCAAGCTGTTCATCAAAACATGCGAACGGACAATCGGCAATATAAAAATCAGCGCCATCTTCACAGTGTGCGCCAGCGTAAAGCAGAGCGGTCACAGCTCCCATCGATTCACCGTGAATTCCGATCAATCCGCAATGATTTGTTTTGTTTTTGAGCCAGCTGACAACCTCATTGAGATCATCTTTTTCATAAAACCCGTAGCTGGTCGTCTTTCCGCCGCTTTGCCCATGCCGGCGGTGATCATAAATAAGTACATTCCAGCCGAGATCAAGAAATAAATGCATATACTTAAGAGAATTCAGCACATTCATCGTTACTCCGTGGCAGATGATGATGGTGTTTTGAGTGTCGTGCGGTGCGACATGGTATCCCTTTATGTTATACCCGTAAGCGGATGGAATCTCAAAAGCAGTTTTCTCCATTTGTTCAAATGATTCGAACACATCATGTCCGTCGTCTTTCTCTCTTTTGATAATGTCTTCGTCCGTTTTTTTCTTGATGAATAGAATCATGTTCGAAAAAACAATTCCGATTGCGATGACAGCAGTTAAGAGAGCGCCAATGGCCAAAAGGATTTTCTTCAAAAGTCACAGCACCTTTCAACGAAATATATAGGTCATTCGTGTGTAAGATCATTATACCTAAACACTGCTGCGCTGAGAAAGTTATCAGAAGAGAGTTTGCTTGTTCAGCTTATATGCTCCGTGATAAACTGGCTTCAAAACAATACATGGGGGAAGTCTGCATGAAAAAACAAAAATCCGCTGATAAACACCAGCTAAAAGACGGCCTTCAATCCGATATCAAAGCAAAGCTTATGGAGATGAAGAGCCAATTGAAGGAAGAGGATGAAAAGAGGCAGGAAAGAGAAAAAGCAGAACAGATCAGAAAGAAAAAAGAGATCGAAAAAAATAAAAGTTTTGAACAACTCCTAAATGAAAGCCAAATGGATTGGCATCGATATAAATAAATCGGCCACCCATACAGAGGCTGGTTTCAGGCGTGTCGACAAACACTTGTGTACCTTGTCAAGCCTGTGAGTCGGCAGCTTCCATGCATGTCTTTTCTAACCTGCATGGTTTTCAATCGCGGTCAACAAAATGAAATCAGCACCCTTAAGGGTGCTGATTTTTCTATTAAGAGCGGTGGGCTTCATAAACGTCTTGTTTCGTATGAGATTGAAGCGCTTTGATTTCCTCTTCTGTTAGACGCCGAGCGTTTGCTGCCTGAATGTTTTCTCGTAACTGCTCAACCTTACTGGCGCCTGTAATCACTGAAGCGACAGCTGGCTGTGCTAACAGATACTGCAGCGACTTTTCTGTCATTGAAAGGTCGGGAGCCACTTCCTCCATTGCCTTGCGGGCATTTGTCAGTTCCTCAAATGAATAGGACAAGTACCCGTTTTGTTTCATGCTGTCTGCCGCTTGATCAAGGGGTCTTTCGGTTAAGAGCCCTTTGGCAACAGGGCCTCTGGCGACTACGCTGATTTGATGCTCCTCTAAAAGCGGGAGCCATTCCTCAGGGCGTCTGTCAAACAAGCTGAATTGCATCATAATGCTGACGATGTTTGATTTCTTTACATATTCTTTTATCACATTCGGGCGGATGGAAGAAATGCCATAGTAGCGGATGACACCTTCTTGTTTTAATTCCTCAAACGCCTCGATCGTTTCATCAATGTTATCCTCTATCGTGCCGCCGTGAAGCTGATAAAGGTCGATATAATCAGTTTTCAGCCGTGTAAGGCTCTTTTTTACCGCTTCTTTTATGTAAGCTTTTGAAGGGTCCCAATACCAGCCCTCGCTCCCGTCATCCCAACGGTTTCCCGCTTTTGTTGCCAGAATAATATCCTGGCGTCTGTTTTGGATCGCATCACCGACGATTTCTTCGTTGTATCCCCGGTCATACAAATCCGCTGTGTCCAAATAGTTGATGCCGAGCTCGATCGCTTCATCCAAAATGGACAATGCTTTGTTTTTTTCAGTTCCAAGAGACATACAGCCGAGTCCGACTTCGCTTATTTCTAAATCAGATGTACCAAGTTTGCGCTTTCTCATGTGCACACTCCTTTTTTTAGGCTTTGTATTGACCGTAATATAAAGGAGCCAAAGTTTCAACTTTTACGGCTCTGACACCCATTCTTTTACATATTGAAATGTGCGTCCATACTCTTTTAACTTTGCCCGAATTTCCCACGCTTTTCCGACTAAGACAACACCTTTTGGCATGCGGTACACTTTCACGAAAAGGCCTCCTTTTCTCTAGTATGATAAAATGTATGGGGCATCATATAGAGACAGAACGGGAGATGAAGAAATGAAATCATTAGAAGAAAAAACAATTGCCAAAGAACAGATCTTTTCAGGTAAAGTTATTGATCTATTTGTCGAGGATGTAGAGCTGCCAAACGGCAAAACGAGTAAACGTGAAATTGTGAAACACCCTGGAGCAGTAGCGGTATTAGCCGTCACAGATGAAGGGAACATTATCTTGGTCAAACAATTCCGTAAGCCGCTTGAGCGGACAATCGTTGAAATTCCAGCCGGAAAGCTTGAAAAAGGTGAGGAGCCGGAGTATACGGCACTTCGGGAACTTGAGGAGGAAACCGGCTATACAGCAAAAAAACTGACAAAAATAACTGCGTTTTATACCTCTCCCGGCTTTGCTGATGAAATCGTTCACGTATTTCTTGCTGAGGAGCTTTCTGTACTCGAAGAAAAACGGGAGCTTGATGAGGACGAGTTTGTTGAAGTGATGGAGGTGACGCTTGAAGATGCGCTAAAGCTGGTTGAATCGCGTGAAGTATATGATGCTAAAACTGCCTATGCGATTCAATATCTTCAACTGAAAGAAGCGCTCCAAGCACAAAAATGAAAAAGATTTACGCGGATTTGCACATTCATATCGGCCGGACCTTTACAGGAAGAGCTGTCAAAATAACAGGCGCCAAAACATTAACGCTGGACCGAATTTTGGTTGAAGCCAGTGAACATAAAGGAATTGAACTCCTCGGTATTATTGACTGTCATTCTCCGGAAGTCATTCTAGAGCTTGAGGAAGGCATATCATCTGGAAAATATCACGAGCTTGACGGGGGAGGAATCCGTTATCGCAGTACGACTCTTTTATTGGGGAGCGAGCTGGAGATTTATGATGAAGACTGCAGCGGGCCGATCCATGTGCTTGTATTTATGCCGAAGCTGGCTGATATGAAGCAGTTTTCAAACTGGCTGTCAGCCAGGCTGAAAAATATTCATTTAAGCTCACAGCGGATATATGAAACGGGCTTAAACCTGCAACAAAAAGTCAAGGAAATGGGCGGTCTTTTTATCCCCGCCCATATCTTTACACCGCATAAAAGCTTATATGGAAAAGGGGTTAAATCAAGCTTAACTGAGGTTTTTGATCCGTCAATGATAGATGCGGTGGAGCTTGGATTAAGCTGCGATACAGACATGGCTTCACACATATCTGAATTGAATCCGTATCCTTTTTTAACAAATTCTGATGCGCATTCGTTGGGGAAAATCGGCAGAGAATATAATGAACTATATGTGCAATCAGCTGATTTTACTGAGTTTGCTCTTGCATTAAAAGGGCAAGATGAAAGGAAAATGATCGCAAATTACGGCTTGGACCCGTTATTGGGGAAATATTATCAGACGGCTTGCGAAGCGTGCGGAGAACCTGCCGTGAGCGGGGAAAAATCGTGCGCGAATTGCGGCAATGCCAGATTTACCAAGGGAGTCAGCGAAAGATTGCGTGAATTGAGTGATCAGCCTGAAGTTCGCGTCCCGCGTCCGCGATATGTACATCAGATCCCCCTGCAATTTGTTCCGGGTGTAGGCCCGAAAACGCTGGACAAGCTAAAAAAAGCCTTCGGAACAGAAATGGCTGTTCTTCATGAGGCTGCAGAAGAAGATTTGGCTCGCGTTGTCCCGCCAAAAACCGCGGCGCTTATTGTAAAAGCGAGATCCGGAAAACTGGAATTGAAAGCCGGAGGAGGAGGAACCTACGGTAAAATTAAACCGTGAGTTAAAGATTAACTCAGTTCCTCCTGTACTTTTCTTTTTGTCCGTATAAAGGTAATCAGCTGGATGATTTCATCTTCACTCAGCGGCTTGCCATCAACAGAAATGGTAAAGTCAAGGCTGCTCCACGTGGCCAATTCAATGGTCTGGGGAGCAGTCTGCTTTTGTTTCTCGCGGCCTAAAAGTTCATCGCAGGTTGTGTCAAAGAGGTCAGCAAGCATGGCAAGTGCCTCAAGAGAAGGCCGTCGGTAGCCTGACTCGTAGCCGGCATATGTGCTTTTTGCGATGCCTAGAAGGTCAGCTGTATATTGAAGTGACCAATTTTTCTTTTTTCTCAATTCAGTTAAACGATCTAGATTCATGAACTTCCGCTCCTTTTTCACCTTGAGCTGATTATATCATATAGGTATTAGGAAGTGTACGCGAATTGAATAATAATGTCTTGCGTATTTTATTTTCCGTGTCTATAATTGCATTAAAAGTATGCGAAAAGCGAATACCTTCTCGCAACCCATCTTTAGATACAGTGAAGAGGTGCATGGTATGAAAAAATTATTGATGTTGACAACTGGGGGAACGATTGCTTCAGTTGAAGGGGAAAATGGGCTGGCTCCCGCGGTCAAGGCTGATGAATTACTAAGTTACGTATCAAAACTTGATAACGATTACACGATGGAAACTCAGTCGCTTATGAATATAGACAGCACCAATATGCAGCCTGAATACTGGGTGGAAATAGCCGAAACCGTTAAGGAAAATTATGATGCCTATGACGGGTTTGTTATTACTCACGGTACAGATACAATGGCCTATACATCTGCCGCACTATCATATATGCTGCAGCATGCCAAAAAGCCAATCGTCATCACCGGCTCGCAGATTCCGATCACGTTCCAAAAAACCGACGCCAAAAAAAATATTACAGATGCCATTCGCTTTGCCTGTGAAGGCGTAGGCGGGGTTTATGTTGTATTTGACGGCAGAGTCATTCAAGGAACGCGTGCGATCAAATTAAGAACGAAAAGCTATGACGCATTTGAAAGCATCAATTACCCATATATCGCTTTTATCAATGAAGACGGGATCGAATACAACAAACAAGTAACGGAACCTGAGAACGACACCTTTGCAGTTGACACTTCACTTTGCACAGATGTATGTCTGCTGAAGCTGCATCCAGGCTTAAAGCCCGAAATGCTTGATGCCCTGAAAAGCATGTACAAAGGGATTGTCATTGAGAGTTATGGCAGCGGAGGGGTGCCGTTTGAAGGCAGAGACATTTTGTCAAAAGTGAATGAGCTGATTGAAAGCGGCATTGTCGTCGTCATTACAACTCAATGTCTGGAAGAAGGCGAAGACATGAGCATTTACGAGGTAGGCCGCAGAGTCAACCAAGACTTAATTATCCGATCAAGAAATATGAACACAGAAGCCATTGTGCCAAAATTGATGTGGGCACTAGGTCAGTCTTCGGATCTTCCTGTCGTCAAGAGAATTATGGAAACGCCAATAGCTGATGACGTTGTCCTGTAAAATGTAAAAACGATAACCAGCAAAGAGAAAGAAGGTTAAAGATTATGTTAAACGGCCAAAAAGAATATCGCGTGGAAAAAGACTTCCTTGGGGAAAAACAAATTGAGGCAGATGTTTATTACGGAATTCAGACGCTCCGTGCTTCTGAAAATTTCCCGATTACGGGATACAAAATCCATGAAGAAATGATTAACGCACTGGCGATAGTAAAAAAAGCCGCGGCTCTTGCCAACATGGACGTGAAACGGCTGTATGAAGGAATTGGCCAAGCTATCGTACAAGCCGCTGATGAGATTCTGGAGGGCAAGTGGCACGATCAGTTTATCGTCGATCCGATTCAGGGCGGTGCCGGAACTTCTATGAACATGAATGCGAATGAGGTTATCGGAAACCGGGCTCTTGAAATCATGGGACATAAAAAAGGAGATTATATCCATTTAAGCCCAAACACACATGTGAATATGTCACAGTCTACAAACGATGTGTTCCCGACTGCGATTCATATTTCCACATTGAATCTCTTGGAAAAACTGCTGAAAACAATGGAAGATATGCATAGTGTGTTTAAGCAAAAAGCACAGGAGTTTGATTCTGTTATTAAAATGGGCCGGACACACCTTCAAGATGCGGTTCCAATTCGTCTTGGGCAAGAATTCGAAGCGTACAGCCGTGTTCTGGAGCGTGATATTAAACGAATCAAACAATCGCGCCAGCACCTGTATGAAGTCAACATGGGCGCAACTGCTGTTGGTACAGGTCTAAACGCTGATCCTGAATATATTAAACAGGTAGTAAAGCACCTTGCTGATATCAGCGGTCTTCCTCTCGTCGGCGCTGATCATCTTGTTGATGCAACACAAAATACAGATGCGTATACAGAGGTATCAGCTTCATTAAAAGTCTGCATGATGAACATGTCGAAGATCGCAAACGACCTGCGCTTAATGGCGTCAGGACCGCGCGCGGGCCTTGCGGAAATTTCTCTGCCTGCACGTCAGCCGGGGTCATCCATTATGCCGGGAAAAGTCAATCCGGTTATGGCGGAGCTGATCAACCAAATTGCGTTCCAGGTTATTGGAAACGACAATACAATCTGCCTTGCTTCAGAAGCAGGACAGCTTGAATTAAACGTCATGGAGCCCGTGCTTGTCTTTAATTTGCTTCAATCTATCAGCATCATGAACAACGGCTTCCGCTCGTTCACTGATAATTGCTTAAAAGGCATCGAAGCCAACGAAAAGCGCTTGAAGCAATACGTAGAAAAAAGTGCAGGAGTCATCACTGCAGTCAATCCGCATCTTGGGTATGAAGCGGCAGCTAGAATTGCCCGGGAAGCAATTATGACAGGGCAATCTGTCCGCGATCTTTGCCTGCAGCATGATGTGCTGACAGAAGAAGAATTGGATATCATTTTAAACCCATATGAAATGACAAAACCAGGTATCGCTGGGAAAGAACTATTAGAAAAATAAAATTTGAACAAAAAACAGCTTATTCATCTCGGAATATTCCGATGAATAAGCTGTTTACAACATAGGGATGAGGAAGTATAGTATACGTGTTGCACTATTTATTGAAAGCGTTTTAGCTTTTTACATGAAGGGGGACTTCTTTTGAAGGATGTAAGACTGCCAACACTATTTGAAATTATTATTGTACTAGGATCATTTTTAGCACTTGTCATGTCGTTTACCGTCTTTTTAGACTTGCCGATACAGCTCGCGCTTTTCATTTCCTGGTTTATCGCAATGATTCTCGGAATCAGACTCGGTTATACTTATAAAGATATGCAAAATGCGATCCTGCATGGAATATCAAATGGGCTTGAAGCTGTTCTGATTCTTGTTTCAGTAGGAGCGCTTATTGGAACATGGATCGCTGGTGGAATTGTGCCCACACTGATTTACTATGGTTTAGAATTTATTCACCCTAGCATCTTTTTACTTGCAACGCTTATTATTTGTTCAATTATGTCTGTCGCAACAGGTACGTCATGGGGAACAGTCGGAACTGCCGGCATTGCCATGATCGCAATTGGAGAGGGGTTAGGCATTCCGCTTCCTCTTGTAGCTGGTGCTATCCTTTCAGGCGCTTATTTCGGGGACAAGCTGTCTCCTCTGTCTGACAGCACGGTTCTTGCTTCTTCGCTATCTAAAGTAGATGTGTTAGACCACGTCAGAGCAATGCTCTTTTTATCTGTGCCAGCATATGTGATTACAGCTATTCTCTTTACAATTACTGGTTTTATGTACGGCGGGAAAAATATTGACCTTGATAAAGTTGACTTCTTGAAATCATCTTTGCAAAATACGTTTGACATTCATATTTGGATGCTGATCCCGGCTGTTGTTGTTATTGTCTTATTGGCGATGAAAAAACCATCAATGCCGGTTATCGTGATTGGTGCGTTACTTGGTGCAATCTGGGCTGTTGCTTTCCAAGGCATGAATCCTGCGGACGCTATCGCTACCGCATACAACGGATTCTCCATTAAAACAGATGTTGAATTTTTGAATGGCCTATTAAACCGCGGCGGAATTGTCGGAATGCTCAGTTCCCTTGTCGTGATTATCTTTGGACTTGGTTTTGGCGGACTGCTAGAAAAGCTTGGCGTCTTAAAAGTGATCGTTTCTATGTTTGAAAAGAAGCTGACATCACCGGGCAATGTGACTTTATCTACGCTGATTGTAGCGTTTTTAGCAAACATCTTCGGCTGTGCGATGTATGTATCTCTTATTTTGACTCCGAAAATTATGGAAGACAGCTATGATCGTTTGAATCTCGATAGAAGAGTGCTATCCCGTAACTCAGAGGTCGGGGGTACATTAACTTCAGGTATGGTTCCTTGGTCTGATAACGGGATTTACATGGCAGGAATACTAGGAGTTTCTACCTTCTCATATCTGCCGTTTATGTGGCTCAGTTTTGTAGCAATAGGTCTTGCCATTATCTATGGTTATACAGGAAAATTTATATGGTATACGAAAAACAATACAGTTAAAGCTGAAAAACTAGGCTAATAGGGGAGGATACTGAATGATAGCGAAACACATGATTCGGACACTGATGATCGAAACGCCTTCGATTCCCGGAAATCTTGGAAGGGTGGCTACGGCAATCGGCCTTCTGGGCGGGGATATTGGTGAAGTGGAGACTGTAAAAGTCGGCCCCAATTACACAATGCGGAATATTACCGTTCAAGTGGAGAATGAAGAACAGCTTCAGGAAGTGATCGCGGCTGTCCAGGCCCTCGGAGAAGGGATCAGACTTCACACCGTATCTGATGAAGTTCTGTCCGCACATGAAGGCGGAAAAATCCAAATGAAAAGCAAAATGCCGATCCGTTCACTGGCAGAGCTGGGGCGTGTCTATACACCAGGTGTTGCAGATGTGTGCCGATTGATCGAAAAAGAACCTGAAAAGGCTTCTATATATACAACGATCAGCAATTCTGTCGCGATTGTAACCGATGGAACCGCCATATTAGGGCTTGGAAATATCGGCTCTGTCGCAGGCATGCCTGTCATGGAAGGAAAGGCTGCTTTATTTGATCAGCTGGCGGGCATTAGCGGCATTCCGATATTGCTTGATACGAGTGATCCTGAAGAAATCATCAAAACGGTAAAACATATTTCTCCTGGTTTTAGCGGTATCCTTTTAGAGGATATCGGTTCGCCGCATTGCTTTGAAATAGAAGACCGCCTAAAAGAGGAGCTGAACATCCCTGTTATGCACGATGACCAGCATGGTACAGCTGTAGTGACGCTGGCTGCTGCCATCTCGGCATGCAGGAGTGCGGGGGTTGACCTCAAGGAAGCGAAAGTGGGGCAAATCGGCCTGGGCGCGGCAGGCGTCGCCATCTGCCGGATGTTCATGGCCTATGGCGTGAAAGCCGTGTACGGAACAGACAAATCAGAGGCGGCAATGAACCGTCTTGAACAATACGGCGGACATGCAGTTTCCAGTATTGAGGAGCTCATGGAAACATGTGATATTGTCATTGCTACAACTGGAGTTCCGGGGTTAATCAAACCGGCATTTGTACGTTCCGGCCAGGTGATTTTGGCATTATCAAATCCGAAGCCGGAAATTGAGCCGGAGGCCGCACTGCAGGCTGGCGCTGCATATGCAGCTGACGGGCGTTCTGTTAATAATGTACTCGGTTTTCCTGGAATTTTTAGAGGAGCGCTTAACGCAAAGAGCAAGGAAATTAATCATGATATGCTTGTCGCAGCAGCAGAGGCCATCGCAGCCTGCACAAAACAAGGCGATGTGGTCCCTCAGCCGCTTGATTCAAAAGTCCATCATGAGGTAGCAGCAGCTGTCGAGCATGCAGCTCTTACAGCAGTAAAATAAAAGTAGCTAAACAGCACCTTAGCAGGGTGCTGTTTTTTCTTATCAGTGTTCAATTTTGTTATCATTACTAAATAAGGGAGTGATCACATGGCAAAAAGCCAGGCAAAAAAGAAGCGGGAGCATCGACTGAGAAACGGCGGACGTGACGTCTCATCATCAAGAGGCAGTACACCATCTTTCAGCACACATGAAAGAATGACAAAAAGCAAAAAAGAGATTTTGAATAAACGCAAGCATAAGAATCCTTATGATCATACGGCAGTTGATGATAAGGATTTTTTTTCGTCCAAAAAAACCGCCTAGCATTCTTCTCTATCGTTTCTTTTTGAAAAGGGGCATCTTTTTGTGTTTCTTTCATACAATCTATTAAATCAAATCAATAGAGCGGGCGGGAGGAAACGGTATGCGAAAAATCTCTTATAAGGACATGTTTCTTAGGCACGTCAAAGATCATCTCTCTCTTTATATATTTGTTTCAGTGCTGTTTTTCATGGGTGTCATCTTTGGCGCAATTATTGTCAACAGTATGACGATCAGCCAGAAAGAAGATTTATACTACTATTTAAGCCAATTTTTCGGACAGCTTTCGGATGGAAAACAAGCAAGTGCATCTGATATGTTTGGGCAAAGTATCTTTCATAATGCAAAATATTTAGGGCTGATGTGGATATTGGGGATTTCCGTCATTGGCATGCCGATTATTTTTATCATGATCTTTCTGAAAGGGATCGTGGTCGGCTTTACTGTCGGGTTTCTTGTCAATCAGATGGGAGTAAGCGGGTTTTTTCTATCATTTGTCTCCGTTTTGCCGCAAAATGTGCTGCTGATTCCGGCGTATCTCATTATGGGTACGTGTGCGATTGCGTTTTCTTTAAAGTTAATCAGGCAGCTGTTCGTGAAACGAAGCCTGCATGACGCGCCGATTCAATGGTTCGGACGGTATGCCTTTGTGCTACTGGTTATTCTGCTTTTAGCGCTGATTTCGTCTCTCTTTGAAGCATACTTATCTCCTGTATTAATGGAAAAGCTTACATCGAAACTTTTTTTAAAATAATTATTAAAAGAAAATCGTTTTATTTATCAGTTTATAATAATTATAGTTGGAACTCTGCGCTTATTTTGTTATAATGAGTCATGGAATGCGGCGTAGGAGGGAAAGACATGGAAAACCGTATTGATCGAATTAAGAAACAACTGCACTCATCCAGCTATAAACTTACGCCTCAGCGTGAAGCGACAGTAAGGGTGCTGCTTGAAAACGAAGAAGACCATTTAAGCGCAGAAGATGTATACCTCCTCGTAAAAGAGAAATCTCCTGAGATCGGTCTCGCTACAGTATACCGTACGCTTGAATTATTAACTGAATTAAAAGTCGTTGATAAAATTAACTTTGGAGACGGCGTATCCCGTTACGATCTTCGGAAAGAGGGCGCAGCCCACTTTCATCACCACTTGGTGTGCATGGAGTGCGGGGCCGTTGATGAAATTGAAGAAGATTTGCTTGAAGACGTGGAAGAAATCATTGAACGTGATTGGAAATTTAAGATTAAAGATCATAGATTAACGTTTCACGGCATTTGCCACCGCTGTAACGGAAAAGAAACTGAATAGACGGTGCCGAGCGCGAACCTTTTCTCCTGGGGGAAAGGGTTTTTTGCTGTTTCCATGTATAAAACCTTTCTGATTTGGCATATGGTTTATATAACTGGAACCATAGGGAAAGGATCGATTAGGACATGGGAAGATTCCTGAAAACAACTGTCGATGCATTGAAAGTTTTCATCCTGTTTACCGGTTTTACCGCTTTGTTCTATTATGCTATGATATGGGTGAATCAAGAGTATGAAAACTATCATCGGTACGATAAACCGGAAGGCTCCGCTGTAAAAGTTGTGGAAATGGATCAGGATGAAAAAAGCGGATGGTTCGACCGGTTGATCTTTTTTTACCAAAACGGGGAGTAGATCAAGAGTGAAAGATCAAATAAAGGATTTCATCCACTACGTCATGGTAGAGAGAGGGCTCTCTCAAAATACGATCGTATCCTATGAACGTGACTTGAAAAGCTATTCTCTCTACTTAACAGAAACCCTTCATGTTACGGATTGGAATCACGTGACCCGCATACATATTATCCAATACTTAAAGCACTTGAAGGACTCGGGGAAATCCGGGAAGACATCGGCGCGGCATTTGGCATCCATTCGCTCTTTTCATCAATTTCTGCTCAGGGAAAAAGTGACGGACAAGGACCCTTCCGTTCATATCGAAACACAAAAGACGGAACGGGCGCTTCCGAAAGTGCTCGCACTCAATGAGGTCGAGCGATTATTGGACACGCCTAAGCTAACGAGCCCTTTCGGTTATCGGGATAAAGCAATGCTGGAACTGCTTTATGCGACAGGCATACGAGTCAGTGAAATGATTGAATTGAAAACGTCTGATGTTCATTTATCTATGGGGTTTGTCCGATGCTTCGGCAAAGGAAGAAAAGAGAGGATCGTGCCAATTGGTGAAGCAGCCGCTTCCGCCATTGAGGAATATATGACAAAAGCCAGGGGGAAATTGTTAAAGAACAATGTGTCTGACGCCCTCTTTTTAAATCATCACGGCAAACAGATCAGCCGCCAGGGATTTTGGAAGAACCTGAAGAAAATCGCGTTGGAAGCCGGGATTAAAAAAGAGCTGACTCCGCACACACTCAGGCATTCTTTTGCGACGCATCTGCTTGAGAACGGGGCAGATTTAAGAGCGGTTCAGGAAATGCTCGGTCATGCGGATATATCCACGACGCAAATTTACACACATGTGACGAAAACAAGGCTGAAGGATGTGTACAAGCAGTTTCATCCGCGTGCATAGCCGCAGATGGCTGCGGCTTTTTTGTTTAGAGCGACAGAAAATATTGAAGTTTCTCATTATTTCCAAATGCATTGTCAACGGGAATGAAAACGGTTTATACTTGAGTTGTCAGACCTCTTAGCGATACAATAGACGTATAGAAAAAAAGGAGGCTTTCAAGATGCCTGCATACAAATATAATCGTGTGTTTTTAATTGTGATGGACTCAGTCGGAATTGGCGAAGCGCCGGATGCCGCTGACTTTAATGACGAAGGTGCTCATACGCTCGGGCATATTGCCGAGCATATGAACGGATTACATATGCCGAATATGGCAAAGCTCGGCCTTGGTCTTATCGAAGATATCAAAGGTGTAGAAAAAACAGAACATCCGCTTGCGTATTATGGAAAAATGCAAGAAGCGTCAAACGGCAAAGATACAATGACCGGCCATTGGGAGATTATGGGCTTATACATTGATAAACCGTTTAAAGTGTTCCCGGAAGGCTTTCCTGATGAATTGCTTCAAGAGCTGGAAAAGAGATCTGGACGCAAAATAATCGGAAACAAGCCGGCTTCAGGCACGGCAATTTTGGATGAGCTTGGCCAGGAGCACATGGAAACAGGAGCTTTAATTGTTTACACGTCTGCTGACTCTGTTCTGCAAATTGCCGCTCACGAAGAGGTTGTGCCGCTTGAAGAGCTGTACCGCATTTGTGAAACGGCGAGAGAACTGACGCTTGATCCGAAGTATATGGTTGGCCGCATTATTGCACGGCCGTTCGTCGGAGAGCCGGGGCAATTCAAACGGACGCCAAACCGCCATGACTATGCGCTTAAGCCGTTTGACCGCACTGTCATGAATGAATTGAAGGACAGCGGCTTAGATGTGATTTCAATCGGTAAAATCTCTGATATTTACGACGGAGAAGGCATTACTTCTTCACGGAGAACGGTTTCTAATATGGACGGAATGGACAAGGTGATCGATACGCTGGGAGAAGACTTTACGGGTCTCAGCTTTGCGAACCTTGTTGATTTTGACGCCTTATTCGGACACCGCCGTGACCCTGAAGGCTACGGACGCGCGCTTGAAGAATTTGATGCGCGGCTTCCGGAAGTGTTTGAAAAAATGAAAGAAGACGATCTGTTGATTATTACAGCAGACCACGGCAATGATCCGATTCATCATGGGACTGACCATACACGCGAGTATGTGCCGATTCTCGCTTACAGCAAAAAACATAAAAAAGCGCAAATGCTGCCGCTCGCAGATACATTTGCCGATATCGGCGCAACGATCGCTGATAATTTCCAAACAAATAAACCGAAATACGGGAAAAGCTTTTTATCTTTATTACAATAGGGGGACTGTTTCTTGAAGGACAGAATTGAACGCGCAGCCGCTTTTATTAAACAAAACCTGCCGGAATCTCCGAAGATCGGCCTTATTTTAGGCTCAGGTCTTGGCATTTTGGCGGACGAAATCGAAAATCCGGTCAAGCTGAAATATGAAGACATACCTGAATTCCCGGTATCTACTGTTGAAGGGCATGCGGGACAGCTTGTGCTGGGCACTCTTGAAGGAGTTTCCGTCATTGCAATGCAGGGCCGCTTTCATTTCTATGAAGGCTACTCAATGGAGAAAGTGACATTCCCAGTACGCGTGATGAAAGCGCTCGGCGTGGAAGCATTGATCGTGACAAATGCCGCAGGCGGTGTCAACACTGAATTCCGTGCGGGAGACTTAATGATTATTACCGATCATATCAACTTTATGGGGACAAACCCGTTAATCGGGCCAAACGAAGCTGATTTCGGCGCCAGATTTCCAGATATGTCTTCAGCCTATGACAAAGAGCTATCCAGCTTGGCTGAAAAGATTGCGAAAGACCTTAATATTCCAATTCAAAAAGGCGTGTATACTGCTGTGACAGGACCTTCTTACGAAACACCGGCAGAAGTCCGTTTCTTAAGAACGATGGGCTCTGATGCAGTCGGCATGTCTACTGTTCCGGAAGTCATTGTGGCGAATCATGCGGGAATGCGGGTTCTTGGCATTTCCTGTATCTCTAACGCGGCAGCCGGAATTCTGGATCAGCCTTTAAGTCACGATGAAGTAATGGAAGTGACCGAAAAAGTAAAAGCTGGATTTTTGAATCTTGTTAAAGCGGTCGTCGCTCAATACGAATAAAAAAGAATCAAAGCAGGGCCAAAAGACAGCTGTGTCGGATATCACACAGCTGTCTTTTTTTGTGCCCAAAATTCGAAACATTTTCCATCAGTGGCGTATAAAACCATCCCGCTTGGAAAAAATAAAAAGGATTATGAAATGGAGGGCTTTTGAGATGAAACGTCTTTTATCCACTTTGTTGATTGGTATAATGCTGCTTACAATTGCACCGTCTGCATTTGCAAAACAAGACGGAAAACGTGCATCGGAGCTTGCTCATGAAGCGAAGTCTGCGGTGCTGATAGAACGTGACACGGGAAAAGTGCTTTACAACAAGAATAGTAATGAGAGACTGGCGCCTGCAAGCATGACGAAAATTATGACGATGCTTTTGATTATGGAAGCTTTAGATAAAGGCAAAATCAAAATGAGTGATAAGGTCCGTACAAGCGAGCATGCGGCGTCAATGGGCGGCTCACAGATCTTCCTTGAGCCCGGCGAAGAAATGACTGTCAAAGAAATGCTGAAGGGTATCGCAATCGCTTCAGGAAATGACGCTTCTGTAGCCATGGCTGAATTTATTTCCGGCTCTGAAGAAGAATTTGTTCAGAAAATGAACAAAAAAGCAAAAGAGCTGGGATTGAAAAATACAGCCTTCAAAAACCCGACCGGATTGACAGAGGAAGGACATTACAGCTCTGCTTATGACATGGCAATCATGGCTAAGGAATTATTGAAATACGAATCAATTACGAAGTTTACCGGCACGTATGAAGATTACCTGCGTGAAAATACAGATAAAAAGTTTTGGCTTGTGAATACGAATCGCCTGATCAAGTTTTATCCTGGTGTAGACGGCGTCAAAACAGGCTATACAGGTGAAGCGAAATATTGTCTGACTGCTTCGGCTAAAAAAGGGAACATGCGGGCCATCGCAGTTGTATTTGGAGCGAGCACACCTAAAGAAAGAAACGCGCAAGTGACAAAGATGCTTGATTTCGCCTTTAGTCAATATGAAACGCATCCTTTATATAAACGAAATGAAACAGTAGCAAAAGTAAAGGTCAAAAAAGGGAAACAAAAATTGATCGAACTCACTACATCTGAGCCGATTTCAATATTGACGAAAAAAGGCGAGGATATGAACAATGTGAAGAAAGAAATCAAGATGAAGGACAATATCAGTGCTCCGATTCAAAAAGGCCAAGAGCTTGGCACTCTTGTTCTGAAAAAGGATGGAGAAGTACTCGCTGAAAGTCCAGTTGCTGCAAAAGAAGATATGAAGAAAGCCGGGTTTATCACATTCTTGAAGCGGACGATGGGAGACTGGACAAAATTTAAGTAATTATGCCGAATGACCACTAGTTTTGTCACGGTGAAGGAATTCATTCCGTCGAAATCGAAACACTCATTATCCGATCATATCAAGGAGGAATGAGCATGAGCCTTGGAATTGACATGCATGTCAAAGAATCTGTGCTTTGTATTCGATTAACAGGCGAACTCGATCACCATACGGCTGAAACCCTGAAACAAAAAGTGACTCAATCATTGGAGAAGGATGATATTCGCCATATCGTGCTGAACCTGGAGGACCTTTCCTTTATGGACAGCTCGGGGCTTGGCGTCATTTTAGGAAGATACAAGCAAATTAAGCAAATTGGCGGAGAAATGGTCGTTTGCGCTATCTCTCCTGCGGTGAAGCGGTTGTTTGATATGTCGGGTCTGTTTAAAATTATCCGATTTGAACAATCTGAGCAGAAGGCCCTGCTTACACTGGGGGTGGCATCATGAAAAATGAAATGCACCTTGAGTTTTCTGCCCTCAGCCAGAATGAATCATTCGCCCGTGTGACAGTTGCTTCATTTATAGCTCAGCTGGACCCGACAATGGATGAATTGACTGAAATCAAAACAGTCGTGTCAGAGGCTGTCACGAATGCGATTATCCATGGATATGAAGAAAACTGTGACGGAAAAGTTTACATTTCTGTAACGCTGGAAGATCATGTCGTATATATGACCATTCGTGATGAAGGCTTGGGCATAACAGATCTTGAAGAAGCCCGCCAGCCTTTATTCACGACTAAGCCTGAGCTTGAGCGTTCTGGAATGGGCTTTACCATTATGGAAAATTTCATGGATGATGTCAGTATCGATTCATCGCCTGAAATGGGAACAACGATTCGCTTAACAAAGCACTTATCAAAAAGCAAAGCGCTTTGTAATTAAGGAGATTTGTTATGGATGTGGAGGTTAAGAAAAACGGCAAAAACGCTCAGCTGAAGGATCATGAAGTAAAGGAGTTAATCAAACAAAGCCAAAATGGCGACCAGCAGGCAAGAGACCTCCTCATAGAAAAAAACATGCGTCTTGTTTGGTCTGTCGTACAGCGGTTTTTAAACAGAGGATATGAGCCTGACGATCTCTTCCAGATCGGCTGCATCGGGCTGTTAAAATCTGTTGACAAATTTGATTTAACCTATGATGTGCGTTTTTCAACGTATGCAGTGCCGATGATTATCGGAGAAATCCAGCGGTTTATCCGTGATGACGGAACCGTAAAAGTATCAAGGTCACTAAAAGAGCTCGGAAACAAAATTCGGCGCGCCAAGGATGAGCTTTCGAAAACACTGGGCAGAGTGCCGACGGTGCAGGAGATCGCAGACCATTTGGAGATTGAAGCAGAAGATGTTGTACTGGCCCAAGAGGCGGTAAGGGCTCCATCTTCAATCCACGAAACCGTTTATGAAAATGACGGAGATCCGATTACCCTGCTTGATCAAATCGCTGACAACTCAGAAGAAAAATGGTTTGACAAAATTGCGCTGAAAGAAGCGATCAGCGATTTGGAGGAAAGGGAAAAATTAATCGTTTATCTCAGATATTATAAGGACCAGACGCAGTCCGAGGTGGCTGAACGGCTCGGGATCTCTCAAGTACAGGTTTCCAGACTTGAAAAGAAAATATTAAAACAGATCAAGGTTCAAATGGATCATACGGATGGCTAGTCTGCAGTGCAGGCTAGCTTTTTTGTGTGCAAAAGCGTGGTAATTTATGGTCTTTTCGAGCGGATGAATGAGAACAAAATCGAACCACATACTACATATATAACCACCGAAAGATGGTGATCAATGATGGAACGACGAATATTTATCCGGCTTCGCCACCGGGTGCTGGCACATCCAGGGGATATCATTACCGTTGGAGATGCCGCGCAGATAGAAGGGCAGCTTCAGCTGAAAAAGAAACTTTCAGCTATGCCGCTTTATCAAGTGAGCGAAAAAGATAAAAATATCGTAATTCTGGATATCATACAGGTCCTCAAAGCCATTCACTTACAAGATCCGACACTTGATGTTCAAACAGTAGGCGGAGCAGAAGCCATTGTTGAAATTCAGTATCGAAAACGGAAATTATCAACGGTTCTGTTTATCGGTGTCTGGCTGCTTCTGTTTATCGGATCGTGTCTTGCCATCATGAACTTTCATGAGGATGTAAGCATGAGAGATGTTCATATCGCACTATATGAAATCATAACCGGAGAGAGGAATGACTATCCATATTTGCTTCAAATCCCATACAGCATCGGTTTGGGACTGGGGATGATCGTGTTTTTCAACCACATATTTAAAAAGCGCCTAAATGAAGAGCCCAGCCCGCTGGAGGTTGAGATGTTTAACTATCAGCTTGATCTCGATCAATATGTGGCCATGCACGAGAATCAAGAAACCATAAAGGATCTGCATGATCGTTAGTGTATTGTTCATTATTTTTGTCGGGCTCGGCGGAGGCATAACGGTGGGGGCAGGTTTCGTTGCTTTTTTAACCGTAATGGGGATCATTCCGCGGCTGATGCAGCTCACCAAAACAATGAGATTTGTCCAGGCTTATGAAGCCGCTGTTATTCTTGGCGCTGTTTGCGGGGGATGGGAGACGCTTCATATGAATCATCTTTATCTGACAAAATGGATAGCTGTGCCGGTCGGACTTCTGGCAGGTTTGTTTGTCGGGATGCTAGCGGCTGCCCTTACAGAGGTTTTAAATGTCCTGCCGATTTTGGCAAAACGAATCGGGCTCAGAAGTAAAATCATTATTCTGTTAATGGCCATCGTGATTGGGAAAATCGCGGGATCTTTATTTCATTGGCTGTACTTTATTGACCATTCATAAGGAGGTTTCAAGATGACAAACATTAAAGAAAATTACAAATCAAAAGTAAAAACATATCAGCCTAAGCCGCCTTACGTCTGGAACTGTGTAAAAGCCTTTTTGGTGGGCGGGCTGATTTGTGCAATCGGGCAAGGTCTGCAAAATTTCTACATCCATTTTTTTGATTTTAATGAAAAAACTGCGGGAAATCCAACGGCTGCAACGCTGATATTAATTTCTGCCCTGCTTACAGGGTTAGGCATCTATGACAGAATCGGACAATTCGCAGGCGCCGGTTCAGCCGTACCTGTCACAGGATTTGCCAACAGCATGGCAAGCGCCGCACTTGAATATAAAAGCGAAGGATTAGTGCTTGGGGTAGCGACTAATATGTTTAAACTGGCAGGGAATGTAATTGTTTTCGGGGTTGTGGCTGCATACATCGTTGGAATGATTCGGTTTGCTTTTGAGAAACTGATGTCATAGGAGGAGAAGATAATGAAATTAACAGGAAAGCAAACCTGGGTATTTGAACATCCCTTATTTGTGAACTCAGCGGGAACGGCAGCAGGACCAAAGGAAAAAGACGGACCGCTCGGCTCTTTATTTGATAAAACCTATGACGAAATGCATTGCAATCAAAAAAGCTGGGAAATGGCGGAACGGCAGCTAATGGAAGACGCTGTAAATGTTGCGCTTCAAAAAAACAATCTGACAAAAGATGATATTGATCTATTGCTGGCAGGCGACTTGCTGAACCAAAACGTGACGGCTAACTATGTGGCAAGACATTTAAAAATCCCGTTTCTTTGTATGTTTGGCGCTTGTTCAACATCAATGGAAACAGTGGCTGTCGCGTCAGCGTTAGTTGACGGCGGGTTTGCCAAAAGGGCACTCGCTGCCACCAGCAGTCACAATGCAACAGCGGAAAGACAGTTTCGCTATCCGACAGAATACGGAGGCCAAAAACCGGACACTGCCACTTCTACTGTAACCGGAAGCGGCGCAGTTGTCATCAGTCAGACACCGAGTGATATTCAAATCACAAGTGCGACTGTCGGAAAGGTTTCTGATTTAGGAATTACAGATCCTTTTGATATGGGATCGGCCATGGCTCCGGCTGCAGCTGATACAATTAAGCAGCACTTTAAAGATCTAAACCGGACAGCGGATGACTACGATCTTATCCTGACAGGTGACCTGTCAGGCGTCGGTTCTCCAATCGTAAAAGATCTCTTAAAAGAAGATGGTTATCCAGTCGGCACAAAGCATGATGATTGCGGGCTTCTGATTTATACCCCGGATCAGCAGGTCTTTGCCGGGGGGAGCGGCTGTGCTTGTTCAGCGGTTGTCACCTACTCTCATATTTTTAAGCAGCTGAGAGAAGGAAAATTAAACCGTGTATTTGTCGTGGCGACCGGTGCGCTGTTAAGCCCGACGATGATCCAGCAAAAAGAAAGCATCCCGACTATCGCCCACGGGGTTGTATTTGAGCGTGCAGGAGGTGCATCTTAACATGGATTATCTTTTGGCTTTTGTATGTGGCGGTGCCATTTGTATCGTCGGTCAGCTGCTCTTGGACATTTTCAAATTGACGCCAGCTCATGTCATGACAACATTCGTTGTAATCGGTGCCATATTAGATGGTTTCGGCATTTACGATAAATTTATTGAATTTGCCGGAGGAGGCGCCACCGTTCCGATCGTCAGCTTTGGTCACAGTCTTTTGCACGGTGCCATGCATCAGGCGCATATACACGGATTTATCGGAATCGGCATGGGAATTTTTGAGCTGACATCTGCCGGTATCTCAGCCGCCATTCTCTTCGCTTTTATCGTAGCTGTTATTTTCAAACCGAAAGGATAATGCCGACATGACAACAAAACGCAAGGTCATACTGGTAACAGACGGGGATGTGTATGCCGCTAAAACAATTGAATACGCCGCAAGAAAAGTAGGAGGCCGATGTATTTCACAATCGAAAGGGAACCCCTCCACCCGCAGCGGCGCCGAGCTCGTCAAGCTGATCGCCTCAGCACCGTATGATCCTGTATTTGTCATGTTTGACGACTCCGGCCTTCAAGGAGAGGGTCCGGGAGAAGCCGCTCTGACCTATGTCGCGACCCATCCGTCTATTGAAGTGCTCGGTGTGATTGCGGTCGCGTCAAAAACACATCAGGCTGAATGGACCAGGGTCGATGTAAGCATTGACCGCAATGGAGAAGTAACTGAATATGGCGTCGATAAAGTCGGGGAAAGAGAATTTGATGACCACAGAATGAGTGGAGATACAGTCTATTGCCTTGATAAACTTGATCTTCCGCTTATTGTCGGTATCGGGGATATCGGCAAAATGGGCAGAAAAGACGATATCTCAAAAGGGTCGCCAATCACCATGAAAGCGGTCGAGTTTATTTTAGAAAGGAGCGGGTATCATGCCGGACCACAAGGAAGAGAAAATTCGGGTTTATCGGAATCCAGCTAAAAATGAAGAGTACTTCAAAAAACGTGTCGGGATGGGGACAAGCTATGACGTAGGTGTTCGCAAGCTCATTATTTTAGACAAAGAGATCCAGCTTTACTATCTAAATGGATTATGCGATACGGCTTATATTATTCATTTAATGAGAGAGCTTGTTGCCATTAACAATCGGAAAGAAGATCCTGATGAGCTGGTCGATATTGTCGAAAACAGATTGCTTAACGCCCAGGTCGAAAAAGTAAAAACCTTGGATGAAACCACCGACCAAGTGCTGTCCGGGCTCGTCGCAGTCATTGTTGAAGGCGCAGGCTTCGCATTTATCATTGATGTCAGGAGCTATCCGGGCAGAAATCCGGAAGAACCAGATACGGAAAAGGTAGTCAGGGGAGCCAGAGACGGATTTGTTGAAAATATCGTCGTCAATACGGCCCTTCTCAGAAGGCGGATCAGAGACGAACGCCTTCGAGTCAAGATGACGAAAGTTGGCGAACGGTCAAAGACGGATTTAAGCATTTGTTATATAGAAGATATAGCTGATCCGGATCTGGTTGAGATCGTGGAAAAGGAAGTTGCTTCCATTGATGTCGATGGATTAACAATGGCCGACAAAACTGTCGAGGAATTCATTGTTAATCAAAACTATAATCCTTTTCCGCTCGTGCGCTACACAGAAAGACCGGATGTGGCCGCGAATCATGTTCTTGAGGGCCATGTTGTCATTATAGTGGATACATCGCCTAGTGTGATCATTACCCCGACGACTTTATTTCACCACGTGCAGCATGCGGAAGAATATAGGCAGGCGCCTTCAGTCGGGACCTTTTTAAGATGGGTCAGATTTTTCGGTATTCTTGCTTCTACTTTATTTCTTCCGATTTGGTTTCTCTTTGTGCTCCAGCCTGATCTGCTCCCGGACAATATGAAATTTATCGGTTTAAATAAAGATACGCATATCCCGATCATCCTGCAAATATTTTTAGCGGACTTAGGAATCGAGTTTCTCAGAATGGCTGCCATTCACACCCCGACAGCTTTATCGACAGCAATGGGTTTAATTGCCGCTGTTCTGATCGGGCAGATTGCGATTGAAGTCGGCCTTTTTTCGCCTGAGGTGATTCTGTACGTCTCACTTGCGGCGATTGGAACCTTTACGACGCCTAGTTATGAATTAAGCTTGGCAAACAAAATGAGCCGCCTTGTCCTCATGATACTCGTTGCCTTATTTCATATAAAAGGGCTCGTTATTGGATTTACAGTGCTAATTATTGCCATGGCAAGCATCAAATCCCTTCAGACACCGTACTTATGGCCGCTGATTCCCTTTAACGGAAAGGCGCTGTGGCAGGTTCTTGTCCGCACAGCGAAACCTGGCGCAAAAGTTAGGCCCAGTATCGTTCACCCCAAAAATCGCTTAAGACAGCCTACCAATTCATAATCGCATTGAAACTGACTGAAGAGTATGATAATGTATGTCTTAATTATGAAGGGACAGTCCATAAAACTGTCCTTTCATCCATAAGCGGAGAAAGAGGGAATGACATTGTTCTTACACGGCACAAGCAGACAAAATCAACATGGTCATTTAGAAATCGGAGGTGTGGATGCTCTCTATTTATCGGAGAAATATGGTACACCTCTTTACGTATATGATGTGGCTTTAATACGTGAGCGTGCTAAAAGCTTTAAGCAGGCTTTTATTTCCGCAGGGCTGAAAGCACAGGTGGCATATGCGAGCAAAGCATTCTCATCAGTTGCAATGATTCAGCTCGCTGAGGAAGAGGGACTTTCTTTAGATGTCGTATCCGGAGGAGAGCTTTATACGGCTGTTGCGGCAGGCTTTCCGGCAGAACGCATTCACTTTCATGGAAACAATAAAAGCAGGGAAGAACTGCGGATGGCGCTTGAGCACCGTATCGGCTGCATTGTGGTGGATAATTTCTATGAAATCGCGCTACTTGAAGACCTATGTAAAGAAACGGGACACTCCATCGATGTTCTGCTTCGGATCACGCCTGGAGTAGAAGCGCATACGCATGACTACATTACGACGGGACAAGAAGATTCAAAGTTTGGTTTCGATCTTCATAACGGACAAACTGAACGGGCGATTGAACAAGTATTACAATCGGAACACATTCAGCTGCTGGGTGTCCATTGCCATATCGGATCGCAAATTTTTGATACGGCCGGTTTTGTGTTAGCAGCGGAAAAAATCTTCAAAAAACTAGACGAGTGGAGAGATTCATACTCATTTGTATCCAAGGTGTTGAATCTAGGAGGAGGTTTCGGCATCCGTTATACGGAAGAGGATGAACCGCTTCACGCCACTGAATACGTCGAAAAAATTATCGAAGCTGTGAAAGAAAATGCTTCCCGTTACGGTTTTGATATCCCGGAAATTTGGATCGAACCGGGCCGTTCTCTCGTAGGAGACGCAGGCACAACCCTTTATACGGTTGGCTCACAAAAAGAAGTGCCGGGTGTCCGCCAGTATGTGGCAGTAGACGGAGGCATGAACGACAATATTCGTCCTGCGCTTTACCAAGCTAAATATGAAGCTGCGACAGCCAATCGGATCGGAGAAGCGCATGACAAAACGGTATCGATTGCTGGAAAGTGCTGTGAAAGCGGAGATATGCTGATTTGGGATATTGACCTGCCGGAAGTTAAAGAAGGCGATCTTCTTGCCGTTTTTTGTACAGGCGCTTACGGATACAGCATGGCCAACAATTATAACCGTATTCCGAGACCTGCCGTCGTATTTGTCGAAAACGGTGAGGCTCATTTAGTCGTGAAGCGAGAAACATACGAAGATATTGTAAAACTTGATCTGCCATTTAAAACGAGTGTAAAGCAATAAAAAAAGCGCCGATTCTTCGGCGCTTTTTTTATTTGAAGATAGATACAATCGCATTCCAGATAGATACGAAGAAATCAATGACTTTCTGGATGAAGTTTTTGCCTTCATCTGATTCTATGAATTTCGTAATCTTATCTTTCGCTTTATCAAGCTGGTCACTGACCTGTCCCCAGTTAATGTCAGCGTTTTTCATCTTATTGAATAGGGAGACAAGCTGATTCTTTTGGCTGTCTGTAAGTGTGACGTTTAAATCAGAAGCTGCGTCGTCCACTTGTTTTTCGATGTCAGCTTTATTGTCAGGCACCCCGTTTTTAGCAAACTCTTCTTTGATTTTTGCAATCAGGGCTGCCGCATTTTCGTTACCGATTTTGTCTCCAAGCTCTGATGTCGTGACAAGCTCTTGGTTGGCGACTTGCTTAACATCCTCCGAGATCGCTTCGTCGGAAGAAACCTCATACGCCTTAATCAATCCAGTTAAAGCCGCAGTCCCGGATACTTCAAACGGCGCTGTAACATACACCTTTGCATCTTTAACACCGGCTGTCATCAGCGCATTCAGGTACATTTCATCTGTAATGCCGCTGATATTATGTGTCTCAACATTCAGTCCAGAGCCTTTTTTGGCAATCGTTATGGACGATGAAGAAATCGCTCTTGATCCGATTTGCGCGTTCGATATATATTTTCCTAAATATTCATGTTCTTCCTTATTGGTCACGGTTACCGTTGTGGCATTATCAGGGACATTCATTTCATCAAGCACTTTTTGTTTGTCGGATTCTGACAAATCAGCACCAAGTGTTACAATGACATCTCCAACTGCGGCATCCGCGAGACTGACCTTCGGAACCATCAGCAGCAAAACGGCCGCTGCCAGCATTCCAATCCAAATTTTCTTCAAAGCAGTTTGACCTCCTTCAACTTCACAAGCAGCTGGCTAGAGCTGCTTTGTGAGGACCTGAATCATAATGAAAATACAGTTCCGTTAGGTTAGACGGAGATAAAGAGATTCAGGTTTCATTTTTATTTTTTAGTAAAGCCGGGAGATTCGTTTTCCCCCGAAAGGTGTGGTATAATAGCCGCGACAAGGAGAGACAGGCTATAACCTATCATACATAATCTCCTTTGAAAATTAAAATAAAGAAAGTAGGCATACAATTGAAAACAGGTTACTTTTTATTAGAAGACGGCAACAAAATTGAATTTGAACTTTACCCTGAAGCTGCACCGGGTACTGTCGCAAACTTTGAAAAGCTTGCGAACGAAGGCTTTTATGACGGCCTTACATTCCACCGAGTGATTCCTGGCTTCGTCAGCCAAGGCGGATGCCCGCACGGAACTGGTACTGGCGGTCCAGGATACACAATCAAATGTGAAACAGAAGGAAACCCGCATACACATGAGGCGGGCGCACTTTCTATGGCACATGCCGGAAAAGACACTGGCGGCAGCCAATTTTTCATCGTTCATGAGCCACAGCCTCATTTGAACGGTGTTCACACTGTATTCGGTAAAGTAACAAGCGGATTAGAATTCGCGAAAAACATGTCTAACGGCGATGTCATGAAAGAAGTTCGCGTAGAAGGCTAATCGGCAGGCAAAAGGCTTCCTCTTAGAGAGGAAGCTTTTTTGTTGGCCAAATGGTCAATAAAAAACCGCCGAATGCTGATGGCGGTTGGTAAACCAGGTGTTAAGGAAGGAGTTTCTCAATCCCTAAATAAATGCATTAAAAAGTTTTGGTGACGTTCTGATCAGTAAACTGATGATTAATCATTTTAGCCTTGCTTACGAAGTTATTTTCAAAAACAATACCTGTGTTTAAACCTCCGGAACCAAACACAGATTTGGACAAAGTTAATGGCCTGATCATAAAAGCGCCGCCTACGTTAACTACGCCGTTGCCGGAAATGTTGTTTATATTAATAGGATAATCAATCATACCATCTAATCTCCTTTCATATTATTCTACTTTTTATATGTATTAGTGCTAGAGTCAATAAGCATAAACTTATTGGTAAAAATATTTAAATGAAGCCTCTTTTTTTCGGTTTTTGAAAAATGTGCATAAAAAAGAGCTTCTTTAAAGCTTCCCGAAACCCAAGTATTTGTCTGTGCTTTTATTCTCTCTGAAAATGGCGGCTTTTTTTCTAGATAATGCTAAGATTAACTTCTGGTTGACTACAAATAGATATACATTACAAGCGGTTCTTCAAATAACCAGTGAGGACGCATGCTGTAGCCGTGATGTTCCTTTCTTGTAAGAGAACGGTTTCTCCTAAATTTAATAAACTGCTATGATGACCCTCAAATGAAAACATGGGGGAGATAAGGTAGTCACTCCCTTAACCGTATATGTTAGATTTTTCAAACCAAACAAACACCTGACTTGGACGTTGACCAGAACCGCCCTTGGCAAACAATCTGCATCAATATGTATGGACAAGGATAGGTTGCGTTTTTTTATCCAGATAAGATCCCGTCGGAACTACTGAAAATAAAATTGAGCTGATTATACAAAAGTGGATTGGGAATGATAAAAGGACAAAAAAGGTTAAGGAGAAACACATGCAAGTTTTGACGGGGTTACTTGAACAGCATGGATATGCCGTCTTGTTTATTGTGTTAATGTTAGAGCTTATCGCTTTACCTGGACCTGGAGAGTTTCTGATGGGCTATGCGGGTGTTCTCGTGTTTCAAGATAAGTTAAACTGGGCGCTAAGCATGTTAGCGGCAGGATTGGGAAGCTGTGCGGGAGTGAGCATTTCGTATTGGATCGGGTATAGACTGGGCCCTGCCATTTATAAATATGGAGAACGGATTCATTTTGGAAAGGACAGGATGGAAAAAACATCACGCTGGCTTGCACATTACGGAAACAAATTATTTCTTATTGCTTACTTTATACCAGGTGTGCGCCATGTCGCCGGCTATGCTGCAGGCATTACTCATATCCGATTTAGACAGTATGCCATCTATGCGTATTGTGGTGCATTTCTTTGGACCGGCACATTCATTTCACTTGGAAAGTTACTCGGACCGGACTGGGAACAGTTTCATGCCGCAATCAAAAAGTATGTATTGATCGTGAGTTTGTTTGCTGCTATTCTGATCTTGCTTTTCTACCTGGTCAAGACGCAAAAAAGCAAGATCAGAGAGTTGATCATAGCGGGATTGGTGAAGGGGGCAAGACAATTTCACACCCTTCGCCGTTTAAGGCTTCTGATCGTGTTCACAGCTTTATTGTTTTTGATGTTTGTGCTGTTAATGGGAAGCTTGGTTGAAAATTATATCAATAATGAATTTAAGCCGTTTGATACGATCGTTACACTTGTTGTGACAGTTCTTTTTAACTCACAGTGGCAGTATTGGATGGCAGTATTCGGGGTTTTTGCGTCGAGAGATGTTCTATTAGCCGTTATTGTTGTAACTTTTCTTTGGACAGTATTCAAAGGGCAAGACCGGAAAATCGAACTCTCTTTCTTATTTTTCCTAGTCATTGGCGGAGAGCTTTATGAAGAGGGAATCAGGCGGCTCTTTCATTCCCTTCATCCTGTCCATGCTCCTTTGGAAAGTCACGTCTTATACCCGTTTCCAAGCGAACAGACGTTAACGGCATTTGTCATTTTTGGTTTTTGCGCTTATCTCTTTGTGCGTCATTCTCACAAAGCTCGTCTGCAAACTGTTACATTTTTATCGTTGCTTGTCGTTTTGTTCCTCATCGGGCTAAGCCGTGTGTACTTTCATGAACAGTATCCTAGTGATGTTGTTGGGGGCTACGCCTTCGGCGGTGTTTGGCTCAGTTTGAATGTTTTCGTCATGGAGCTCTTCCGTTTCTCCAGAAGATTTAGCAAGCTGAGAAACGAACCCGATTAGTATGTAGGGCGGGTGATTAAAATTAAGAAAACTTTAAAGTTGTACGATTCATTGAGATTGGTATTTTGTAGTAAAATAAATCAAAACAAACGTGATGTATGAAAAGGGGTTCTATATATGGACAACAAAGGCTGTATAAAATGCGGCAGCACTGAAGCCGGACAAAAAGAAATAGCCACAACCGGCACGGGTTTATCAAAGCTGTTTGACGTGCAGCATAACCGATTTCTAGTGGTTTACTGTAAGAACTGCGGATATTCAGAGTTTTATAATAAAGAGTCTTCAACTGCCGGGAATATATTGGATTTATTTTTTGGAGGCTGACAATGTTTTTCGAGCTTCACTGATTTAAACATATCATGAAAGCAAAACGGATGCCTGTTATGTCACCTGTGAAATAAGCTGCCCGTAACCTCTGTCCCTGTGCAGGATAAGGATGCTGGCGTTGATGCCGCCCAGGTTATGTTGAACTATGAAGTTGAAGTTCAATTTCTCAAGCGACATTTGAGGAAGGCCTGGTTGTGATCGACAAGAAAAAATAGGCATGAAGAAGATGAAGATTAACAGTTTGTAAAATCACTTCAATGGTCCTAATGGGATTTCTTTTCGATTCGTGATAACATAAATTGAAGACCGTTGTTTATTGGAGGAAATCAGTTGAAATCAGAAAATGTTTCGAAGAAAAAATCCATTTTAGAATGGGTTAAAGCAATTGTGATAGCTGTCATTCTTGCTTTGCTCATCCGCAACTTTATTTTTGCGCCGTATGTCGTTGATGGTGACTCTATGTATCCTACACTTCACAACCGTGAAAGGGTCTTTGTCAATATGACAGTCAAATACATCGGCGAGTTTGATAGAGGAGACATCGTTGTGTTAAACGGAGATGATGTTCACTACGTCAAACGCATTATCGGCCTTCCCGGCGATACAGTTGAGATGAAAAATGACCAGCTCTATATCAACGGGAAAAAGGTGGACGAACCTTATTTGGCAGCTAATAAAAAGAGAGCGAAACAGGATGGTTTTGACCATTTGACCGATGATTTCGGCCCGGTTAAAGTGCCTGATAACAAGTATTTTGTGATGGGTGACAACCGTCGAAATTCCATGGACAGCCGTAACGGACTTGGCCTCTTCACGAAAAAACAAATTGCGGGCACGTCAAAGTTTGTTTTCTACCCGTTTAACGAAATTCGCAAAACAAATTAGAGTCAAGCAGACCCATTGGGGCTGCTTTTTTTATATCTTTTTCACGGTTATCCCCCAAAACCAGAACATAAATTCGTATATCTATAGAAAAGAAATTTTTGCAGAAATGTGAAACATATTCCCGTTATGCATCGTTATATTAATAATTTACGAGAATTAACGGTTTTTTATTCATGAAAAAAAGGAATAACTCATATGAATGAATAGATTCATATTGGCTGGAGGTTTAGATATGGGAAGAATAAAAACCAAGATTACCATTCTGTTAGTGCTTTTGCTTTTACTTGCAGGCGGTTATATGTACATAAATGATGTTGAGCTGAAGGATGTCCCGACAGCAATCGGACAAACCTTGTCCTCGGAAGAAGAGGAATACACCATCCAAGAATATAAAGTAACGGCAATCGACGGCTCAGAGTATCATGGAGTAGCAGAAAACGGAACGAAAATCATCTTCAACGGAAAAAAATTAAATCAGGATTTATCTGATATAAAAGAAGGTGACAAGATTAAGGCGTACTTCAGCAAATCAAAGCGGATCGATGGATTAATCAAGGTTGCAAAAGTGAATGATTAACAAAACATCACCTTTCAGATCGAAGGGTGATGTTTTTGTTTTTCTCAAATTGTAAGTTTATTTCATTGCGTACTTTTAGAAGGATCGCTATAATAGCCAATAAGGACAAATGAATAAAGATTGTATCCTTCGGGGCAGGGTGGAAATCCCGACCGGCGGTAGTAAAGCGAATTCGCTTTAGAGCCCGTGACCCGTGTGCATAAGCACGCGGTGGATTCAGTTTAAGCTGAAGCCGACAGTGAAAGTCTGGATGGGAGAAGGATGATGAGCCGCTATGCAAAAAGTTTAAAAATGCATAGTGTTATTTCCTATTGCGTAAAATACCTAAAGCCCCGGATTTTTCATAAATTCGGGGCTTTTTTTGACGGTAAATAACAAAAGAGGGGAGGTAAACAAATGGAAGAGTATTATATGAAGCTGGCATTAGATCTTGCGAAGCAGGGCGAAGGACAGACCGAATCAAATCCGCTCGTCGGCGCTGTTGTCGTAAAGGACGGACAAGTTGTCGGAATGGGCGCCCATTTAAAATATGGGGAAGCTCATGCAGAAGTTCATGCTATCCATATGGCTGGAGCACATGCAGAGGGGGCCGACATTTACGTTACACTCGAACCATGCAGCCATTACGGAAAAACACCGCCATGTGCAGAATTGATTATCAATTCTGGCATCAAAAGAGTGTTCGTGGCGATGAGAGATCCTAACCCGCTTGTGGCTGGAAGAGGGATCAGCATGATGAAAGAAGCCGGCATTGAGGTAAGTGAAGGCATCCTGCCAGACCAGGCGGAGAAGCTGAATGAAAAATTTCTGCACTTTATGAGGACAGGCCTTCCGTACGTCACACTAAAAGCGGCCGCAAGCCTTGATGGCAAGATAGCTACCAGCACGGGTGACAGCAAATGGATCACATCAGAGGCTGCAAGACAGGATGCTCAGCAATACAGGAAAACACACCAAAGCATTCTAGTCGGAGTTGGGACGGTGAAAGCCGACAATCCGAGCTTAACTTGCAGACTGCCGAATGTAACAAAACAGCCGGTTCGGGTTATACTTGATACCGTACTCTCGATTCCTGAGGACGCTAAAGTGATTTGCGATCAATTAGCGCCGACATGGATTTTTACAACGGCACGCGCAGACGAGGAAAAGAAAAAACGGCTTTCCGCTTTCGGAGTGAACATATTTACACTGGAAACCGAGCGCATTCAAGTACCCGATGTTTTGAAAATCCTATCGGAAGAAGGCATCATGTCGGTGTATGTGGAAGGCGGTTCAGCTGTTCACGGAAGCTTTGTCAAAGAAGGCTGTTTTCAAGAAATCATCTTCTATTTTGCCCCTAAACTAATCGGAGGAACGCTTGCTCCCAGCTTAATCTCCGGTGAAGGTTTTCAATCAATGAAAGATGTCCCCTTATTACAATTCACTGATATAACCCAAATCGGCCGTGATATCAAACTGACGGCCAAACCGACAAACGAGTAGGATGGTGACCATGTTTACAGGAATTATCGAAGAAACAGGCACAATCGAGTCCATGAAAAAAGCAGGGCATTCAATGGCCTTAACAATTACATGCTCAAAGATTTTAGAGGATGTTCATCTTGGCGACAGCATTGCAGTGAATGGTATTTGTCTGACTGTCACTGATTTTACAAAAAATCAATTCACAGTGGATGTTATGCCTGAAACAGTCAAAGCTACGTCACTGAATGATTTATCAAAAGGAAGCAAAGTAAATCTGGAAAGAGCGATGGCGGCAAACGGCCGTTTCGGAGGCCATTTCGTCTCAGGCCATGTCGACGGAACTGCGGAAATCACACGAATTGAAGAGAAAAGCAACGCAGTTTACTATGATTTAAAAATGGACCCGTCTTTAACCAAAACATTGGTTTTAAAGGGATCAATTACCGTGGATGGCGTGAGCTTAACCATTTTCGGCCTGACAGAAGACACAGTGACGATTTCTTTAATACCGCATACGATCAGCGAAACGATCTTTTCAGAAAAAACGATCGGCTCTAAAGTGAATATCGAATGCGATATGATCGGAAAATATATGTATCGATTTTTGCATAAAGCCAATGAAAATAAGACCCAACAAACCATTACAAAAGCCTTCTTAAGCGAAAACGGCTTTTAGAGAGGAAGATTTGCATGTTTCATCCGATAGAAGAAGCACTTCACGCTTTAAAAAAAGGTGAAGTCATCATCGTTGTAGATGATGAAGACAGAGAAAATGAAGGAGACTTTGTGGCTCTAGCCGAGCATGCAACGCCGGAAGTGATTAACTTTATGGCGACACACGGAAGAGGGCTGATCTGCACGCCTCTCAGTGAGGAAATTGCAGACAGGCTTGATCTTCACCCTATGGTTGAGCATAATACAGATTCTCACCATACTGCCTTTACCGTAAGCATAGACCATCGAGAAACGACAACAGGTATCAGCGCTCAAGAAAGATCATTTACTGTTCAAGCTTTGCTGGACAGCAAATCCGTGCCATCTGATTTTCAGCGTCCGGGGCACATTTTTCCTCTGATTGCGAAAAAAGGAGGTGTCCTGAAAAGAGCGGGCCACACAGAAGCTGCTGTTGATCTTGCTGAAGCCTGCGGATCTCAAGGAGCCGGCGTCATTTGTGAAATTATGAATGAAGACGGAACGATGGCGAGAGTGCCTGAGCTCATTGAAATTGCGAAAAAGCATCAGCTAAAAATGATCACGATTAAAGATTTGATTCAATACCGTTACAATCTGACAACACTAGTCGAGCGTGAAGTTGACATTACGCTGCCTACTGATTTTGGCACATTCAAGGTTTACGGATACACAAATGAGGTAGATGGAAAAGAGCATGTCGCATTTGTGATGGGGGATGTGCCGTTCGGAGAAGAACCGGTATTGGTCCGGGTGCATTCAGAATGTCTCACAGGTGATGTGTTTGGGTCTCATCGCTGTGACTGCGGTCCGCAGCTTCACGCCGCGCTGACCCAAATTGCCGCAGAAGGCCGCGGAGTGCTTCTGTATTTGCGCCAAGAAGGACGAGGCATCGGTTTAATCAATAAATTAAAAGCTTATAAGCTTCAGGAACAAGGCTATGACACCGTCGAAGCCAATGAGGCGCTTGGATTCCTGCCGGATCTTCGCAACTATGGCATCGGTGCACAAATTTTACGCGACCTCGGTGTGCGGAATATGAAGCTTTTGACGAATAATCCGCGGAAAATCGCAGGCCTAGAAGGCTACGGACTCAGTATTTCAGAAAGAGTGCCGCTTCAAATGGAGGCGAAAGAGCACAATAAAAAATATTTGCAAACCAAAATGAACAAGCTGGGTCATTTACTTCATTTCTAATCACAAATATCACAAAAAAGGATGGGAATCATATGAATATCATACAAGGAAATTTAGTTGGTACAGGTCTTAAAATCGGAATCGTAGTAGGAAGATTTAATGATTTTATTACGAGCAAGCTGCTGAGCGGTGCAGAAGATGCGTTGCTCAGACACGGCGTAGACACAAATGATATTGATGTGGCTTGGGTTCCAGGCGCATTTGAAATACCGTTTGCTGCGAAAAAAATGGCGGAAACAAAAAAATATGACGCTATTATCACACTAGGCACTGTCATCAGAGGCGCGACGACTCATTATGATTATGTCTGCAATGAAGCTGCAAAAGGCATCGCGCAAGCCGCAAACACTACTGGAGTTCCTGTCATCTTTGGAATTGTGACAACTGAAAACATCGAACAGGCTATCGAGCGTGCCGGCACAAAAGCGGGCAACAAAGGTGTAGATTGTGCTGTTTCTGCCATAGAAATGGCAAATTTAAACCGCTCATTTGAATAATTTGCTGAAAACAGTTTAAAAATATGGCGAAAATGATATAATGTGAGAAAACGGATCACCTATTCGTATCCGTTTAATAGCAGACTGGACATTTTGGATATAGAGGGGTTTTTATGTTAATTCGTTATAAAAAATCGTTTGAAAAGATTGCGATGGGACTTCTTTCGTTTATGCCGAATGAAAAAGACCTTAAGCAGCTTCAGCAGACAATTAAGGACTACGAAACGGATACAGACCGCCAGCTCTTTCTTTGGAAAGAGGACGAGGATATCGTCGGAGCAATCGGAGTCGAAAAAAAGGATTCTGAGGTAGAGATCCGGCATATCAGTGTGAATCCTTCTCATCGCCATCAAGGAATCGGAAAACAGATGATGGATGCTTTAAAGCATTTATTCAAAACGCAAGTGCTGGTTCCAAATGAATTAACGCAGAGCTTTTTCGAACGTTGTCAAGATCAGCAGGATCAAGACATTTCATACAATAATTAAGCAGAGGCCGTGATCAGCCTCTGCTTTTTTTTCTGCGTTCTATTTCTTTTTCACGTTCGCGGATGACGTCAGTTCGATCCCGCAAACGGTGTTTGTCGATAAGAAATGTGTCGCTAAGTGTGCTGGGCTGCCCCCATGTATACTTTTTATTCTTGCATTCGTTCCGGCAAGCTTCCTTTAATTTCTCATCTTTGATCGGCAGCATAATGCTTTTATAGGCAGATCCGGTTTCGATTTGTTCATAAACCGTTTGCATAAGCTCTAGCAAACGCCCATGATCGAGCCCTAAGTCTTCGACTGCCTGGTGTTCTGCTTGAAGAATCCGGATGCTGTTCGCCATCAGTCTTTTGGCCCCGGCTGTATTCTGCCTTCTGTGATGATATAAAGCGACTGCAAGCTGAATAAAGCCGACCCAATAGCGTTTTCGTTTCTTTGGCGGATCTTCCTTCCAATATTCTTCTAATATTTCATGGCATTCAAAATAATCCCGTGTCGCGTGAAACTCAACGAGATAATCTATATAAGCTTTTGGATACAAGGTGCTTCCTCCTTTAATGTCTTTTAGTGTAACACAGGAAGGATAAAAGGAAAAAAGAACGCTCAGCCAACGCATTTCGCGTTTTGAATATTCTGTACAAATTGCTTCAAAACAGGAAATGAAATAGTATTGGACGAGAGCTTTTTGGTGGCTTATACTAAAGGGTAGCCAGTTTATACGGCAATGAGAGTGATACTTGAAAATGGTGAGATGATGGAAGAATATCAAGTGAAAATTGATACGTTTGAGGGCCCATTGGACCTGCTGCTTCATTTAATCAATCGTCTTGAAATTGACATATATGATATACCTGTGGCGAAGATCACTGAACAATATTTATTATATGTACATACAATGCGCGTGCTTGAGCTCGATATTGCCAGCGAGTATTTGGTTATGGCCGCCACGCTGCTCAGCATTAAAAGCAGAATGCTGCTTCCGAAGCAAGAGGAGGAGCTTTTTGAAGATGAATTACTTGAAGAAGAGGATCCGCGTGAGGAACTGATTGAAAAGCTGATTGAGTATAGAAAATATAAAGATGCGGCGAAGGATTTAAAAGAACGGGAAGAAGAAAGACAAAAATCGTTCACGAAACCGCCGAGTGATTTGAGTGAATATGCAAAAGAAATAAAACAGTCTGAGCAAAAGCTCTCTGTTACGGTCTATGATATGATCGGGGCTTTTCAAAAAGTGCTGAAACGCAAAAAAATAAACAGGCCGATGGAAACGACGATTACCAGACAAGACATACCAATCGAAGACAGAATGAACGAAATCGTGCACAGCCTGAAATCAAGAGGAACGAGAATCAACTTTATGGACCTGTTTCCATATGAGCAAAAAGAACATTTAGTAGTGACCTTTCTAGCCGTTCTCGAGCTGATGAAAAATCAGCTGGTTCTCATTGAACAGGAGCAAAATTTTTCAGATATTTACATTACGGGGAGTGAATCCATTCATGGGGCTTGATATCGTGAATTGGAAAGCTATAGTGGAAGCCCTTCTTTATGCGGCAGGCGATGAAGGGCTCACAAAAAAGCAGCTGTTAACAGTGCTTGAAATCGAAGAGCCTGAGCTGAACACCATCATGGCGGAAGTGGCGGACGAATACCGCGGGGATACAAGAGGCATTGAACTGATTGAGTATGCAGATACGTACATGCTCTCTACCAAAAAAGACTTTGCACCTTACTTGAAAAAACTGATTGAAGTGCCGTCCAAGGGCCTTTCTCAAGCATCTTTAGAAGTGCTGGCTATTGTTTCATACAAACAGCCAATTACGAGAGCAGAAATTGAAGAAATCAGAGGAGTAAAATCAGAGCGGATTTTACACAGTCTCGTCGCGAAGGCGTTATTGTGTGAAGTGGGACGTGCTGACGGTCCGGGACGTGCCATTTTATACGGTACAACGCCGACTTTTCTTGAACAATTCGGTCTAAAAACACTGGACGAGCTTCCGCCGCTGCCTGAAAATGCGGAAGAAGACGTTCTTCAAGAAGAAGCAGATTTATTTTTTGAAAACTTTAACCAAACCTTCGAAGATATAAAATAGAAGTTTAATGAATCGCGCTTTTTCATCATCATAAGATATAAGGAAGAAGCTATCATGAAAGAAGCAAAATGTGAGAGACAAAGACATGAGGGGAAGATACCAAACGAAATGGGACATTCGATTGTGCGAGCGCAGACTCAAAAAACAGGCGAATTCTTATCAATGGTTGTCAATACCGTGAACGATTACCTAAATCAAACGACGCTGGAATCCTTACAGGCTGAATTGCCTATTGAAAAAGGATACTGCTGTGATGTGCTGAGCACTTTGAGAAGAATGGCAGTATTTTGTGAAGGAGGCGCAGAAGCGTGCCGCCGTCTCCTGATGCAGGAGCCTTTTCAGGAAGCCAGAGCGGAAAAAACACTTTATAATGTGTATCACCAATGCATTGAAGAGTTCTTTATGCCGAAAAAAGACACGTGGTGTGAAAACAGCCGGGCGTCTTATACCGGGGTCAGCGCAATTGAGTTTTATCATGCTGTTCCTGCGTCGCTTGAGCAATTACTATTGCCGTTGAGCGCAGCCTTTCTGAAGATGAGGGAAGAGCTGGCTCATTACGAAGCGTCCGGATCAAGCATGGCGCCAATCAGATAACGTTTACTCTCCCTTTTTAAGGGAGAGTTTTTTTATGTTTGCTTCCAGAAATAGAATTGTTATTCATAACTGATGGACATGCGCATAAACTTGTACAAACCACCACAAGGACGTGAGCAAACATGCGCATTTTCAAAAAAGCAGCATTCGTGATTATGATTTCTTTTCTGATTGCCACTGTAAATGTGAATACAGCACATGCAGCTATAGATGTCAGTGCAAAAAGCGCGATCATTATCGACGGAGCGTCAGGCAGAGTATTATTTGCTAAGGATGAGCATCAAAAAAGGCGTATTGCCAGCATCACAAAAATTATGACCGCCGTCCTCGCTATCGAATCCGGCAAAATGGATCAAACGGTGACGGTTTCGGCAAATGCTGTCAGAACAGAAGGCTCCGCCATTTATTTAACAGAAGGTCAAAAAGTGAAATTAAAAGATCTTGTGTATGGCCTGATGCTAAGATCAGGAAACGACGCCGCTGTCGCGATTGCTGAGCATGTCGGTGGGAGCCTCGATGGGTTTGTTTATATGATGAATCAAAAAGCCGAGCAGCTTGGTATGGAGAACACCCGTTTTCAAAACCCGCACGGATTGGACGACCATGAAAATCATTATTCAACAGCCTATGACATGGCCATTTTAACTAAATATGCTATGAAGCTGAAAGACTATCAAAAGATTTCAGGCACAAAAATATATAAAGCGGAAACGATGGAAAGCGTATGGAAAAACAAAAATAAACTGCTTACCATGCTTTATCCATACAGCACAGGAGGAAAAACAGGCTATACAAAACTTGCAAAACGGACACTGGTTTCAACGGCTTCAAAGGATGGCATTAACCTGATAGCCGTCACCATTAATGACCCTGATGATTGGGATGACCATATGAAAATGTTTAATTATGTGTTTGATCACTATCAAACCTATTTAATTGCAAAAAAAGGGGACATTCCAAAGCTGAAAGGCACATTTTATGAATCGAAGGCTTTTATCAAACGAGATATCACCTATTTGCTGAACGAAGAGGAAAAAGAAGATGTGAAAATTAATACCACGCTGCTCAAGCCAAAAAAAGCATGGGAAAAAGACGCCTCAAAAATTCCTGACATCGTAGGGCACATGGAGATCATGTTCAACAATGAAACCATCGCAAAAGTGCCAATCTATTATGAAAATGAACGTCATCAAAAACCGAAGAAACAATTTTTTGAAACGTTTAAGTCAATCTTTCTGAATGCGGCAGGCGGAGCAAAATGGTCAATATAATTTGGGTCAGTTTAACTGTGATCGGACTTGTTTTTGCGATGTGCAACGGAACTCTGCAAGATGTAAATGAAGCCGTGTTTAAGGGTGCGAAAGAAGCCGTTACGATCTCATTTGGATTGATGAGCGTGCTTGTTTTCTGGCTTGGCTTAATGAAAATAGCTGAGCAGTCAGGGCTTTTGGATATTTTCAGCCGGATGTGCAGGCCTTTTATATCTAAACTGTTCCCTGATATACCGCCGGACCACCCGGCGATGGGCTACATTTTATCTAATCTTATGGCGAATTTCTTCGGCCTCGGAAATGCAGCAACTCCGCTTGGCATTAAAGCAATGGAGCAAATGAAAAAGCTGAATGGAGACCGATCGGAAGCAAGCCGGTCGATGATTACGTTTTTAGCTGTTAATACGTCCTGCATCACTCTCATTCCGACAACGGTGATCGCTGTCCGGATGGCTTATTCCTCCAAAACACCGACAGATATCGTCGGACCAAGCATTTTGGCAACGCTCATTTCCGGAATCGGCGCTATTATCATTGACCGGTATTTTTATTATCGCCGCAAAAAGAAGGGGAGGTAAGCGGATGGAAATCATCAACTGGCTGTCTTTAGCGATGATTCCGATCATTATTGCCGGCATACTTCTTTATGGGACAATCAAAAAGGTTCCCACATATGAATCGTTTGTCGAAGGAGGCAAAGAGGGGATAGAAATCGCCTTCTCCATTATCCCCTATTTAGTCGGAATGCTTGTCGCGATAACTGTTTTCCGATCATCAGGCGCGCTTGATTTTATAATGGATCTTTTAAAACCGGTTTTCTCCGCTATCGGCATCCCTGCTGAGGTGGTACCGCTTGCTCTGATCCGCCCGATCTCCGGTACGGCCGCACTCGGAATGACGACCGATTTAATCGCAGTATACGGGCCCGATTCCTTTATCGGCAGGCTGGCTTCCGTCATGCAGGGATCTACAGATACAACGCTTTACGTACTGACAGTGTATTTTGGTGCAGTCGGTATTAAAAAAATGGGTGATGCATTAAAGGTGGGACTTCTTGCTGATTTAATCGGCGTAGTTGCATCAATCATCATCGTTACGTTATTATTTGGGAGCGCCTGAAAACGGCGTTTTCTTAGATTTGGTATAGGGATTTGAAAAAGCTTGTTTGTTATGGTTGAAAAAAGTAAGATAATACTTGAGGTGAAAGACATGGAAAGACTGCAAAAAGTAATTGCTCATGCCGGAGTTGCGTCGCGCAGAAAGGCAGAAGAGCTGATTAAAGAAGGAAAAGTAAAGGTGAACGGCAAAGTAGTAACAGAGCTTGGTGTTAAGGTCACCGGTTCTGATCAGATTGAGGTAAACGGGTTAAAGGTTGAACGCGAAGAGCCGGTTTACTTTCTCTTATATAAACCGAGAGGCGTTATTTCTGCAGCGCAAGATGATAAAGGACGAAAAGTGGTGACGGACTTTTTTAAAAATATTCCGCAGCGCATTTATCCGATTGGGCGTCTGGATTATGATACGAGCGGTCTTTTGCTTTTAACCAATGACGGCGAATTCGCCAATAAGCTGATGCACCCTAAGTATGAAATAGACAAAACATACGTGGCGAAGGTAAAAGGAATCCCGCCTAAAGAGCTGCTCAGAAAGTTAGAGCGCGGAATTAGGCTGGAAGAAGGCAAAACAGCGCCTGCTAAAGCGAAGCTATTGTCTTTGGATAAGAAAAAGCAGACAAGCATTATTCAGCTGACGATCCATGAGGGACGCAACAGACAGGTGCGCCGCATGTTTGAAGCGATTGGACATGAGGTAATCAAGCTGAAGCGTGAGGAATACGCGTTTTTAAACCTGCGAGGCCTGCACACGGGAGATGCCAGAGAACTTACGCCTCATGAAGTAAAAAGACTCAGAGCGCTGGCGGAGCACGGTAAAAACGCTTTCTAAATTTCACATAACCTTCAAAAAGTAAGAAATGTGAAATGAACTTGCAATGATATAATTGAATGGATCTGCAATAGGGGGAAGGGGGCAGTGGACAATGAAGAAAAAAAGGCGATTATTCATTCGGACCGGCATCCTTCTCGTTTTAATATGCGCACTTGGCTATACCATTTACAACGCTGTATTTGCCGACAAAGAGAGTATATCCGAAGGGTCCGACGCACCGAATTTTGTCCTTGAGGATACGAATGGGAAACGTATCGAGCTCAGTGACTTAAAAGGGAAAGGTGTTTTTTTGAATTTCTGGGGTACATGGTGTGAACCATGCAAAAAAGAATTTCCTTATATGGCAAACCAATATAAGCATTTTAAAGACCAAGGTGTTGAAATTGTCGCTGTAAATGTTGGGGAGTCAAAGATAGCAGTACATAATTTTATGAAATCCTACGGAGTCAATTTCCCGGTTGTTCTGGATACAGATCGCCAAGTGCTTGATGCCTACGACGTATCTCCGCTTCCGACAACCTTTTTGATCAATCCGGAAGGAAAAGTTGTCAAGGTGGTGACCGGCACTATGACAGAAAGCATGATACACGATTATATGAATCTCATAAAACCCGGAGAAGCTTCGGGATGAAGCAAGTCAAATGTGAATGCGGACATATAAACCCGGTCGGAACCGTTTTATGTGAATCATGCGGAAGGGCTCTCCAGGAAACCCAGCCTCCGCTCGCTGATATGAGATATGACGGAAGCGCAAGACGTTCGCAAACCTATAACAAAACAATTATCGATAAAATTTGGAATTTCTTTTCTTCGGTTAAAGTGGGAATATGGCTTATTGTCATAACCCTTGCTGCATCAGCGTTCGGCACCATTTTTCCCCAGGAAGCCTATCTGCCTCCGGGCGCACAGGCCGAGACTTATTACAAGGAGCAGTACGGCGTGTTTGGCCAGCTTTATTATTTGCTCGGGTTTCATCATTTATATGGTTCTTGGTGGTATTTGCTGCTCATTGCCTCGATCGGCATTTCGCTCGTGATTTGCAGCCTTGACCGTGTCATTCCGTTGTACAGAGCATTAAAAAACCAGGGCATCAGAAGGAACCCAGCTTTTTTAAGAAGACAGCGCTTGTTCAGTGAAACGGCTACTGTACTGACCGAAGAAGCAAAAGAAAAGATAGTTGCCCTATTAAAGAAAAAACATTATAGAATCAGAGAAAAAGAGGGCAGCATTCTTGCTGAAAAAGGGCGTTTTTCCCGCTGGGGCCCGTATGTCAACCACATTGGATTGATCATCTTTCTGATTGGTGCGATGCTGAGATTTGTGCCAGGCATGTACGTCGATGAGACGCTTTGGGTCAGAGAAGGCGAAACCGCAGCAATTCCGGGTACAGACGGGAAATACTACTTGAAAAACAATCAATTCAGCGTAGAGACCTATAACAGCAAAACGGAAAAAAAGGTATTTGCAGATGCCATTGACAGAGTCGGGGACGGGAGGGTGGCAAAGAACTTTCAAACCGATGCCGTTCTCTACAAGAGAGAAGGAAAAATTGTTTATGGCGAGAAGCCGAAGCTGAAAAAAGTAACAGAAGAAGACATCCGTGTCAATCAGCCGCTGCGCTTTGATTCTTTTTCCGTTTACCAGGTGGACTATAAAGAAAATCAGCTTGACCAAATGGTGTTCCAGCTGATTGATAAAAAAACAAAAAAATCTTTTGGAAGCCTGAAGATTAACCTCCTGGATCCAGATTCGGTCTATGATCTTGGCAACGGTTACAAAGTGGAAATCGCCAGCTACCTGCCAGACTTCTATTTTAATCAGGACGGAGAACCAAGCACGAAAACAAAGATCCCTAACAACCCGGCTTTTGTCTTTAATATCATAACGCCGGATAAACCAAAGGGTGAAAAGAGCTTTGTCGCCATCCAAGAAACCATCGAAGGATCAGGCAGCAATAAATACAAGCTGAAATTTGACCATGTCGAAACGAAAAACATTACTGGACTTACAGTCAGAAAGGATCTGACACTCTGGGTGCTTGCTGTCGGCGGAGCCATTTTTATGATCGGTGTCATTCAAGGTATGTACTGGCAGCATCGAAGAATCTGGCTGCACTCACAGGACGGCGCAGTCATGGTGGCGGGGCATACCAATAAAAACTGGTTTGGCCTGAAGAAGGATATAGCATTTATATTGGATGATTCCGGACTGACTGAACCGGCGGACCAAAAAGAATTAATCAAAACACAGAAATAGGCGAAAAGGGAGTGATGTCATGGCAGAGCTGAGCGGAAATTTTCTTTATGCGGCCTTTCTTGTGTATTTAATCGCTGTCCCGATTTTCGGCGGGGCCATACGAGGAAATAAAGATAAAAAGGGCAGGCAAAACCGATGGGCCAACATTGGAATCACCCTTTCTGTTGTTGGGTTTATTTGCCACCTTGGGTATTTCATCACAAGGTGGGCTGCCAGCGGCCATGCGCCGGTCAGCAATATGTTTGAATTCACCACCGCTTTTGGCATGATGCTTGTTTTGGCGTTTATTATTCTTTATTTTATTTATAGATTGCCTTCATTAGGCCTGTTTACGCTGTCAATCGCTTTATTGCTGATTGCCTACGCCAGCATGTTTCCGACAGATATCTCGCCTTTAATTCCTTCGCTCCAAAGCAATTGGCTGTATATTCACGTAACAACGGCCGCGCTTGGGCAAGCTATACTTGCCATCAGCTTTGTCGCTGGTGTCATCTTTCTTTTAAAGCATGTAGACCAGACAAAACCAAGCAAAAAAACCTTCTGGCTTGAAGCGATTATGTTTATCCTGGTCACAACCGTCGCCTTTATTGCGATTACATCAGCATTTCGTCTTGCGGGCTATGAAGCGGAGTTTAACTGGGTGGATAAAAATAAAGAGAAAAGCGTGATGGTGTACGAAATGCCTGCGCTTGTCGGTCCGCATCAGGGAGAGCTTTTGACCGAGGGGAGAATGGAACCGCTTGTTGATCTTCCCGCGCTTTTCTCAGGAAGAAAAGTGAACACTGTCATTTGGTCATTTGGAGCAGGTCTTGTGTTGTATGGGGCTCTTCGTCTGATCATCAGAAAAAGAATCAGCGCTCTTTTACATCCGCTTGTGAAAAACGTCAATCTTGATCTGGTGGATGAGGTTGGGTACAGGGCCGTATCAATCGGGTTTCCGGTATTTACGCTCGGCGCACTGATCTTTGCGATGATTTGGGCTCAGCTCGCGTGGACGAGATTTTGGGGCTGGGACCCTAAGGAAGTATGGGCGCTGATCACGTTTTTGTTTTATGCGGCTTACTTGCATTTAAGACTGTCAAGAGGCTGGCACGGTGAGAAGTCAGCATGGCTGGCCGTAATCGGTTTTGCTATTATTATGTTTAATTTAATATTCGTAAATCTAGTGCTTGCCGGACTTCATTCTTATGCATAGTCCTTTGAAAGCGACACAGTTCTCAAACTTTCTCACGATTTGATAAAATGAAAGTAACAGAAGGAAAGCAGGGGGAAAACATGGACCAAACGAACGAAACAAAAATATTAGTAGTTGATGACGAAGCCAGAATTCGCCGCCTTTTAAGAATGTATCTTGAACGTGAAAATTATGTTATAGATGAAGCGGAAAATGGTGATGAAGCCATTGCCAAAGGGCTTGAAGCCAATTATGATCTGATTTTGCTTGATCTGATGATGCCGGGAACTGACGGAATTGAAGTGTGCCGGCAAATTCGCGAAAAAAAAGCGACACCCATTATCATGCTGACCGCAAAAGGAGAAGAAGCAAACCGGGTGCAGGGGTTTGAAGCAGGAACAGATGATTATATTGTTAAGCCATTCAGCCCGAGAGAAGTCGTGCTGCGGGTAAAGGCTCTTTTGAGAAGAGCATCCCAAACCTCTTATTTCAATGCCAATACACCGACGAAAAATGTGCTCGTGTTTTCACATTTGTCGATTGACCATGATGCTCACCGCGTAACGGCTGATGGAACGGAAGTAAGCCTGACGCCAAAAGAGTATGAACTTCTATACTTCTTAGCGAAAACGCCTGACAAGGTGTATGATCGGGAAAAGCTTCTGAAAGAAGTGTGGCAATATGAGTTTTTTGGTGATTTACGGACAGTGGACACTCACGTCAAACGCCTGAGAGAGAAGCTGAACAAGGTATCTCCGGAAGCTGCGAAAAAAATTGTCACCGTATGGGGTGTAGGTTATAAATTTGAGGTCGGCGCTGAATGAAATTTTGGAAAAGCGTAGTAGGCAAGCTGTGGTTTACGATCCTTTCACTCGTCTTGATCGTATTGTTCATTTTAACGGTTCTTTTGCTGGAGTTTATTGAAAACTACCATGTGGAAGAAGCTGAGAATGATTTAACACAGCTTGCGAATAAAGTAGCTGTCATCTTGGAAAATCACGAGGACCAGGCACTGGCACGATCAATCACTTGGGAGCTCGCTGATAACTTAACAAGCATTGCCATCATCCAGGATGAGAAAAAGTACTGGTATTCTCCCAATGACAAAAATCGCCTGTCGTCTATTACGGTTGAGCAAATACAGCATGACAAAGACTTAAATAAAGCTCTCCGAGACCATAAAAAAGTAAGCAAACGAACGGGACTGAGTGATACAGATACGGATAATGAACGCTTGATTGTAGGTGTCCCGTATGAAAAAGACGGAAAGAAAGGCATGGTCTTTTTATCCCAGTCTTTGCTTGCCGTGAAAGATACAACAAAACATACGACCCGCTATATTTTTCTTGCCGCGGGGATCGCGATAGTGCTGACCACATTTTTCGCATTCTTTTTATCAAGCAGGGTCACGTACCCGCTCCGAAAAATGAGAGAAGGCGCGCAGGATTTGGCGAAGGGCAAGTTCGATACAAAAATCCCGATCTTAACTCAGGATGAAATCGGTGAACTGGCGACCGCTTTTAATCAAATGGGCCGGCAGCTTAACTTTCATATCAATGCGCTCAATCAAGAAAAAGAGCAGCTTTCTAACATTTTGAGCAGTATGGCTGACGGGGTTATTACCATTAATATTGACGGTACGATTCTTGTGACCAACCCGCCGGCTGAACGTTTTCTTCAGGCTTGGTATTATGAGCAGAACATGAATATCAAAGAAGGCGACAACCTTCCGCCTGAAGCAAAAGAACTGTTCCAAAATGCTGTCAGCACTGAAAAAGAACAAATGATTGAGATGACGCTGCAAGGCAGATCATGGGTGCTTTTGATGTCGCCGCTTTACGCGGAATCGCACGTCAGAGGAGCAGTTGCCGTACTGCGTGACATGACTGAAGAACGCCGCCTTGATAAACTGCGGGAGGACTTTATCGCAAATGTCAGTCATGAGCTGAGAACACCGATCTCTATGCTACAGGGATACAGTGAAGCGATTGTTGATGACATTGCAAGCTCTGAAGAAGACCGGAAAGAAATCGCCCAAATCATTTATGACGAATCGCTCCGAATGGGCCGACTAGTTAATGATTTGCTTGATTTAGCCCGAATGGAATCAGGCCATACAGGTTTGCATTATGAAAAAATCAATGTCAATGAATTTTTAGAGAAGATTATTCGGAAGTTTTCCGGTGTTGCTAAAGAAAAAGATATTGCTTTACATCATGACATTTCTCTCACAGAAGAGGAATTTATGTTTGATGAAGACAAGATGGAGCAGGTATTTACCAATTTGATCGATAACGCGCTGCGTCATACTTCATCTGGCGGCAGCGTCTCCATTACGGTCCATTCTGTAAAGGATGGATTGAAAGTTGATATCAAAGACTCCGGATCCGGCATACCAGAAGAAGATCTGCCATTCATCTTTGAGCGGTTTTATAAGGCAGATAAAGCGCGGACAAGGGGCAGAGCAGGAACCGGTCTAGGGCTGGCTATCGTTAAAAATATCGTGGAAGCCCACAACGGATCGATTACTGTGCACAGCCGAATAGATAAAGGAACAACATTTACTTTTTATATTCCGACAAAACGGTAAAATCGAGTCTGAATTTGCCGAAGAATCTTGTTCCATAAGAAACACCCGCTGATTGAGCGGGTGTTTTTTTAATAGCCAACATTAATAAAATTTAAGGATATGTTAATATAAATTCCCTTCCAAATTCCAGTTTCTCGTAATATAGTTGTAATGTAACTTTTCAAGCTATTCATACGACAAAAAAGTGAACGGAGGGGTTTCAAATGGAAGAAACCTTTCAATTATTATATGATACATATCATCAAGATTTGTACCAATTTTTATTTTATATGGTAAAGGATAAAAACCAGACAGAAGATCTTCTTCAAGAGGTTTATATCCGTGTATTAAATTCTTATCATACGTTTGAAGGAAGAAGCAGTGAAAAAACATGGCTTTTGTCTATCGCACGCCATGTAGCGATAGACTGGTTCCGTAAACAGCAAACGATCAGACAGCGTATACTTGGCACATTTGACTGGGATACACAGGATGTCAGGGATCAGCAATTGCTTCCGGACGAACTTGCGGTTCAACATGAAAATGCCCGGGAAATTTATGCTGCACTTGATCAATGTACGATCGATCAAAGAGCTGTGATTATCTTGCGGTTTATTCAGGGATATTCAATACAGGAAACAGCCAAAGCTCTGCGCTTCTCGGAAAGCAAAGTAAAAACGACCCAACACAGAGGGCTCAAAGTACTTCGGAAACATATGGAGCTTTTGAGGGAGGAGCTAATGGATGATGAAGTCAGAATGGAACGAAGAACAGATAAAGGAGTTGCTAAGTCAACTTCCGGCAGTTAAAGACCATCGTTCGCCTCAGGATATTTACAAGCGGCTGACGATGGCAAAGCGTAAAAAAAAGCCCGCTGTCAGGTGGATTGGCCCCGCGTGTGCCGCTGCAATTGCGGTTTATATCGCCTTCATTATTTCTCCTCATTTCTTTGATCAGGCACAGCCTCAACAAAAAGAAGCGTCCCAAGAGCACGCAGTAACGAAAACTGAGACAGAAGACAGCCCAAAAGCTACATCATCCCTGGATCAGACATCGTATGTTGTACCTGAAAAGGAACAAGACAATTACATCACTGTAGCGGTTGCTGATGCCGATACATCCGCAATCATACCCATCAGCATCCAAAAAACAAATGCATACCAAACGATACAGGATATGCTGTTTGTAAGTAGTGAATTGGATATCTTTGATCATGCCATTACGATTCCATCCTTCATAGATGAAGTAGAAATAAAGGAAAACCCAAAGCAGAAGGAATTAAGTGTACGAGTCCATCAGCCTATTACGGCTTTTTCTGTAAAAGATGATACACTATTAAAAAAATTGCTGAAAGAATCCTTAAAATGGAGTCCTTATGAAAAAATAAAATTTCTTTCGGATCAAAATGAGCCTGGGGTTCGGCTTGGCTCATATGGCACTTTTACGGAAATTTCGATTCCCAAACAGTCAAAACGATCCTACTACTTGTACCAAAATAAACAGGGACAAGACTTTCTCGTTCCGTCAAAAAATTCTTTTGATACAGTAAAAGAAGCAATTATGGAAATGGACTCGAGCAGTCAAGAAGATACGAGACCTCTTATTCAAGCGGGTGCTGTCCAATCTGTAACGAAGAAACAGAAACACTTATATATCCGCTTCTCAAAGGACTCAGAAGTTGATGATTCTATTGCCGGTATTTTAATGATTGAGGGACTACTTTTAACTGCAAAAGAGTTTGGTTTCACAGAAGTGACCTTTACGGAAACCAGAACGAAAAAAATCGGCAAATATGACATATCAGATGCAATACCGGTGCCAGCTGCTCCAAATCCGATTTTCTTAAACTAAAAAGGGCCTTTTGGGCTCTTTTTTAGTTGCTGTTCATATAATAGAAATTTTCAAAAAAAAGTTGTGCGTGTATAATAAAACAAGGTAACGATTGAAAGGATTTGAGACGAGTGAACGTGTTAACGATTAAAGGAGTTTCCATCGGAGAAGGGATGCCGAAAATCATCGTTCCGCTGATGGGAAAAACGGAAGAACAAATTTTGAATGAAGCAGAAGCTGTAAAACTTCTGAATCCGGATATTGTAGAGTGGCGAGTTGACGTATTTGAAGAAGGGAATGACAGAGAAGCGGTCACAAAGATGATTTCTAAGCTTCGTAAGTCTTTAGCGGACGAGCTTTTTCTATTTACATTCAGAACCCATAAAGAAGGAGGAAGCCTGGAAATAGACGAAAGCTCCTATCTTGCTTTGCTGGAATCGGCAATCCAAACAAAAGACATTGATCTGATAGACATCGAATTATTTACAGGAGATGCACATGTAAAATCGTTAGTGTCGCTGGCGGAAGAAAACAACGTCTATGTGGTGATGTCAAATCACGACTTTGAAAAAACACCTGCAAAAGATGAAATTCTTTCCAGACTTCGAAAAATGCAGGATTTAGGCGCGCATATTCCAAAAATGGCTGTCATGCCGAATGATACTGGAGATCTTTTAACCCTTCTTGATGCGACGTATACAATGAAAACAAAATATGCAGACCGTCCCATTATTACAATGTCAATGGCTGCAACAGGGCTCATCAGCAGGCTGAGCGGTGAGATTTTTGGATCGGCTTGTACTTTTGGCGCGGGAGAAGAGGCGTCGGCACCAGGCCAAATACCTGTTTCTGAGCTAAGGAGTGTCTTAGACATTTTGCATAAAAACACACGAGAATAGAACAATAAAAAAACTCAAGCTATATAGCTTGAGTTTTTTTGATTATGGCAGATCAATGAGCTTCACAGACACAATATCAGGGACATTTGTTAGTTCTTTCACAATTTTATCTTCCAGATGTCTGTCAAAGGAAAGCATCATGATGGCTTCTCCGCCTTTTTCCTTACGGCCAACCTGCATGGTTGCAATGTTAATATCGTTATCCCCGAGAATACGTCCTACTCGGCCAATAACACCTGTTGTATCTTGATGCTGGATATATACCAAGTGACCTGTCGGATAAAAATCGATATTAAATCCGTTGATCTCGACAATACGTTCCCCGAAATGAGGAATATACGTAGCCGTTACAGTAAAGGTGCTTCGGTCTCCTGTCACTTTTACGCTGATGCAGTTATCATATCCAGATTCAGAAGAGGAAATTTTTTCACTGAAGCTAATGCCGCGTTCTTTTGCGACACCCCCGGCATTGACCTCATTAACAGTAGAGTCAACGCGCGGTTTTAAAAAGCCTGATAGAAGGGCTTTTGTAATGAACGATGTTTCAAGTTTGGCAATTGTGCCTTCATATTGAATGGCAACATCCTGTACCGGTTCTTTCATGCACTGTGATACAAGGCTGCCAATTTTTCCTGCAATTTGATGGTAGGGTTTAATTTTAGCGAATTCATCTTTTGTCATAGCAGGCAAGTTAATAGCTGACATAACAGGTAGACCTTTTGCGAACTGCAGAACTTCTTCTGACACTTGTGCCGCGACATTGAGCTGTGCTTCTTTCGTTGATGCTCCCAGGTGAGGAGTGGCAATGACTAATGGATGATCAACGAGTTTGTTGTCAACTGGCGGTTCAACTTCGAAAACGTCAAGCGCCGCTCCGGCAACATGCCCACTTTCCAAAGCTTCGAGAAGTGCTGCTTCATCGATAATACCGCCTCGCGCACAGTTAATTAAGCGAACACCTTTTTTCGTTTTTGCAATCGTTTCTTTATTCAATAAGCCTTTTGTTTCTTTTGTTAAAGGCGTGTGAACGGTAATGATATCCGCACTTTCTAGCACTTCTTCAAATGTACGGCTGTTTACGCCGATTTTTTTCGCTCTTTCTTCCGTTAAGAAAGGATCAAAAACGTGCACAGTCATACCGAACGCTCTCGCACGCTGTGCAATTTCGCTTCCGATTCGGCCTAATCCTACAATACCAAGTGTTTTTCCATAAAGCTCTGAACCGACGTAAGCTGTACGGTTCCACTCTCTGGATTTCACTGAGATATTAGCCTGAGGAATATGTCTCATTAAAGAAGAGATCATCGCAAATGTATGCTCAGCTGTTGAAATGGTGTTGCCGTTCGGAGCGTTGATCACGATTACCCCGTGTTTAGTTGCCTCATCAATATCGATATTATCGACACCGACACCGGCTCTTCCGACAATTTTTAAAGAAGTCATTTTGTTGAAAAGGTCTTCTGTTACTTTTGTCGCGCTTCGCACCAAAAGAGCATCAAAAGTATGTAATTCATCTTCTGCATCTGCTACGTTTTTTTGAACGATTTCAATAAAGTCTGATTCAATAAGTGGCTGTAAACCGTCGTTGCTCATTTTGTCTGAGACCAATACTCGAAACATCGTTAGATTTCCTCCTAAATTGACAAACTAAATATCTGATAATTTAACATATTCTCAAAAGAGTGTCAATGTGTATTGACGCAGTAAAGGATAAAAGTAAAGCCTAATATATCAATGTTCTGACAGCTTACAGGCAATATTTATAATTTGAAGCAATTCTCTATACAGCCAACCAGTTATCGTTTATAATGGAACTAAATTTCATATGATCAATCTTCGGGGCAGGGTGAAATTCCCTACCGGCGGTGATGAGCCAATGGCTCTAAGCCCGCGAGCTGTTTTTACAGCAGGATTCGGTGAGATTCCGGAGCCGACAGTACAGTCTGGATGGGAGAAGATGGAGGTTCATAAGCGTTTTGAAATTAAAGTTTTCAAACGTTTCTTTGCCTAGCCTAATTTTCGAAACCCCGCTTTTATATATGAAGCGGTTTTTTTATTGGCTGGAAAAGGACCTTTCCGTTTTCGAGTAAGATGTGATCGAAAAGGAGAGAGTGAAGTGAAAGTAAAAAAATTAGTTGTGGTCAGTATGCTGAGCAGCATTGCATTTGTTTTGATGCTGTTAAATTTCCCGTTTCCGGGTCTTCCGGATTATTTGAAAATCGATTTTAGCGACGTTCCTGCTATTATTGCCATTCTGATTTACGGACCTTTGGCGGGTATTGCCGTAGAAGCGATAAAAAATGTTCTTCAGTATATCATTCAGGGAAGCATGGCAGGAGTTCCTGTAGGGCAAATTGCGAATTTTATTGCAGGAACACTCTTTATATTGCCGACTGCTTTCTTATTTAAAAAGCTCAACTCAGCAAAGGGCTTGGCTGTCAGCCTGCTTTTGGGAACTGCAGCGATGACCATTTTGATGAGTATTTTAAATTATGTTCTGATTCTTCCTGCATACACGTGGTTTTTACATTCACCGGCATTATCCGACAGCGCGCTGAAAACAGCAGTCGTCGCGGGTATCCTGCCGTTTAACATGATAAAAGGTATTGTGATTACGGTTGTTTTCTCACTTATTTTTATCAAGCTTAAGCCATGGATTGAGCAGCAGCGAAGTGCACATATCCATTAAATAAAAAAGCTCCCGCCGGGAGCTTTTTTTGTTACTTCTATTCAAATTTAAGCGGGTCGCCTTCAAATGGCTCATCCGCCACTTTGATGGAATCAGTAGGGCATCCTTCAAATGCGTCAATCATATCTTCTTCCAGTACCTCAGGAACTTCGACAACACCTTTGTTTTCGTCAAGCGTTACGAACGCGATGCCTTCATCATCGTAATCGTAAATGTCTGGTGCAGCAGCTCCGCAAGCGCCGCATGCAATACATGTATCTTTGTCTACGATTGTGTACTTTGCCATGAATAAAACCTCCCAGATTGTTCTTGGTGGAACAAATGGATCAATCTTTATAATTTAATCAATTTAACACCTATTCCTCTTACTTATTGTAATGATGTTGCTGCCACATTTCAACAGAAAAATGATTGAGAATGCTTATCACATAAGGGGTTATCTACATAACATCCCCCTTAATGATGACTTTAAACGTCGATTTCTGTTTGAAATCTGTTAAAATAAAAAGAGCAAATCAACGATTTTTGTCAGGAAGAATGTGGGTGAATAGGTTGTCATTAAATTACTTCGATATTATGGTTCTCGATTGCCTTTGCAAAATAAACGGGGAACGGTCAGGAAGCGCTGTTTTTCACCTATTCAAAGGCAAGAGATCGTCACAAACCATTCAAGATGCTGGCTTATTTCAGACTGCAAAATACTTTGGAATGGCGGCGCAATGTTCGAGAAACGATATTTCTGCGTCGCTTGACAAGCTTGAAAAGCATTCATATCTCGCACCTTTGTCTGAAACAGATACATACAAAGTAACAGCCAGCGGCGAAGGAGTTTTGAGGCATGCCCTTTGTGAGCGGCCTTGGCCCGTTCATTGCCACGGTGCTCATTATCGGCAGGCTGCCAGCGTGCTTTGGAAAAGGCTTTCGCTGCTTGTGCAGGTCTTATCCCATAAGCAGAAAGGGAGCAGGCGATATATTCCTGTCACAAAGGATTACAAGACACTTCACTGGGTAAAGAAATACCTGTCCCGGCATACGGATCATAAAGAGATGGCAAGGAGCCTTTTTGCCATGCTTGAGGCGCATTTGAAAAAGATCGAAGACAAAGCAGCGCAAATTTTTGTCTACTCCTTAACCTCGCACGATCGGATCGGTTATACGAGCAGGCAGCTTGCTGACACGCTGAAAGAAGATGAATGGTATGTCTATATCATGTTTTGGGCTTCGGTACATTATTTTATTCATTCTCTTCCCGAGTGTGAAGATGCATTGTTAAAGGATCTACTTTCTGATGTGCATTTAGATAATGCCCTGACAGAGTCAACGAGGAAAACATGGCAGATGGTCAAACAAGGGTTCCCGATACATCGAATTGCCGAAATCAGAAAGCTGAAAACAGCGACGATCGAAGACCATATTGTTGAGATTTCTCTTCACGAGCCTGCGTTTATAATTAATGACTATGTATCAGCAGAAGATCAAATCCAAATTGCAGCGTTTGCCAAACGGATGCGGACGAACAAAATCAAACAAATTCGTGACGGTCTGGGGCAGCGGTTCAGCTACTTTCAAATCAGACTGGCATTGACAAAGCAGGTGCAGCAATATGAGTAGATTACAGCAAACGTTACATCATTATTTTGGTTTTACTTCCTTTAAAAAAGGGCAGGAGGACATTATTAGAAGTATTCTCAGCGGGAAGGATACCATTGCAATGCTCCCGACTGGGGGAGGGAAATCGCTTTGCTACCAGCTGCCTGGTTATATGCTTGACGGCATGGTATTAATCGTTTCTCCACTGCTTTCTTTAATGGAAGATCAGGTGCAGCAGCTGAAAGCCCGAGGAGAAAAGCGTGCGGCCGCTTTGAACAGCATGCTTAACAGACAGGAAAGACAATTTGTTTTAGAACATATTCATCGCTATAAATTTTTGTACTTGTCCCCTGAGGCCCTGCAGTCTCCATATGTATTGGAAAAATTGAAAAACGTCCCGATCAGCCTATTTGTTATTGATGAGGCACATTGTATATCTGAATGGGGCCACGACTTCAGGCCTGATTATTCAAAGCTCGGACAGCTGAGAAAAATACTGGGACACCCGCCCGTTTTGGCATTGACTGCTACGGCTACAAAGGATACGCTGCAAGATGTCATGAACCTGCTGGAGCTGCAGGATGCTGACCAGCATCTCAACTCAGTCAACCGCCCGAATATCGCACTTAGGGTTGAAAATGCGGCGGATGCGGCCGAAAAAATAGATAGGGTCATTCAGCTGGTTGAAAACCTGCAAGGTCCGGGAATTGTTTATTGTCCGACACGGAAATGGGCCGAGGAATTAGCTGGTGAAATTAAAAGCAAAACGAGCAGCAGAGCAGACTTTTACCATGGCGGTTTGGAGTCGGGTGACAGGATTTTAATTCAGCAGCAGTTTATTCATAACCAGCTTGATGTGATATGTTGTACGAATGCGTTTGGAATGGGTGTCGATAAACCTGATATCAGATATGTGATTCATTTTCACCTCCCGCAGACGGCTGAAGCTTTTATGCAGGAAATCGGCAGAGCGGGCCGCGATGGAAAGCCGAGTGTCAGCATTTTGCTGCGGGCGCCAGGGGATTTTGAATTGCAGGAGCAGATTATCCAAATGGAGAGTGTCACAGCTGAAGAAATAGCCGACGTGATCCGTGTGCTAGAGAAGACGGAGGAGCGGGATGAGAGAAGGCTGCGTGACGTATTACTGCAGTATGGCGCCGGAGAGACACAGGCCCGTATGATGATTCATCTCTTTATGCAGGGGAAAACGTCAGTTGAACTGATGAAGAAAGAAATTTCATATCGCATGGAGCTGAAGCTGGAAAAAATGCGCCGTGTATCTTTTCTGCTTCAGCGTGAGGGCTGTTTAAGGCAGTCACTGTTAACCTACTTTGATGAATCGTACGAGCCAGATGCCGGAAACTTCCCGTGCTGTTCTCATTGCGGTTTTGATTTATCCTTGTATGAACAAATAGGGGAACGGAGTAAAAGGGCGCCATTAAACAGCTGGAGTTCGGAATTGCACCGGATATTCAGCTTGCAGACTGTAGGTGAGCTGAACTGAAACAGCAAAAAGATTATATTCAGCATATGTCTGACCGTGATATGCTGAAGCAGTTATATTTGACGCAGCTACTCATCATCTTTGCCGCAGCTGCAGCAGGGCTGTTCTTTTTTGAGGATATACGGAATGTATTAAAGCTCTGGGACATTCACGATATGCGAATCATCTGGTATGGTGTTTCTATAGCGGTTATTGTTATTTTAGCCGATATGGCAATAATGAAATGGTGCCCACATCATTTATATGATGACGGCGGAATCAATAAAAAAATATTCAGTAAGAGGTCAATCCCTCATATTATATTTTTAACGCTTCTGATTGCTTTCGCGGAAGAAATGTTATTCAGAGGAGTGCTGCAGACTCATATCGGTTTATGGGCGGCCAGCCTTATCTTTGCCGTTCTGCACTTTCGGTATTTGTCAAAATGGCTGTTATTTATTATGGTGACAGCAATCAGCTTTTTACTTGGTCTGATGTATGAATGGACCGGTAACTTATTTGTTCCGATGACGGCACATTTTATCATTGATGCCGTGTTTGCCTGTCAGATTCGTTTTGAACATGTGAGGAGGGATAAACATGACGAACATGTCGAGAGTAGAGAGAAGAAAAGCCCAGAATCTTTATGAAGATCAAAACGCCGCATTGGCGGACGATTATGTCGATGATGATGGTGAAAGCCTCCCGACAAGACAATCCGTAAAAAATCAAAGAGAACAGAAAAAAAAGCAAGGCAAAACAAAAACGCCATTATTTACAGTACTCGCTGTACTATTTGTATTTGTGCCGGTTATCGTTTTAGTTACCTTATTTTATTTAAAGAGCCACCCGGATAATCATGACGATTATGAAGATGTTTTTATCGACAGCAGCCAAAGCAAATACGAGGTTGTCCCGAAATCAGAGGATAAAAAAAATGCCGACACTAAAGACACCAAAGAGACAGCACTGCAAAAGGAGTCAAAAAAAAAGCTTGAGGATTCAAAGGCGAAAGAGCCGGCAAAATCAGCTGCTGATCAAAAACAGACTGCTGTAGCGGAAAAAGAAGACTCGGCAAATAAGGAGGAAGCAACCGCCGCGGCTGCTTCCTCTTCCCAATCAACAGTACAACGGCAAGAACAGCAACAGAAGCCGGCTGAGCCAGCTCAACCTGAGCCGAATCGCATTGTCAAGCACACCGTTCAAAAGAAAGAAACGCTATACCGCATTTCCATGAAGTATTATAAAAGCCGGACAGGAGAAGAAAAAATTCGGGCGTATAATCATCTGAATGGAAATGATGTTTACACCGGACAAGTTTTGGACATCCCCTTAATGGATGAATAGGGCATTTTTTTTCTTTTACGTTCATATATTGTAGCAATGAAAATGGACAAGGTGTGAAGCGTATGGAATCCTTATGGAATCAGCTGGATCAGTTTACAGACGCGCCGACCAAACAGATGCTCCATGCACTGGTGAAGCGAAAACAAAAATTTGAAAATTATGCGTTGCAATGCCGCAGATGGCGATGGGCTTCACTTATTTGCTTAGGCTTATTATGTCTTATGATTATGGTCAAAAGCCCGGCGCCTCAGCTCATACTTCAAGAAATGCTCAGCCATACCTTTTATTTATTTTGGATGATGGCAACTGCTTTTGCATACTGCACTTCATATTACTTTAAGAAAAAGGAAGAAAAAGCTGAGGGTGATTTCCATAAACTGAGATGCGAAATTATTCAGAAAAGCACTGATCTTTGGCCGCAGCCGGATAAATGGAAGGCGAGAGAGTCTGTTTTTCAAATGATGAAGCACAGATATGACATTAATCTATATTTTGAAAGTAAATAAAATCGGGCGTTTTCTCAAACGGTAGAAACGTCTTTTTTTATTGTCCGTCTTATTGATAAGTTCTAAAAAAGAATGGAGAGTTTTTATGAAGCTATCAGTGAAAATTGCCAGTGTGCTGACTGTTGCGGCAGCGGCAATGACGGCAAAAATGTATTCAACTGCAAAAGGCAACCATTTAAAAACACATACGTTTCCTTTATCAAAAATGAAGGGCAAGCCGCCACTTACCATCTTTTTTATTTCGGATATTCACAAACGTCTTATCGATCAAGACCTTTTGGAAAAAGCGCGAAGCCATGCCCCTCACCTCGTAATCATCGGCGGAGATTTAGCTGAGGGCGGGGTGCCTATTGCGAGAATTGAGGAAAACATCAAAAGGCTCGCTGATTTAGGAGTTCCTGTTGTATTTGTGTGGGGGAATAATGATTATGAAGTCAAACAGCATAAGCTGTATTCCATATTCAAAGCGCACGGTGTCATCATTCTGAGGAATGAGTCAGTTCCGTTTTCGTACAACGGCCATACGATTGCGATTGCCGGGGTTGATGATATCAGGATGGAGATGGATCATTATGAGGAAGCCATTAAAGAACTCGACAAAAGCCAGCTGAATATTCTAGTTTGTCATAATCCGGAGATTCATGAGCAAATCAATGAAGGGGACGGTATTGATGTGATATTCAGCGGACATACCCATGGAGGTCAGATCAGGTTTGGGAAATTTGGCCCTTATGAACTGGGGAAAACAGGCATTGTTAAAAATGCGGCTTATCTGATCAGCAACGGCTATGGCACGACAAAAGTGCCTCTGCGTTTAGGTGCTGAGCCTGAAACACACATTGTGACTCTTTGCGGACCAGAGTAACTTCTAAAAAGCAAAAGTCCATATGGCAATAAAAACTGCATTGTGCTTGTCTTACTAGTGAACTCAGTGTAAACTGATAACAATTAAGAACCTATGACTCATCATCTCATATAATGTGTTATATGATTTGTGTGCAAGTAGAGGCAGGAGGGAACGTTATGCGGCTTGAGCGTCTGAATTATAATAAGATCAAAATCTTTTTAACCCTCGATGATTTGACAGACCGGGGATTGACAAAAGAAGACCTCTGGAAGGACTCATTTAAAGTCCACCAGTTATTTAAAGATATGATGAATGAAGCAAATACAGAGCTCGGCTTTGAAGCGAATGGACCGATTGCAGTGGAAGTGTATTCTCTCCAAGCACAAGGGATGGTCGTGATCGTAACAAAGAACCAAGACGCCGATTCAGAAGACGATGAGTATGATGATGATTACATCGAAATGCAAGTCAAGCTTGATGAAAGCGCGGACATCATATATCAATTCCATTCCTTTGAAGATATCATTCAGCTTTCAGAAAGCTTACAGCGAATCGGTATCACAGGGGGAACTGTCTACCACTATGACGGGCAGTACTTTTTAAGCCTTGAAGATCTGGGGTCACATACGGCTGAGGGGGTTGTGGCGGTTCTGGCGGAATACGGCAATCCGACAACTTTAACGATTTATCGCCTGCAAGAGTATGGTAAGCTCATAATGGACGGTAATGCCGTTGAGATGATACAAACTCATTTTTCATAAGAATGCAACGGAAAACTGCTGATTTCACAGCAGTTTTTTTTTCGGTAAAAAACATGGAAAAACATAACGTTTATTCTATGCACAGATCAGATGAAGGTGTATACTATTCTCTGAAAGGGAGCATGTGAGAAACAGAAGATTCTAGGAGGTTAACTCAAATGGCAGCCGATCGAAACACCGGTCATACAGAAGAGGACAAACTTGATGTATTAAAATCAACCCAAACCGTAATACATAAGGCTCTGGAAAAATTGGGGTATCCCGAAGAGGTATACGAACTGTTAAAAGAGCCGATGAGACTATTAACGGTAAAAATACCTGTTCGTATGGACGACGGTTCAGTAAAGATTTTCACAGGTTATCGTGCGCAACACAATGACTCTGTCGGTCCGACGAAAGGCGGGATACGTTTTCACCCGAACGTAACAGAAAAAGAGGTGAAGGCGCTTTCAATTTGGATGAGTTTAAAATGCGGCATAATTGATCTTCCATATGGCGGTGGTAAAGGCGGAATTGTTTGTGATCCAAGGGATATGTCGTTTAGAGAGCTGGAGCGTCTGAGCAGAGGGTATGTCAGAGCGATCAGCCAAATTGTCGGCCCGACAAAAGACGTGCCGGCGCCGGATGTATTTACAAACTCACAAATCATGGCTTGGATGATGGATGAGTATTCAAGAATTGATGAATTTAATTCGCCTGGATTTATTACAGGCAAGCCGCTTGTGCTTGGCGGATCTCACGGGAGAGAATCTGCGACAGCAAAAGGTGTAACCATCTGTATTAAAGAAGCGGCCAAGAAAAAAGGCATCGATATTAAAGGTGCGCGTGTCGTTGTCCAAGGCTTCGGAAACGCGGGAAGCTATTTGGCAAAATTCATGCATGATGCGGGAGCAAAGGTTGTCGGCATCTCAGATGCATATGGCGGACTTTATGATCCGGAAGGCCTTGATATCGATTATTTACTCGACCGACGCGACAGCTTCGGTACTGTAACAAAGCTTTTCAACGATACCATTACGAACCAAGAGCTGCTGGAGCTTGATTGTGATATTCTCGTTCCTGCTGCGATTGAAAATCAAATTACAGAAGAAAATGCCCATAATATCCGGGCTAAAATTGTCGTTGAAGCGGCGAACGGGCCAACAACGCTTGAAGGAACAAAAATTCTTTCAGACCGAGACGTTCTGCTTGTACCAGACGTGCTGGCAAGTGCCGGTGGCGTAACAGTTTCTTATTTTGAATGGGTTCAGAATAACCAAGGCTTCTACTGGAGTGAAGAAGAGGTAGAAGAAAAATTAGAAAAAATGATGATCAAGTCATTTAACAATATTTACGAAATGGCTAATAACCGAAGAATTGACATGAGGCTAGCTGCATATATGGTCGGCGTACGCAAAATGGCTGAAGCTTCGCGTTTTAGAGGCTGGATATAAGTTGATGATTTGCATAAAAATAAAAAATCTCCTATGATAAAATAGGAGATTTTTTATTCGGAAATAGAAAATATGAAGTGAAATGCCAATCGCAGGAGTTGACAGAAATGATTCAAGAAAAAGCAATTATTATAGGCGGAGGACCTTGTGGACTATCTGCTGCCATTCATCTAAAACAAATTGGCATTGATGCCCTCGTCATCGAAAAAGGCAATGTCGTTAACAGTATTTACAATTATCCGACACATCAAACCTTTTTCAGCTCAAGTGAAAAGCTCGAAATCGGAGATGTGGCATTTATTACAGAAAACAGGAAGCCTGTCAGAATTCAGGCTTTATCGTATTACCGGGAAGTCGTTAAACGGAAAAACATCCGTGTTAATGCGTTTGAAATGGTGCATAAAGTGACGAAAACAGAAAATAACGCATTCGTTATTGAGACGTCAAAAGAGACCTACACGACGCCATATTGTATCATCGCCACAGGCTATTATGATCATCCAAACTATATGAATATACCCGGTGAGGATTTGCCGAAAGTATTTCATTATTTTAAAGAAGGCCATCCGTATTTTGATAAAGATGTTGTGGTCATCGGCGGGAAAAATTCAAGCGTGGACGCCGCCCTTGAACTCGTGAAATCTGGAGCGCGTGTCACAGTTTTATATAGGGGCAATGAGTATTCGCCAAGCATTAAGCCGTGGATTCTGCCCGAATTTGAAGCGCTCGTCAGAAACGGTACAATCCGTATGGAATTTGGCGCCTGTGTCGAAAAAATCACCGAGGATGAAGTTGTGTTTCGTTCCGGAGAGAAAGAGCTCATTACCATTAAAAATGATTTTGTGTTTGCCATGACAGGCTATCATCCTGACCATCAATTTCTTGAAAAAATTGGTGTGGAGATTGATAAAGAAACAGGACGTCCATTTTTCAATGAAGAAACAATGGAAACGAACGTTGAAGGTGTCTTTATTGCCGGGGTTATTGCTGCGGGAAACAATGCAAATGAAATATTTATTGAAAACGGCAGGTTTCATGGAGGGCAAATCGCAGCGGAAATCGCCAAAAGAGAAAACCACTAAAGATGAGGAGCATATGATGCATTCGTATGCTCTTTTTGTTTTTTTACGTGCAGACAGATGTAAAATGATAAACAACATGGTAGGATAGACGTAGGAATATAAAGGAAAGAGGTTGCCTGATGTTTGCAATCATCTCTGCAGGAATTGCCCCCGGCATCGCGCTGTTAAGTTATTTTTATTTAAAAGATCAGTATGATAATGAACCTGTACATATGGTGCTTCGGTCGTTTTTTCTCGGGGTTGTTCTTGTATTTCCCACAATGTTTATCCAGTATGTACTTGAAAAAGAGAATGTAGGAGGCGGAAGCTTTTTCGTTTCTTTTTTATCTTCAGGGTTTTTAGAGGAATCATTAAAATGGTTTATACTGATGATCAGTGTTTACCCGCACGCCCATTTTGATGAGCATTATGATGGGATTGTGTACGGTGCAAGTGTATCACTCGGTTTTGCAACCCTCGAAAATATTCTTTATTTAATTGGACACGGTGTGGAGCATGCGTTTGTCAGAGCGCTCCTGCCTGTTTCATGCCATGCCTTGATTGGTGTGATAATGGGATTTTACCTCGGAAAAGCGCGCTTTTCCGCTGATAAGGCGCGTGTGAAGTGGCTTGTTCTTTCTTTAGTTCTCCCATCCCTTTTGCATGGATCATATGATTTTATCCTGACAGCGCTTAGTAATTGGATTTATTACATGCTTCCATTTATGGTATTTTTATGGTGGTTTGGTTTACGTAAAGCGAAAAAAGCCCGTTCCGTTAATATGATGCAAGTATAGAAGCCGCACAGCAATCGTGCGGCTTTTTTGTGTGCAGTTTTTACAAAAGAGATTTTATGTTCTGTGAGGGATAACAAGGAAAGAGTGTATAAAAATAACCTCGTTACAGAAAATACGATTACACTTAAAAATTTGCTGTAGGAGGCTTGAAAAGATGAAGTCCAAAGGATCGATTATGGCATGTCTCATCCTTTTTTCCTTTACAATAACGACGTTTATTAATACTGAAACGATCTCTGCCTTTTCGAATCAGGTCATTCAAAGAGGGGCAACAGGGGATGATGTGGTCGAGCTTCAGGCGCGTCTTCAATACAACGGATATTATAACGGAAAAATTGACGGGGTTTATGGATGGGGAACATACTGGGCAGTTCGAAATTTTCAGGATCAATTCGGGTTAAAAGAGGTTGACGGCCTTGTCGGGGCTAAAACAAAGCATACCTTAATATGTAAATCTAAGTATTATCGTGAATATGTTATGGAACAGCTCAATAAAGGGAACACATTCACGCATTACGGAAAAATTCCGCTGAAGTATCAGACGAAACCGTCAAAAGCAGCAACACAAAAAGCAAGACAGCAAGCGGAAGCGAGGCAGAAACAGCCTGCGGAAAAAACAACGCAGCAGCCTAAAGCGAATGCGAATAAACAGCAAAACAATACACCAGCAAAAGCAAGAAAACAGGATGCAGTAGCAGCGAACATGCCTGGTGGATTTTCCAACAACGATATCAGGCTGCTTGCTCAAGCGGTTTATGGCGAAGCCCGGGGCGAGCCATACGAGGGGCAGGTTGCGATTGCAGCAGTCATTTTGAACCGTTTGAACAGCCCGTTATTTCCAAATTCAGTGGCGGGGGTTATTTTTGAGCCGCTTGCCTTCACAGCAGTAGCCGACGGGCAAATTTACATGCAGCCGAATGAAACGGCCCGAGAAGCGGTGCTGGATGCTATCAATGGCTGGGACCCGTCAGAGGAAGCACTTTACTACTTTAATCCGGATACGGCTACAAGTCCGTGGATTTGGGGGCGTCCGCAGATTAAAAGAATCGGTAAACACATTTTCTGTGAGTAGCAGATATGAGAAAGCATAAAAAGAGGTGTGATAAATGATCAGAGGAATTTTAATCGCCGTGCTTGGTATTGCAATAGTCGGTACAGGCTACTGGGGATACAAAGAACACCAGGAAAAAGACGCAGTTCTTCTTCATGCTGAAAATAACTATCAGCGGGCGTTTCATGAGCTTACCTATCAGGTGGATCAGCTTCATGATAAAATCGGAACAACACTTGCCATGAACAGCCAAAAATCACTGTCGCCTGCATTGATTGATGTGTGGAGAATTACTTCTGAAGCACATAATAGCGTCAGTCAGCTGCCGCTTACATTAATGCCGTTTAATAAAACGGAAGAGCTATTATCAAAGATCGGTGATTTCAGCTATAAAACGTCAGTCAGAGATTTGGACCAGAAGCCGCTTGATAAAAACGAGTATACATCACTAAATAAGCTTTATCAGCAGTCTGAAGATATCCAAAATGAATTGCGCCATGTTCAGCACCTTGTCATGAGCAAAAACCTTCGCTGGATGGACGTAGAAATGGCACTGGCTTCAGACGAAAAACAAAGTGACAATACAATTATCAACAGCTTTAAAACTGTCGAAAAGAATGTTGGTGCATTCTCCACCGGCACTGACCTTGGCCCAAGTTTCACCAGCACGAAAAAAGAAGAAAAGGGTTTCAGCCACCTGAAGGGAAAACAAATTTCCGAACAGGAAGCAAAACAAATTGCTGAGCGCTTTGCCCCTGATGACAATTATTCAATTAAGGTGGTAAAGAGCGGAAAAAAAACAAATCGCGATGTATATAGCATCAGCATGAAAGACCCAGACCATAAAGCAGCGATTTATATGGATATCACGAAGAAGGGCGGGCATCCGGTATATTTGATCCAAAACAGAGAAGTGAAAAACCAGAAAATCAGTTTGAATGACGGATCGAACCGAGCGCTCGCATTTTTAAAGAAAAACGGATTTGAAACAGATGATTTGGAAATTGATGAAAGTGCCCAATATGATAAAATCGGCGTATTTTCATATGTCCCTGTTGAAAATAAAGTCCGGATGTACCCGGAGGCAATCCGCATGAAAGTGGCCTTGGATGACGGTGAGGTTGTCGGTTTTTCAGCAAGAGACTTCCTAACATCCCACAGAAAAAGAACTATACCTGAGCCGGCAATTACTGAAGCAGAGGCAAAATCTAAATTAAATAAAAATGTACAAGTGAGAGAAACAAGGCTCGCTTTAATTACAAATGAACTTGGTCAAGAAGTGTTATGCTATGAAATGCTCGGAACCATTGAAAATGACACATTTAGAATGTATATAAATGCCAATGATGGCACAGAAGAAAAGGTTGAAAAATTAAAAAATGCAGAACCTATATATAAAGACCTATAAAAAACAGGAGGAAAGGACTAAAAGTCTTTTCCTTTTTTTCATTACGTGCTTTAATAAAAACGTGAGTATAATGAATACGAAAGAGTGAAGTCAATGATAGAGATTGGAGAAAATGTACTTTTAGAATATATAGAAGAAAATGAATTGAAAAAGGCAAAAACTAAGGCGGTAAGCATCGAAAACAATGAGCTTTTGATCGCGTATCCGGTTGATGTAGTTACAGGGCGAACTGTGATTTTACATAATGATATGGAAGTAACGGTAGAGTTTGTGGGGAAAGACGAAGTTCCTTACCGCTTTACAAGCCGTATAAAAGGCAAAGTGAAGGACAAACTTCAAATGATCTGTCTTGAAGTGCCTCCCCGTGAAAAACTGAAAAGAATCCAGCGCCGCCAGTATGTAAGAACTGATGCGGTATTAGATGTGCAAATTCAGCCGGCAAATGAAGAAGAATTCCGCACACTATCCTATAACATTAGTGCAGGCGGCATCGCCGTGGTTTTAGCTGATGGACGTTCTTTTCAAGCCGGGGAATCATTGCGCCTGATCATCTGTCTTTCTGAAGAGGAGCACACACGTCAAATAGAAACAGAAGCGGTTGTCAGACGTCTCTTTGATGACCCAAAGTCAGGAAAACGCAAAATGACTTTAGAGTATTCAGAAATTGCAGCAAGTGACCAGCAGGCTCTGCTTCAATACTGCATTCGGCGCCAGTTAAAAAAGAGAAGAAAAGCCCGAATGGAATAAACATCGTCAAACACTTCCATACTATTAGTAATGGAGGTGCTCCAATGAAAACATTTGAACGGCTGCTGATCAAATTAGTGTTCATTCAGGCCATCATTTTACTTGGTGTCCAATTTCTTTTTCACTATCAGCATATTGAACCATACGTATCAAAAGTGATTCAATATGAAGGGGTGGATAAAATGGCGGAAAACAATAGGATTGAAACGTTCAAACATTAATTATTCATCAATTTTTCACCCTTTTTCATAAAGTTCATGATACAATCCATAGAGGAGAAAAGAGCAAGGAGAGGAATTATGGAAAAGAAATTATCGATTGCAATCGACGGCCCGGCAGCTGCAGGGAAAAGCACTGTCGCCAAAATTGTGGCTGAGAAAAAATCGTACATATATATTGATACAGGAGCAATGTACCGGGCGATAACGTACGCGGCTTTACAAGAAAACGTTGAGCTGACAAATGAAGAAAAATTGGCTGAGCTATTAAAGCGGACTGACATTGAACTGATTACGACAAAAGAAGGACAAAAAGTGCTTGTAAACGGCACTGATGTAACTGAGGCGATCAGAACAGATGAAGTCAGCAACCAGGTTTCAATTGCGGCCAAGCATAGAAGTGTCAGAGAAGAAATGGTGAAACGCCAGCAGCAGCTTGGGGAAAAAGGCGGCGTTGTCATGGATGGTCGTGATATTGGAACTCACGTGCTGCCAAATGCAGAGGTGAAAATCTTTCTTTTGGCATCTGTTGAAGAGAGAGCGAAACGCCGTTATGAAGAAAATGTGAAAAAAGGCTTTGATGTCAACTACGAAACATTAATTGAGGAAATTGCAAGAAGAGACAAGCTTGATTCTGAGCGTGAAGTATCTCCGCTGCGTAAAGCAGAAGACGCTCTTGAAATCGACACGACATCGCTTTCCATTCAAGAGGTAGCTGATAAAATCCTCGATGCGGTGGAGCAAAAGTCCCGCTGAGGATGGCAAATGCCACTTTTTTTGAATTTTTCAACGAAGATAGAATGTTATTGCTTGACAAACCTGTCCTTTTATTAGAAGTTAATACTAATAAAACTTTTTATTGATCATTCAAAAAACTTTTTTGGATGATTCTTTAATACATATTCGGCTAAAAGCGGGCATGTTATATGTTCAGCTTTCAAACCGTTTTAATTAAGCTGTGTAGGTTTGGACCAAGGAGGTTATTCAAATGACAGAGGAAATGAATCAAATTGATGTTCAAGTGCCAGAGGTTGGAGATGTAGTTAAAGGGATTGTCACAAAGGTAGAGGACAAGCATGTAGATGTAGAAATTATCAATGTTAAACAATCCGGTATTATTCCAATCAGTGAATTATCAAGTCTTCATGTAGAGAAAGCATCGGATGTTGTTAAAGTAGACGACGAGCTTGACCTGAAAGTAACAAAAGTGGAAGACGATGCTTTGATTTTATCTAAACGTGCTGTTGATGCAGACCGCGCTTGGGAAGACCTTGAGAAAAAATTTGAAACAAAAGAAGTGTTTGAAGCTGAAGTAAAAGATGTCGTGAAAGGCGGCCTTGTCGTTGATATCGGCGTTCGCGGTTTTATTCCGGCATCGCTTGTTGAAGCACATTTCGTTGAAGATTTCACTGACTATAAAGGAAAAACACTGTCTCTGCTCGTTGTAGAGCTTGACCGTGATAAAAACCGCGTGATCCTTTCACACCGTGCCGTTGTTGAAAGTGAACAAGCGAATAAAAAACAGGAACTTCTTCAGTCTCTTGAAGTTGGAAGTGTACTTGATGGCAAAGTGCAGCGCCTGACTGACTTTGGCGCGTTTGTTGATATCGGCGGCATCGACGGACTTGTGCACATTTCACAACTTTCTCACTCTCATGTAGAGAAACCGTCTGACGTTGTTGAAGAGGGACAAGAAGTAAAAGTGAAAGTGCTATCGGTTGACCGCGATAATGAACGTATTTCATTATCAATCAAAGATACACTGCCTGGACCTTGGAGCCAAATCGGCGAAAAAGTGAAGCCTGGCGATGTGCTTGAAGGAACTGTACAGCGTCTTGTAAGCTTCGGTGCCTTTGTTGAAATCCTTCCAGGTGTTGAAGGTCTCGTTCATATTTCTCAAATTTCCAATAAACACATCGGCACGCCGCATGAAGTCCTTGAAGAAGGACAGACTGTAAAAGTGAAGGTTCTTGATGTGAATGAAAATGAGGAGCGCATTTCATTAAGCATGCGTGAACTTGAAGAAACGCCTAAAGCTGATCAGGAAGATTACCGTCAATATCAAGCGAAGGAAGAAACAAGCACTGGCTTCCAGCTTGGAGATCTGATCGGAGATAAGCTGAATAAACTAAAATAACTGGTGATAAACGTGACTCGAGCAGAACGAAAAAGACAACACATCAATCATGCCTTGTCCACCGGCCAAAAGCGGGAAACAGGTCTTGATGATATTACGTTTGTTCACGTCAGTCTGCCCGATCTTGCATTAGAACAAGTAGATATTTCCACAAAAATCGGCGAACTTTCAAGCAGTTCGCCGATTTTTATCAATGCAATGACTGGCGGCGGCGGAAAACTTACATATGAGATTAATAAATCGCTTGCGCGAGCGGCTTCTCAGGCTGGAATTCCTCTTGCTGTGGGATCGCAAATGTCAGCATTAAAAGATCCATCAGAGCGTCTTTCCTATGAAATAGTTCGAAAGGAAAACCCAAACGGGCTGATTTTTGCCAACCTGGGAAGCGAGGCAACGGCTGATCAGGCAAAGGAAGCAGTTGAGATGATTGGAGCAAACGCACTGCAGATCCACCTCAACGTGATTCAGGAAATTGTGATGCCTGAAGGAGACAGAAGCTTTAGTGGAGCACTGGAACGTATTGAACAAATTTGCAGTCATGTCAGTGTACCAGTCATTGTGAAAGAAGTCGGATTCGGTATGAGCAAAGAATCAGCAGGGAAGCTGTATGAAGCTGGTGCTGCAGCTGTTGACATTGGCGGTTATGGGGGGACGAATTTCTCCAAAATTGAAAATCTCCGAAGGCAGCGGCAAATCACCTTTTTTAATTCGTGGGGCATTTCAACAGCTGCAAGTTTGGCGGAAATCCGCTCTGAGTTTCCCGCAAGCACCATGATCGCCTCTGGCGGCCTGCAGGATGCACTTGACGTGGCAAAGGCAATTGCGCTGGGAGCCTCTTGTACCGGAATGGCAGGGCATTTTTTAAAAGCGCTGACTGACAGTGGTGAGGAAGGACTGCTTGAGGAGATTCAGCTGATTCTTGAGGAATTAAAGATGATTATGACCGTGCTGGGCGCCAGTACGATTGCCGATTTACAAAAGGCCCCTCTTGTGATCAAAGGTGAAACCCATCATTGGCTCACAGAAAGAGGGGTCAATACATCAAGCTATAGTGTGCGATAAATGATAAAAGCCCAAAACCATATGTGGTTTGGGCTTTTCGTATTACGATTTTCGTTTTTTGAATCTTCCGTTTTGTTCAAGGCTTGTCGCTCCGTCATAGTGAATGGACTGGTCGCGGTCTGATTCGACTCTTCCTGAAGCTTTGAGTTTTTTTTCCTGTCTGTCTTTTCCCATGATCATACTCCTTAATTGTGAGAGAGTTTGTTTAAAAAATGCGCTTGGACTCCATACTGTAAATATGGAGGAAGTGTAAAATGGAACAATTTTATTACTATTGGTCAATGTGGTTTCTGTGGGTTCTGACAACATTTATTATCCAAAAGACAAAAAGACGATTTGCCGTCTCTGTCTTTATTTTAACTAATATTATTCTTAGCATACATGACATCGCTTTATATTTTTCCCTTAATGCTGCATATATGATGTTTTTCGTTTGCGGGTGTGTCTATGCCGGGTATTTGGGAGTGTATCGTTTCCGTTACATTCTAGTCTGTCTGACGCTTGTTGCCGCGTATGCGTTTGTTTATCTTTTTGCATTATATGACCCGGTTTGGTTCATCATAAAACCTGAGTGGGCTGCCGTTATATTAATAGTGCTTTTGACAGCTTCTGTTGAAAGGGATTTTGAGAAGCAGCTTGCCTTATTTGTCCTCGGAATGTGCCAAGGCGAACTTGTGTATTCATTTGTGATTCAAAAGTTGGCCGGGGCTTTGGCTGTCGGCGGCTTTCAATGGCTGAATGCGTGTTCTGCGGGGATGATATTGTTGTTTGGCATATCTAAATACGAACAGCTCGCAAGCCAGATTGGTCAGAAAAGCAAAAGATCCAACAAAGGAGCTACCAAAATGTCATGAGTGATTACATTTATCCGATTATTGCGGGGGTCATCGCCGGTATTGCAACAAGGCTTTATATGCTGAAAACGGATTATCGCCAGTATCCGACTTATATTCATGGGAAAGTGATTCATATCGCTCTGGGGATGATAGCGGCTGGTTTAGGTGCAATTATTATGCCGGCGCTTTTGCAGCAGGAATTTACGGCCATCACATTTTTAACGTTGGCAGCGACGCAATTTAGAGATGTTCGAAACATGGAGCGGAACACATTGACGCAAATGGATTCGTATGAACTTGTCTCGAGGGGAAGCACATATATTGAGGGGATTGCTATTGCGTTTGAAAGCAGAAATTATATTGTGATCTTTACAGCACTTTTGACAACTTCCGCGTATGTGTTTTTATCCATCTGGGCTGCAGTCATAGCGGCTGTCGTTTGTTTCTTACTGGCCATGAAATTTATGTCTGGCAGTGTGTTAAAGGATATTGTAGACATCGAGTACATAAAGCCGCGCTTTGACGGTCCGGGCTTGTTTGTTGATAATATTTATATGATGAATATCGGGCTTCCAGAGAAACAGGAGATGATTTTAAAGCATGGCATGGGCTTTATTTTAACGCCAAAAAACTTTAATTCAGCAGCGACGATAGCCAATTTAGGGCAGCGTCAGGCGATTTTATTTGATGTTTCCAATGTGCTCGGGGTTTATCGAGATTCAGGAGAGCCGTCTCTGACCCCAATTGCAAAACGGGATTTAAATGACGGGAGAGTGGCAGTTTTTGTTCTGCCGCAAATTCACCACCCCGAAACGGCAGTACAGATTATTAGCAATGTTCCAACCCTGGAAAATGCGATTAGAATGCCGACAGAGTTTATCAAGAATCAGGATAAGGTGATAGGATGAGTGAATCTCTCACGAAAGTGATTTTGTCTGTGATTACGACAAATCGAAACCGGGCTGCAGGGGGAGCGCCTGTCTTTTTTTGCAATGACCAAAAGGAGATGGAGCTTTTCGCTAAAAATCTTGAGGCGATCCTTGATGGAATAGCGCATAGAATCGGAGATGACGTGTATTTGATCGTGAAACATTTTTAAGAATAGTTGTGATCCCAGTAAAAACTGATATAATAAATGAGTTAAGCCCTTCCTCAGAAGGGTTTCTTTTCATAAAAGTGAATAAAATGATTTTAATAACCGGTTGAAAATTTATGTAAAAATGAAAGCGGCTGGATCGAAAGGAAGGGTACTATGGGTAAACCTGTCGTAGCCATTGTCGGGAGACCAAATGTAGGAAAATCCACAATCTTTAACCGGATTGCGGGAGAAAGAATTTCAATAGTAGAAGATACCCCTGGCGTGACAAGGGATCGGATATACAGCTCGGCTGAATGGCTGAATTATGATTTTAATTTGATTGATACGGGCGGTATTGATATCGGTGATGAGCCGTTCTTAGCTCAAATTCGCCAGCAGGCTGAAATCGCCATGGATGAAGCGGACGTGATCGTTTTTATGGTGAACGGCCGTGAAGGCGTGACAGCTGCTGATGAAGAAGTAGCGAAAATTTTGTACCGCACAAAAAAGCCTGTTGTTTTAGCGGTTAATAAACTGGATAACACAGAAATGAGAGCGAATATTTATGATTTTTATTCGCTAGGCTTTGGCGAGCCATATCCAATTTCGGGAACACACGGACTCGGACTGGGTGATTTACTGGATGCCGTTGCAGAGCATTTTAAAAACATTCCAGAAACGAAATACAATGAGGAAGTTGTTCAATTCTGTCTGATCGGACGTCCGAATGTCGGAAAGTCCTCACTTGTGAACGCCATGCTCGGCGAAGAACGCGTTATTGTCAGCAACGTGGCTGGAACGACAAGAGATGCTGTTGATACGTCATTTACTTACAACCAGCAGGAGTTTGTCATTGTCGATACTGCAGGTATGCGAAAAAAAGGGAAAGTCTATGAAACGACTGAGAAGTATAGTGTACTGCGGGCGCTGAAAGCGATTGACCGCTCAGAAGTCGTGGCGGTTGTGCTTGATGGCGAAGAAGGCATTATTGAACAGGACAAGCGTATCGCCGGTTATGCACACGAAGCGGGCAAGGCCGTCGTAATCGTCGTAAACAAATGGGATGCTGTTGACAAAGATGAGAGCACGATGAAAGAATTTGAAGAAAATATTCGCGATCATTTTCAATTTTTGGATTATGCGCCAATCCTATTTATGTCTGCCTTAACGAAAAAACGGATTCATACGCTGATGCCTGCGATTATCAAAGCAAGTGAAAATCATTCACTTCGAGTTCAAACGAATGTCTTAAATGATGTCATCATGGATGCTGTGGCAATGAATCCGACACCGACTCATAACGGTTCGCGTTTGAAAATTTACTATGCGACCCAAGTGTCGGTGAAGCCGCCAAGCTTCGTTGTGTTTGTAAATGATCCGGAATTGATGCATTTTTCATACGAACGGTTTTTAGAAAACCGAATCAGAGACGCGTTCGGTTTTGAGGGGACACCAATCAAAATATTTGCAAGAGCTAGAAAATAAAAAGGTGTGAATCAAACATGAAAAAAGTCACAATGCTTGGAGCGGGGAGTTGGGGAACAGCACTGGCTTTAGTTCTAACTGATAATGGAAATGAAGTGTGTGTGTGGGCTCACCGTGCAGATTTAATTCATCAAATTAATGAGTTGCATGAAAACAAGGATTATTTGCCGAATGTTAAGCTGTCTACATCCATTAAAGGAACAACAGATATGAAAGAGGCTGTGGCAGACGCAGATGTCATTATCGTTGCGGTTCCGACAAAAGCGATTCGGGAAGTGCTGAGGCAGGCTGTCCCTTTTATAACGAAAAAGGCAGTCTTTGTCCATGTCAGCAAGGGGATAGAGCCGGATTCACTCCTGCGCATTTCTGAAATTATGGAAGTAGAGCTCCCGAGTGATGCCAGAAAAGATATCGTTGTCCTTTCCGGTCCGAGTCATGCGGAAGAAGTAGGGCTGCGGCACCCCACAACTGTTACTGCATCTTCAAAAAGCATGAAAGCAGCGGAAGAGGTGCAGGATCTATTTATTAATCACAATTTTCGGGTGTACACAAATCCTGATGTTATCGGAGTTGAAATCGGAGGGGCTTTAAAAAATATTATCGCCCTTGCTGCAGGAATTACAGACGGTTTAGGGTACGGTGACAACGCCAAAGCTGCCTTGATTACACGCGGACTTGCCGAAATCGCGAGACTCGGAACGAAAATGGGCGGGAATCCCTTGACGTTTTCTGGATTGACAGGAGTAGGCGATCTAATTGTGACATGCACAAGTGTTCATTCCAGAAACTGGCGTGCAGGCAATTTGCTCGGAAAAGGGTACAAGCTTGAAGACGTTCTTGAAGAGATGGGAATGGTAGTCGAAGGCGTCCGAACGACGAAAGCGGCTTACCAGCTTTCGAAGAAATATGATGTCAAAATGCCGATTACAGAGGCGCTCCATCAGGTTCTATTCAACGGACAAAAAGTGGAAACCGCTGTTGAATCTTTAATGGCGAGAGGGAAAACCCACGAGATGGAGGATTTAGTAAATACGTTTGAAAATCAAGTGAAGTAAAAGTGTCAATCGTATAATGAATCGCATATCTTAATTGAACGAAAGCCCGAAAAACAGAAGAATACCCAAGTCTTGGGATCTCCTGAAACATTTTGCCGATTTAGGCAATAGAGGATGCATCTGTATGCCAAGTCGCATACTATAGCATCGAAGTCCAAGAGAGTGTTTCTTAAACGTGCAGGTGAATATAGTCAAGTTGACTGAAGCGAAGGTCCCCCTCTTTGCTTCAGTTTTTTGTTCTATCAAAGGATGGAAAATCTGGTTGATCTTTTCCGGTGCTGTATATTAAAATAAAATATAACGCTTACATCATACATATCGGGGAGGCGCACGTCATTGAATCTGGCATTGATGAAAATGTGGTTTGCTCTAGGGTCCATGGGTTTGATGTTTCTGGCTGTCGCTTCCATCTATTTCAGTCGCTTTAAGTGCCAAAACCGTTTTTTGAAGATTACGATTTCATCATTCGCTTACATGTGTATGCTCATATCTGGAATTATTGTGTTTGTCGTGGTTTTTAGCGGCCCTGTCAATGAATAAAGCTGTAAAAGGAAGTGCTGTATGGGTAAACTGAAGTGCGCTATCATTTTTGCGGCAGTCGTGTTTTTATCCGGTTGTTTGTATCCGGATGAACGGAAAAGCAGTGTGCATGCCATTCCTTATCAAGACCAGCTGCAGCAGGTTCAGTCTGCTGTTGATGAATTTCAAAAGGCAAATGGAGGGCTGCTTCCAATTCAAACCAAAGATATGTCGACACCGCTATATCAAAAATATCCGATAGACTTTAACCGGTTAGCGCCAAGATACATAGCTGAACCTCCGAGTACGGCATATGAAAGCGGGGGAGACTATCAATACGTGCTTGTTGACGTAGAGAACGATCCGACTGTTAAATTAATTGATCTGAAGATGGCTGAAAAAATTCGCGATGTGAAATTGCGTATCCAAATGTACCGTCAGGAGCATCAATATCCGCCTTACAAGGATGTGCTATCACATGATTTATTTACACTCGATGAGAAGAAGCTGGGGGATGGAAGCTCTCTTACAGTGACAAGCCCAATCTCAGGGGATTCCTTGCCGCTTATGATTGATGGAGACGGAGAAATATATGCCGATTACCGGACTGAGCTGGCTTCTTGCCTGAAAAAAAACAAAAAAACGTTTAAACCCGGGACTGAAATCCAGGATATAATTTGGCAAGAAACCCCCTTTGTCCCCGCGTTTTCTGTGAAATATACGGTAAATGACAAGCAGGAACCTGTTTTTTTAGAAAATGATATGAAAAAGGAATGAACCTTTCTCCCTTGCATACAAATAGGGAGAAAGGTTTTTTTATACTTTAATAGATTGAGGATGAGAAATTTTCTAAAGATGTCATATTCAAATAGGACAACGTCATACACATATAGTGTCCTGTGTTTGATTGAAAGAGCTTAATAAAATTGATAAGGATAGGAAGTCCGGGAGGGGATCACTTGGAAAAGGTCGATATTTTCAAGGATATCGCTGAACGAACAGGAGGCGATATATACTTAGGAGTCGTAGGTGCTGTCCGTACAGGAAAATCCACGTTTATTAAAAAATTTATGGAGCTTGTGGTGCTCCCGAATATCAGTAACGAAGCAGACCGGGCCCGAGCGCAGGATGAACTGCCGCAAAGCGCAGCCGGCAAAACAATTATGACTACAGAGCCTAAATTTGTTCCGAATCAGGCGATGTCTGTTCATGTGTCAGACGGACTCGATGTGAATATAAGATTAGTAGATTGTGTAGGTTACACAGTGCCCGGCGCTAAAGGGTATGAAGATGAAAACGGGCCGCGGATGATCAACACGCCTTGGTACGAAGAACCGATCCCATTTCATGAGGCTGCTGAAATCGGCACACGAAAAGTCATTCAAGAACACTCGACCATAGGAGTTGTCATTACGACAGACGGCACCATTGGAGATATCGCCAGAAGTGACTATATAGAGGCTGAAGAAAGAGTCATTGAAGAGCTGAAAGAGGTTGGCAAACCCTTTATTATGGTCATCAACTCAGTCAGGCCATATCACCCGGAAACGGAGGCTATGCGCCAGGATTTAAGCGAAAAATATGATATCCCGGTATTGGCAATGAGTGTAGAGAGCATGCGGGAATCAGATGTGCTGAGTGTGCTCAGAGAGGCCCTCTACGAGTTTCCGGTGCTTGAAGTGAATGTCAATCTCCCAAGCTGGGTAATGGTGCTGAAAGAAAACCATTGGCTGCGTGAAAGCTATCAGGAGTCCGTGAAGGAAACGGTTAAGGATATTAAACGGCTCCGGGACGTAGACAGGGTTGTCGGCCAATTTAGCGAGTTTGAGTTCATTGAAAGTGCCGGCTTAGCCGGAATTGAGCTGGGCCAAGGGGTGGCAGAAATTGATTTGTATGCGCCTGATCATCTATATGATCAAATCCTGAAAGAAGTTGTGGGCGTTGAAATCAGAGGAAGAGACCATCTGCTTGAGCTCATGCAAGACTTCGCCCATGCGAAAACAGAATATGATCAAGTGTCTGAGGCCTTAAAAATGGTCAAACAGACGGGATACGGCATCGCAGCGCCTGCTTTAGCTGATATGAGTCTTGATGAGCCGGAAATTATAAGACAGGGCTCGCGATTCGGTGTGAGGCTGAAAGCTGTCGCTCCGTCGATCCATATGATCAAAGTTGACGTCGAAAGCGAATTCGCCCCGATTATTGGAACGGAAAAACAAAGTGAAGAGCTTGTACGTTATTTAATGCAGGACTTTGAGGATGATCCGCTCTCCATTTGGAATTCCGATATATTCGGAAGGTCACTGAGCTCAATTGTGAGAGAAGGGATTCAGGCGAAGCTGTCACTCATGCCTGAAAACGCACGGTATAAATTAAAAGAAACGTTAGAAAGAATCATCAACGAAGGCTCTGGCGGCTTAATCGCCATTATCCTGTAATACCGGTAGACCTCTTTATAGAATGGGAGGTCTTTTTTCTTTGCTCTTAATAATGGAAAAGGATCAAGGAATAGGATGAAAAAAGTAAAAAAAGGAATATTTGTTCGATAAATCACGTTAAATCCTTGACGAGCAAGGGATTGACGCTTTAAAATGCTTGATATGGCTTTTTATATGTGTTACTCTACATACAGAAATTCTTCACTTTGTTGGACAAACATTCCTCAGAGTGTAGTTTTTCTTAAAAAGCCGTTTAATTGTCTTTCTCTTGCCTGCTCTTATTTTTTTCTGAGACAGGTTTAGAATCAGACTGAACTGTGAAGAAATGATAATAAACGAACTGAATGTATTCCTTTTGGGAGGAGGTGAAAGGCATGAACAAAACAGAACTTATCAATGCGGTTGCAGAAGCAAGCGAATTGTCTAAAAAAGACGCTACAAAAGCAGTTGACTCTGTTTTTGATACGATCTTAGATGCACTTAAAAACGGTGATAAAATCCAACTGATCGGTTTTGGTAACTTCGAGGTGCGTGAACGTTCTGCACGTAAAGGACGCAACCCTCAAACAGGTGAAGAAATCGAAATTCCTGCAAGCAAAGTACCTGCTTTCAAACCAGGTAAAGCGCTTAAAGACGCAGTTGCCGGAAAATAATTGTGAATATAGATCGTGTATGCATCTAGCTTACATACACTTTATTTCTTCACAGAAAAGCCCCTTTCTAAGGGGCTTTTCATATTTCAAGAGCATGGGCTTCCTGACAGGGCATTCACTTTGCTTTTAGCGGGGCATGTGTGCTAGAATCGAAATTAAATGTATTCATTGGTGGAGGACATAGAACATGAAAGAAGTTAATAAAGAGCAAATCGAACAAGCTGTTCGTCAAATTTTAGAAGCGATCGGAGAAGACCCGAATAGAGAAGGGCTTCTTGATACTCCGAAAAGAGTCGCAAAGATGTATGCCGAAGTATTCTCCGGCTTGAATGAAGATCCAAAAGAACATTTCCAGACTATCTTCGGTGAAAACCATGAGGAGCTTGTTCTTGTAAAAGATATCGCGTTTCATTCTATGTGTGAGCATCACCTGGTTCCCTTTTATGGAAAAGCACATGTTGCATATATACCGCGAGGCGGAAAGGTCACAGGACTCAGCAAGCTGGCACGTGCCGTTGAAGCCGTTGCAAAGCGTCCGCAGCTTCAGGAACGCATCACTTCGACAATCGCGGAAAGCATCGTAGAAACGCTTGACCCGCATGGCGTAATGGTTGTGGTTGAAGCAGAACACATGTGTATGACGATGCGCGGTGTAAGAAAACCGGGTGCAAAAACTGTCACTTCAGCAGTCAGAGGCGTTTTTAAAGATGATGCCGCTGCCCGTGCAGAAGTACTGGAGCATATTAAACGTCAGGACTAATAAAGATAGAGGGTGCTATAAATGAATCAAAAGCATTCAAGTGATTTTGTCGTCATTAAAGCGGTTGAGGATGGAGTAAATGTGATCGGCCTGACAAGAGGAACAGACACAAAGTTTCACCATTCCGAAAAACTCGACAAGGGAGAAGTGATCATCGCTCAGTTTACAGAACATACTTCTGCCATCAAAGTCAGAGGAGAGGCACTGATTCAAACCGCGTACGGAGAAATGAAAAGCGAAAAAAAATAAGCTGGCTGTCCCCGCTGTTAAAAGCAAATGCTCGCAAACAGCGGGAGGATACAGCCAATTTCTTTTTTTTATGCTATAATGATATCTGCGTAAGCGAATGAAAAGATAAGACTCTTACATAGATTAAGAAATAAATGTGAATTTGGGGACAAGGGTGATATTTTTGCAAGACATCTACGGAACTTTAGCCAATTTGAACACAAAATTAAAACAAAAGCTGTCTCATCCTTATTTAGCGAAGCATATTTCTGCGCCGAAAATTGATGAGGATAAGCTTCTTCTTTTTCATGCTTTATTTGAAGAAGCAGACATAAAAAACAACGACAGAGAAAATTATATTGTAACAGCGATGCTTGTACAAAGCGCCCTTGATACCCATGATGAAGTGACGACAGCTAGAGTCATAAAACGAGACGAAAACAAAAACCGCCAATTGACTGTTCTCGCGGGCGATTATTTCAGCGGGCTGTACTACTCTTTACTATCTGAAATGAAGGATATCTACATGATTCGGACGCTTGCTACAGCTATCAAAGAAATCAATGAACATAAAATCCGCCTATATGACCGTTCTTTCAAGGACGAAAACGATTTTTTCGAAAGTGTCGGCATCGTTGAATCAGCTTTATTCCATCGTGTGGCAGAACACTTCAACCTTCCGCGCTGGAAAAAGCTGGCGAGTGATTTTTTTGTATTTAAGCGGCTTATGAACGGGAATGATACATTTCTGGACGTGATCGGCAGTTTTATACAGCTTGGAAAAACAAAAGAAGAGATATTAGAAGATTGTTTTAAAAAAGCGAAAAACAGCGTTGAGTCACTTTTGCCTCTAAATTCTCCTATTCAGAACATTTTATTAAACCGTCTGAAGACAATCAGCCAAGATCAAACCTATCATCAGAAAGTGGAAGAAGGGTAAACCATTATGCAGGACTCAAAAGAACAGCGCGTACACGGAGTATTTGAAAAAATATATAAAAACTATGACCAAATGAACTCTGTCATCAGTTTTCAGCAGCATAAAAAATGGCGCGATAAAACGATGCGCATCATGGATGTAAAAGAAGGCGCCAAAGCACTCGATGTATGCTGCGGAACGGCTGACTGGACGATCGCTCTTGCAAAAGCGGCCGGCAAAAGCGGCGAGATCAAGGGCTTGGATTTCAGTGAAAATATGCTGAGTGTCGGCCAGCAGAAAGTAAAAGACGGCGGATTCTGCCAAATCGAACTGCTGCATGGAAATGCGATGGAGCTTCCTTTTGATGATGATACATTTGATTATGTCACCATTGGCTTCGGACTCCGCAACGTCCCTGATTACTTAACTGTATTGAAAGAGATGAGACGTGTAGTGAAGCCGGGCGGCCAGGTTGTATGTCTGGAAACGTCTCAACCGGAAATGTTCGGATTCAGACAGGCTTACTTTATGTACTTTAAGTACATTATGCCGTTTTTCGGAAAACTGTTTGCGAAGAGCTATAAAGAATATTCTTGGCTTCAAGAATCAGCCAGAGAATTCCCTGGAATGAAGGAACTGGCAGGCCTGTTTGAAGAGGCGGGCTTGAAAAATGTTAAATATCATTCGTTTACTGGCGGAGTCGCTGCCACGCATATCGGATGGAAATGAAAACACAGATGTTTGGGTGAATGATATGAAATTTAAAATGGCCTACTCTTTTTTAAATGACGATATTGATGTAATCGAAAGAGAACTTGAACAAACCGTACGTTCCGATTATCCGCTTTTAAGCGAGGCGGGGCTTCACCTGCTGCAGGCCGGAGGGAAACGTATTCGGCCTGTTTTCGTACTGCTTTCAGGCATGTTTGGCGATTACGATATTAATAAGATTAAATATGTGGCTGTCACTCTGGAAATGATTCACATGGCATCTCTGGTTCATGATGATGTCATTGATGATGCGGAGCTTCGCCGAGGGAAACCGACAATCAAAGCAAAGTGGGACAATCGTATTGCGATGTACACAGGCGATTATATGCTTGCGGGATCTCTTGAAATGATGACGAGAATTAACGAACCGAAAGCCCATAGGATTTTATCGCAGACGATCGTTGAAGTTTGTCTAGGAGAAATCGAGCAGATCAAAGACAAATACAACATGGAACAAAATCTCAGAACATATCTCCGCCGTATCAAAAGAAAAACGGCTCTCTTGATCGCGGTCAGCTGCCAGCTCGGTGCCATTGCGTCTGGCGCTGATGAGAAGATTCATAAGGCGCTGTACTGGTTTGGATATTACGTCGGTATGTCTTACCAAATTATTGATGATATTCTTGATTTCACTTCAACTGAAGAAGAGCTGGGCAAACCCGTTGGAGGAGATTTGCTTCAAGGGAACGTCACATTGCCAGTGCTGTATGCCCTGAAAAATCCAACATTAAAGAACCAGCTTAAATTGATTAACAGTGAGACAACGCAGGAACAGCTTGAACCAATCATTGAAGAAATCAAAAAAACGGATGCCATTGAAGCATCTATGGCAGTAAGCGAAATGTATTTGCAGAAAGCTTTCCAGAAATTAAATACGCTTCCCAGAGGCCGCGCGCGCTCGTCTCTTGCAGCCATCGCAAAATATATTGGTAAAAGAAAATTTTAATTTTTGTAGATATTAAGAAATTTCTCCGCCCCGGATTGATTAATTATCAGAAAGATGTTACGATTTCGGTGTGCAGTGTGAAAGCCTATACATACATAATGATGGGGTGGAGAATATGATGGAAAAGACTTTTATCATGGTGAAACCAGACGGTGTCCAACGTCAGCTCATTGGGGACATTTTATCTAGATTCGAACGTAAGGGCTTACAATTAGCTGGTGCCAAGTTAATGAGAGTGACTGAACAAATGGCTGAGAAACACTACGCCGAACATCAAGGGAAGCCTTTCTTCGGAGAGCTCGTTGAGTTTATTACTTCAGGACCTGTATTCGCAATGGTGTGGGAAGGCGAAAATGTCATTGAAGTGACGAGACAGCTGATCGGAAAGACAAATCCTAAAGAAGCTTTACCTGGTACGATTCGGGGAGATTATGGCATGTTTGTCGGGAAAAACATCATCCACGGCTCTGATTCTCTCGAAAGTGCAGAACGCGAGATTAACATTTTCTTTAAGAATGAAGAATTAGTGTCATATCAGCAGCTTATGGCAGGCTGGATCTATTAATCATTGTGAAAATATGTAACAGAGCCGGCATTATTGAACGCCGCCGGTTTTTGAACTTTTTTGTAAAGGTTTACATTAAAGTGAATAAAGGGTTCAATGGCAGTGTGCATCAGACCTCTGCCTTTCCCAATGATCTAAAATCAGCTGAAAAGCTGATTTTTTTATTGAATTAATACAATTTCCTGATAAAACAAGCTATACTAGGACAAAAAGACAGCGAGACTGGGAGAGTAGAGATGGATACATACAGCGTTTTTACAACGAAATGGAAACAATTAACCGGAGTCGATTTGACACTATATAAAGAGTCACAAATGAAGAGAAGGCTAACATCACTTTATGAGAAAAAGGGGTTCCAAAGCTTTAAGGACTTTGCGGCGGCATTGGAAAAGGATCAAGCTCTCTTAAATGAAACATTGGACAGAATGACGATCAATGTTTCAGAATTTTATCGTAATTATAAAAGATGGGAAGTTCTTGAGACTGCAATTCTGCCGTTAATCAAGACCTCTAGACCTTTAAAGATTTGGAGTGCCGCCTGCTCAACAGGTGAGGAGCCATACACGCTTGCCATGCTTTTGGACCAGCAAAAAGGTCTTCCGGGCTATCAGATTTTGGCAACGGATATTGATGAAAAAGCATTGGAAAAAGCGAAAAAAGGCGTTTATCAGGAGCGGTCTTTACAGGAAGTGCCGTTATCAGTGAAGGATCGTTATTTTACTCAAAACGCAAATGGAAGTTATGAAGTAAAACCGGGAATCAAAAAGAATATTACATTCAAAAAGCACAATCTACTGGCGGATCGTTATGAACAAGACTTTGACTTAATCGTGTGCCGCAATGTATTTATTTACTTTACAGAAAGCGCGAAGGAAGAGCTTTATTTAAAAATGGCACAAAGCTTGAAAAAGAATGGAGTTCTTTTTGTCGGCAGCACTGAACAAATCTTCAACCCTGAGAAATTCGGTCTGGCTCCAGCCGATACATTCTTTTATCAAAAAAGATAGACTGACTTTTTGCTGAAAAATATGTTATAGTAGTCTTACTTAAAAGCGTTAATGCGATGAAGGGAGAAGAAGTCATGAGATATTTAACAGCCGGAGAATCACACGGCCCCCAACTGACAACCATTATTGAAGGTGTGCCTGCCGGGCTTTACATAACGGAGGAAGATATCAATTTTGAGCTTGCCAGACGCCAAAAAGGCCACGGGCGCGGCCGTCGCATGCAGATCGAAAAAGACCAGGCCAAAATTATGAGTGGGGTGCGCCATGCGCGTACACTCGGCTCACCAATTGCTCTCGTTGTTGAAAATAACGATTGGAAGCATTGGACAAAAATCATGGGTGCCGCTCCGATTACAGAAGATGAAGAGAAGGAAATGAAGCGCCAAATTTCCAGACCGAGACCTGGGCACGCTGACTTAAATGGCGCGATTAAATATAATCATCGTGATATGAGAAATGTGCTTGAGCGCTCTTCAGCAAGGGAAACAACTGTCAGAGTGGCGGCAGGGGCTGTTGCTAAAAAGATTCTTTCTGAGCTCGGCATTAAGGTGGCGGGCCACGTGTTGCAAATTAGCGCAGTTAAAGCTGAAAAAACAGCATATACGTCAATTGAAGACCTGCAGCGTGTAACGGAGGAGTCTCCTGTCAGATGCTACGATGAAGAGGCAGGCAAAAAAATGATGGCTGCCATTGATGAAGCGAAGGCAAACGGAGATTCGATCGGCGGAATTGTGGAAGTCATTGTCGAGGGAATGCCAGTAGGTGTGGGCAGCTATGTCCATTATGACCGCAAACTGGACAGCAAGCTTGCTGCAGCTGTACTGTCAATTAACGCATTTAAAGGTGTTGAATTCGGGATCGGATTTGAGGCGGCAGGCCGAAATGGAAGTGAAGTCCATGACGAGATCATTTGGGACGAGGAAAAAGGCTACACCCGTGCCACCAACAGACTTGGAGGACTGGAAGGCGGCATGACAACAGGGATGCCGATTGTTGTCCGCGGAGTCATGAAGCCGATTCCGACTTTGTATAAACCGCTTAAAAGTGTCGATATTGAAACGAAAGAACCGTTTTCCGCCAGCATTGAACGTTCTGACAGCTGTGCTGTTCCTGCGGCAAGTGTAGTAGCTGAAGCGGCTGTCGCTTGGGAAATTGCGAACGCAGTCGTTGAACAATTCGGCTTAGATCAAATCGACCGCATTAGAGAAAATGTGGAGAATATGAGAAAACTGTCGAGGGAATTTTAATGAAGACACTGCATGTTCAAACTGCTTCTTCGTCGTATCCTGTTTTTATCGGACAAGGCATCAGAAAAAAGGCTTGCGATCTATTAACCTCCTTAAACAGGCCTTTAACAAGGATCATGCTTGTTACGGATGAAGAGGTGGACCGCCTGTATGGCGATGAAATGCTTCATTTGCTGCAAGAAAAGTGGCCTGTGAAAAAAGTGACGGTACCGAGTGGAGAGCAGGCGAAATCCATGGACATGTATACGAAATTGCAGAGTGAAGCGATTCGTTTTCATCTGGATCGCTCCTCTTGTATCATCGCATTCGGTGGCGGTGTTGTAGGGGATCTTGCCGGTTTTGTGGCTGCCACTTTTATGCGCGGCATTGATTTCATCCAAATGCCTACGACGCTCTTGGCGCATGACAGCGCAGTCGGAGGAAAAGTAGCCGTAAACCATCCGCTTGGAAAAAATCTAATCGGTGCGTTTTACCAGCCGAAAGCCGTGCTCTACGATACAGAATTCCTGCGTTCTCTGCCTGAAAAAGAACTTCGGTCCGGAATGGCAGAAGTGATAAAACACGCTTTTATCTATGACAGAGCGTTTCTGGAAGAGCTTCTGAATGTCCGCTCACTTCTTGATATCACTAATGATCAGCTGAATGACATGATTTTTAAAGGCATTTCAATTAAAGCGTCTGTCGTTCAGCAGGATGAAAAAGAAGAGGGGATAAGAGCTTACTTAAACTTTGGGCATACGCTCGGCCATGCCGTTGAGGCGGAATATGGCTACGGGCAAATCACTCACGGTGATGCAGTAGCCCTCGGAATGCAGTTTGCTTTATATATAAGCGAAAAGACTGCAGGCTGTGAAATGGACAGAAAACGTTTGGTCAGCTGGCTAAAACGTTTGGGTTATCCAAGTCAAATCAGAATAGAGACGGAAACTTCGGTTCTCTTGGACCGTATGATGAATGATAAGAAAACCCGAGGCGGCAAGATTCAGTTTATTGTGCTCAACGAATTAGGGAAAGTTGCTGATCACACATTTTCAAGAAATGAACTTGAGAGCTGGCTGAACAAATGGCGATTGGAGGAGACATCATGATGATTCGCGGAATTCGCGGAGCAACTACAGTTGAACGGGATACCGAAGAAGAAATTTTACAAAAAACAAAACAGCTGTTAGAGAAAATCATAGAAGAAAATCAAACAAAACCGGAAGATGTTGTTCAAATGCTTCTTTCGGCTACACCTGATTTGCACTCTGTTTTCCCGGCAAAAGCTGTTCGCGAGCTTTCAGGATGGCAGTATGTACCGGTAACATGTATGCAGGAAATGGACGTAACAGGCGGTCTGAAAAAGTGCATAAGAGTTATGATGACGGTCCAGACAGATGTCCCTCAGGATCAGATCAGACATGTATATTTAGAAAAAGCCGTCGTATTGAGGCCTGATTTATCATTGACAAAAAATACTGAATTGTAATACGATAAGAACAGCTTAGAAATACACAAGAGTGTGTATAAAGCGATTAGAATGAGTTGAGTTAGAGAATAGGGTAGCAGAGAATGAGTTTAGTTGAGCTGAGACATGCATGTTTATTCTACCCAAAAGAAGTCTTTCTTTTGGGTTTATTTGTTATATAATATTTTATCCTCTCATGCCATCTTCTCATTCTCCTTGCCATAAGGAGTGAGAACATTGAATTTCCAATCAAACATTTCCGCATTTTTAGAGGACAGCTTGTCCCACCACACGATACCGATTGTGGAGACCTTCACAGTCGATACACTGACACCCATTCAAATGATAGAGAAGCTTGACAGGGAGATTACGTATCTTCTTGAAAGCAAGGACGATACATCCGCTTGGTCAAGATATTCGTTTATCGGCCTGAATCCATTTCTCACAATTAAAGAAGAGCAGTGCCGTTTTGCTGCCGCTGATCAGGACAGCAAATCTCTTTACACGGGAAATGAACTAAAAGACGTACTGAACTGGATGAATGCCACATACAAAATCAAAACACCTGAGCTTGGCATTCCTTTTGTCGGCGGAGCTGTCGGGTACTTAAGTTATGATATGATCCCGCTGATTGAGCCTTCTGTTCCTTCGCATACAAAAGAAACAGAAATGGAAAAGTGTATGCTGTTTGTTTGCCGGACATTAATTGCGTATGATCATGAAACCAAAAACGTCCACTTTATCCAGTATGCAAGGCTCAATGGAGAGGAAACAGAAAACGAAAAAATTGATGTGTTCCATCAAAATCATCAAGAGCTCCAACATCTCGTCGAAAAAATGATGGACCAAAAAAACATAAAAGAGCTGTTTCTCTCTGTTGATTCATACAAGACACCCAGCTTTGAGATAGTATCTTCTAATTATGAAAAATCGGCTTTTATGGCTGATGTAGAAAAAATCAAAGGCTATATAAAAGCAGGAGATATCTTCCAGGGCGTTTTGTCACAAAAATTTGAGGTTCCGATAAAAGCAGATGCTTTTGAGTTATACCGAGTGCTTAGGATCGTCAATCCTTCTCCGTATATGTATTATATGAAACTGCAAGACAGAGAAATAGTCGGCAGTTCTCCGGAACGGTTAATCCACGTTCAGGACGGGCACTTGGAAATCCATCCGATTGCCGGTACGAGAAAACGCGGTGCAGACAAAGCCGAAGATGAGAGACTGAAAGTTGAACTGATGAAGGATGAAAAAGAAAAGGCGGAGCATTACATGCTCGTTGATCTTGCACGAAACGATATCGGCAGAGTAGCAGAGTATGGGTCTGTTTCTGTGCCGGAGTTCACAAAAATTGTCTCCTTTTCACATGTCATGCACATTATCTCGGTGGTTACAGGCCAACTGAAAAAAGGGGTCCATCCCGTTGATGCACTGATGTCTGCTTTCCCGGCGGGGACTTTAACAGGAGCACCTAAAATTCGTGCCATGCAGCTTTTGCAAAAGCTCGAACCAACACCGAGAGAGACATACGGAGGGTGTATTGCCTACATTGGATTTGACGGGAATATCGACTCTTGTATTACGATTCGCACGATGAGTGTAAAGAACGGTGTTGCATCGATACAGGCAGGTGCCGGCATTGTTGCTGATTCTGTCCCGGAAACCGAATACGAAGAAAGCTGTAATAAAGCCGGTGCGCTGCTGAAAACGATTCATATTGCAGAAGACATGTTTCATAGCAAGGAGGATAAAGCTGATGAACAAATTTCTACAATTGTGCGTTGACGGAAAAACCCTTACAGCCGGTGAGGCTGAAGCGCTGATGAATATGATGATGGCAGCGGAAATGACTCCTTCTGAAATGGGCGGTATATTGTCTATTCTTGCTCATCGGGGAGAGACGCCAGAAGAGCTTACGGGTTTTATAAAGGCAATGCGTGCACACGCTCTTACAGTCGATGGACTTCCTGATGTCGTTGATACATGCGGAACCGGGGGAGACGGTATTTCCACTTTTAATATCTCAACGGCATCGGCAATTGTTGCCTCGGCAGCTGGCGCGAAAATCGCTAAGCATGGCAATCGCTCTGTCTCTTCTAAAAGCGGGAGCGCTGATGTTTTAGAGGAGCTAGAGGTTTCAATTCAAACTACTCCTGAGAAGGTCAAAACAAGCATTGAAACAAACAACATGGGATTTTTATTTGCGCCGCTTTATCATTCGTCTATGAAACATGTAGCAGGTACTAGAAAAGAGCTAGGTTTCAGAACGGTATTTAACCTGCTCGGACCGCTAAGCAATCCTTTGCAGGCGCAGCGTCAGGTGATCGGGGTCTATTCCGTTGAAAAAGCTGGACTGATGGCAAGCGCACTAGAGTCATTTCAGCCGAAGCATGTCATGTTCGTATCAAGCCGTGACGGTTTAGATGAGCTTTCAATTACAGCACCGACTGACGTGATTGAATTAAAGGATGGAGAGCGCCGGGAATATACGGTTTCACCCGAAGATTTTGGTTTCGCAAATGGCAGACTTGAAGATTTACAGGTGCAGTCACCGAAAGAGAGCGCTTGTCTCATTCAGAATATTTTTGAAAATAAAAGCAGCAGTTCCGCTTTATCTATAACGGCTTTTAATGCGGGTGCTGCGATTTACACGGCGGGAATTACCGACTCACTGAAGGAAGGAACGGAGCTGGCGTTAGAGACGATTACAAGCGGAGGCGCTGCTGCGCAGCTTGAACGACTAAAACAGAAAGAGGAAGAGATCTATGCTTGAAAATATCATCAAACAAAAGAAAGAAGAAGTGAAAACGCTGGTTCTGCCGGTAGAGCAGCCTTTCGAAAAACGTTCATTTAAAGATGCGTTGGCAAGCCCGAATCGGTTTATCGGGCTGATTGCCGAAGTGAAGAAAGCATCACCGTCAAAAGGGCTGATTAAAGAGGATTTTGTCCCTGTGCGGATTGCAAAAGACTATGAAGCTGTGAAGGCAGATGCGCTTTCCGTTTTAACAGACACCCCGTTTTTTCAAGGGGAAAACAGCTATTTATCAGATGTAAAGCGCGCTGTTTCGATTCCTGTACTCAGAAAAGATTTTATTATTGATTCTCTTCAAGTGGAGGAATCAAGAAGAATCGGTGCGGATGCCATATTGTTAATCGGCGAGGTGCTTGACCCCTTACACCTCTATGAATTATATCTTGAAGCAGGCGAAAAGGGGATGGAAGTGTTAGTGGAGGTTCATGATGCATCAACGCTAGAACAAATATTGAAAGTGTTCACACCTGATATTCTCGGCGTAAATAACCGAAACCTAAAGACGTTTGAAACATCTGTAAAGCAGACAGAACAAATCGCATCTCTCGTTCCGAAAGAATCTCTGCTTGTCAGCGAAAGCGGAATCGGTTCTTTAGAACATTTAACATTTGTCAACGAACATGGGGCGCGAGCTGTACTTATCGGTGAATCATTGATGAGACAAACTTCTCAGCGAAAAGCAATCCATGCTTTGTTTGGGGAGTGAAGTTGTGGAGAAACCGGCATTAAAATATTGCGGTATTCGGTCACTAAAGGATTTGCAGCTTGCGGCGCAATCACAGGCTGACTATCTTGGCTTTATATTTGCTGAAAGCAAACGAAAAGTATCTCCGCAAGATGTGAAAAAGTGGCTGAACCAGGTTCGTGTCGAAAAAAAAGTTGCAGGTGTTTTTGTTAATGAATCAATAGAGAGGATGTCACGCATTGCGAAGGAATTGAAGCTTGACGTCATTCAACTTCATGGTGATGAAAACCCGGCGGTGGCTGATGCGCTTCGCAAGCTGACAGATTGTGAAATCTGGAAGGCGCTTCACCACCATCATAATACAACTCAAGAAATAACCCGCTTTATAGATAATGTGGACGGCTTTGTGATTGATTCATCTGTAAAAGGGGCTAGAGGCGGAACTGGTGTTGCATTTTCATGGGATTGTGTGCCGGAATATCAGCGGGCGGTGATTGGTAAACGCTGCTTTATCGCTGGCGGGGTGAATCCGGATAGCGTCACAGGCCTATTGAAATGGCAGCCGGCAGGAATTGACCTTGCCAGCGGAATTGAAAAAAACGGGCAAAAAGATAAAAATCTGATGAGGCTTTTAGAAGAAAGGATGAACCGATATGTATCCATATCCGAATGAAATAGGCAGATACGGTGATTTTGGCGGGAAGTTTGTTCCGGAAACACTCATGCAGCCGTTAGATGAAATAGAGACAGCATTTAAACAAATCAAGGATGATCCTGTTTTTCGTGAAGAATATTATAAGCTGTTAAAGGACTATTCCGGACGGCCGACTGCATTAACATATGCTGATCGAGTCACTGAATACTTAGGCGGTGCGAAAATCTATTTGAAACGAGAAGATTTAAACCATACAGGTTCCCATAAAATCAATAATGCGTTAGGCCAAGCACTGCTTGCTAAAAAAATGGGCAAAACGAAAATCATTGCTGAAACGGGCGCCGGACAGCACGGCGTTGCCGCTGCAACAGTCGCAGCCAAATTCGGTTTTTCGTGCATTGTGTTTATGGGCGAAGAGGATGTTGCCCGCCAGTCTCTGAACGTTTTTCGTATGAAGCTTCTTGGTGCGGAAGTAGTGCCTGTAACAAGCGGGAACGGAACATTGAAGGATGCTACAAATGAGGCGATCCGTTACTGGGTTCAGCATTGCGAGGATCATTTTTACATGATTGGATCGGTTGTCGGTCCGCACCCTTATCCGCAAGTGGTCCGCGAATTTCAAAAAATGATCGGAGAGGAAGCGAAGGATCAGCTGAAACGTATTGAAGGCACTCTGCCTGATAAAGTAGTGGCATGTGTAGGCGGAGGAAGCAATGCGATGGGGATGTTTCAGGCATTTTTAAACGAAGATGTTGAACTGATCGGAGCTGAAGCTGCAGGAAAAGGAATAGATACTCCTCTTCATGCCGCCACTATTTCGAAAGGTACCGTAGGGGTTATTCACGGTTCATTGACTTATCTCATTCAGGATGAGTTCGGACAGATTATTGAGCCTTACTCTATTTCAGCAGGTCTCGACTATCCGGGAATCGGTCCGGAGCACGCTTACTTGCATAAGAGCGGCCGTGTCACTTATGACAGTATCACAGATGAAGAAGCGGTGAATGCATTAAAGCTCTTGTCAGAAAAAGAGGGGATTTTGCCGGCAATCGAATCTGCCCATGCGTTAGCGAAGGCATTCAAACTCGCCAAAGGAATGGATCGCGGTCAAATCATTCTCGTTTGTTTATCAGGACGGGGAGATAAGGATGTCAACACATTAATGAATGTATTGGAAAATGAGGTGAAAGCCCATGTTTAAATTAGATCTTCAACCATCAGAAAAATTGTTTATCCCGTTTATTACGGCTGGCGATCCAGTGCCTGAGGTTTCGATTGAACTGGCGAAGTCTCTCCAAAAAGCAGGCGCCACAGCACTGGAGCTTGGTGTTCCATACTCTGACCCGCTTGCAGACGGCCCGGTGATCCAGCAGGCTTCAAAGCGAGCGCTTGCTCAAGGAATGAATATCGTAAAGGCGATCGAACTAGGCGGAGAAATGAAAAAAAACGGAGTGAATATTCCGATTATCCTCTTTACGTATTATAATCCTGTGTTACAATTGAACAAAGAATACTTTTTCGCTTTACTGCGGGAAAATCATATTGACGGTCTGCTTGTTCCGGATCTGCCACTAGAAGAAAGCGCCAGCCTTCAAGAGGAATGTAAAAGCCATGAGGTGACGTATATTTCTTTGGTTGCGCCGACAAGTGAAAGCCGTTTGAAAACCATTATTGAACAAGCCGAGGGCTTCGTCTACTGTGTATCTTCTCTGGGTGTGACCGGTGTCCGCAATGAGTTCAATTCATCCGTGTACCCGTTCATTCGGGCTGTGAAGGATCTCAGCACTGTTCCGGTCGCTGTAGGGTTCGGTATATCAAACCGTGAACAGGTCCTAAAGATGAATGAAATTTGTGACGGTGTCGTAGTGGGAAGTGCGCTCGTCAGAAAGATAGAAGAATTAAAGGACCGGCTCACCAACGCTGAAACGAGAAAACAAGCGCTGCAGGAGTTTGAGGAGTACGCAATGGCGTTTGGCGGCTTGTACAGTTTAAAATGAGGTGACTGATTTGCGTATCAAAGAACATTTAAAACAGCTGAAGCCTTATCAGCCTGGTAAGCCGATCGAAGCAGTGAAATCAGAATATGGCTTGGATAAAGTTGTGAAGCTTGCTTCAAACGAGAATCCGTACGGCTGTTCGGAGGCTGCAAAAGAGGCGCTTCATCATGAAATTCAACAGCTTGCCCTTTACCCAGACGGGTATAGCGCCGCTTTGCGGACAAGGCTCAGTAAGCACCTTAATGTCAGCGAAACATCACTTATTTTCGGCAACGGTTCTGATGAAATCATTCAAATCATTTGTCGGGCATTTTTAAACGATAAAACAAACACGGTAACTGCTGCCCCCACTTTTCCGCAATATAAACATAATGCGGTCATTGAAGGTGCTGAAGTACGTGAAATCGCACTTCGTCCGGACGGCTCACATGATCTAGACGCCATGTTAGAAGCGATCGACGAACAGACACAAGTCGTTTGGATATGCAGTCCGAATAATCCGACTGGCACTTATACATCTGAAGGAGAATTACTCGCATTTCTGGAGCGTGTTCCTTCACGTGTCCTTGTCGTTCTTGACGAAGCATATTATGAATATGTAACAGCCGAGGATTACCCGGAAACCGTGCCGCTCTTAAGCAAGTATTCCAATTTGATGATTTTGCGCACATTTTCAAAAGCATATGGTCTGGCAGCGCTCAGAGTCGGATACGGAATTGCTGACGAGAACCTGATTCGCCAGATTGAGCCGGCGAGAGAGCCGTTTAATACGAGCCGTCTGGGCCAGGCTGCGGCGATCGCAGCGCTTGATGATCAAGCGTTTATTGCTTCCTGTGTCGAGCAAAATAATGCAGGCCTTCAGCAGTATTATGATTTTGCGAAGACTCATGGTTTAAAGTGCTACCCTTCACAGACAAATTTTGTGTTAATGGACTTTAAACGCCCTGCTGATGAACTGTTTCAGGCTCTGCTTGAAAAAGGCTATATCGTCCGGTCAGGAAATGCGTTAGGTTTCCCGACATCACTCCGGATTACGATCGGAACAAAAGAGCAAAACGAAGAAATACTTGCCATTTTAGCTGAAATTTTATAAGAGGTGATCAAATGTCACCTCTTTAGTCTATAAACCAGGTGATGACGTATGAATCAAATGAAAGATACAATATTGCTCGCCGGTCTCGGATTGATAGGCGGTTCGATTGCGCTAGCGATCAAAAAAAATCATCCCGGCAAACGGATTATCGGAATCGACATCTCTGATGAACAGGCGGTTGCCGCATTAAAGTTAGGTGTGATAGACGATCGTGCTGATTCGTTTATTAGCGGTGCGAAAGAGTCGTCTACAGTCATCATTGCGACACCAGTCGAACAAACGCTGGTTATGCTTGAAGAGCTGGCTCATTCAGGAATTGAACACGAGCTTTTGATTACGGATGTGGGAAGCACAAAGCAAAAAGTGGTTGATTATGCTGATCAAGTGCTGCCTAGCCGCTACCAATTTGTCGGAGGGCATCCGATGGCGGGTTCACATAAATCAGGGGTGGCCGCTGCGAAAGAATTCCTATTTGAAAATGCATTTTATATTTTAACACCAGGCCAGAAAACGGATAGACGAGCGGTAGAGCAATTGAAAAACCTGCTGAAGGGGACAAATGCCCATTTTGTGGAAATGTCACCAGAGGAACATGATGGCGTCACGAGTGTTATTAGTCATTTTCCGCATATTGTTGCAGCAAGCCTTGTTCACCAAACTCATCATTCGGAAGACCTTTATCCGCTTGTTAAGCGTTTTGCTGCCGGCGGGTTCAGAGATATTACAAGGATTGCATCGAGCAGCCCGGCCATGTGGCGGGATATTCTACTACATAATAAAGAAAAAATTTTGGATCGTTTTGATGAGTGGATTCGTGAAATTGACAAGATCCGTACATATGTAGAACAAGAAGATGCGGAAAATCTATTTCGTTATTTTAAAACAGCTAAGGATTATCGCGACGGGCTGCCGCTTCGGCAGAAGGGAGCGATACCGGCATTTTATGATTTATATGTGGATGTTCCCGATCATCCGGGTGTGATATCCGAAATAACGGCGATCTTAGCTGCGGAGCGCATCAGCATCACGAATATCCGTATTATTGAAACACGAGAGGATATTAACGGGATTTTAAGGATCAGTTTTCAGTCTGATGACGATCGCAAACGGGCAGAACAATGCATTGAAGCCCGAGCGGAATATGAAACTTTTTATGCTGATTGAGGTGGAAAAAAATGAAACAAGAAAAGGTGCAGGCCTTACACGGAGAAATACATATTCCCGGTGATAAATCCATTTCTCACCGCTCTGTTATGTTTGGCGCGCTAGCGACAGGCACAACAACAGTTAAAAACTTTCTGCCGGGAGCAGATTGTCTGAGCACAATCGATTGCTTTAGAAAAATGGGTGTTCAAATTGAGCAAAGCGGCAGCGATGTCGTGATTCACGGAAAAGGAATCGATGCCCTGAAAGAGCCAGAAAGCCTTTTGGATGTCGGAAATTCAGGTACAACAATTCGCCTGATGCTCGGAATATTGGCGGGTCGCCCTTTTTACAGCGTGGTAGCCGGAGATGAGAGCATTGCGAAGCGCCCAATGAAGCGTGTTACTGAGCCTTTGAAAAAAATGGGGGCTAAAATCGACGGCAGAGCCGGTGGAGAATTTACACCGCTGTCAGTGAGCGGCGCCTCATTAAAAGGCATTGAGTATGTATCACCTGTTGCAAGCGCGCAAATTAAATCTGCTGTTTTGCTGGCCGGATTACAGGCTGCGGGCACAACAACTGTCACAGAGCCCCATAAATCCCGCGACCACACTGAGCGGATGCTCTCTGCTTTTGGCGTTAAGCTTTCTGAAGATCAAACAAGTGTTTCCATTGATGGAGGCCAGAAACTGACAGCTGCTGATATTTTTGTTCCTGGAGACATTTCTTCAGCCGCGTTTTTCCTTGCTGCTGGCGCAATGGTTCCAAACAGCAGAATTGTATTGAAAAACGTTGGGTTAAATCCGACTCGGACAGGTATTATTGATGTCCTTCAAAACATGGGGGCAAAACTTGAAATTAAACCATCTGCTGACAGCAGTGCAGAGCCTTATGGAGATTTGATTATAGAAACGTCATCTCTCAAAGCAGTTGAAATCGGAGGAGATATCATTCCGCGTTTAATTGATGAAATCCCTATTATCGCGCTTCTTGCGACTCAGGCGGAAGGAACGACCGTTATTAAGGACGCGGCAGAGCTTAAAGTGAAAGAAACAAACCGCATTGACACTGTTGTTTCTGAACTTCGCAAGCTAGGTGCTGAAATTGAACCGACAGCAGATGGAATGAAGGTTTATGGCAAACAAACGCTGAAAGGCGGCGCAGCAGTGTCCAGCCACGGAGATCATCGAATCGGAATGATGCTTGGTATTGCTTCCTGTATAACAGAGGAGCCGATTGACATCGAGCACACGGATGCCATTCACGTTTCTTATCCAACCTTCTTCGAACATTTAAATAAGCTTTCCAAAAAATCCTGAAGTTTTACTTCAGGATTTTTTTTGCAGATTGACTGGAAGAATCATAATTCGAGGCAAAAAAACATAGCTTGTCTTATAGAGAGGAAAGAAAAACGAAAAGGGGGGATGCGCTTTACTGACAAGCCGGCAGGTCAAAGAGCTGCTTTACTGTACAGAGGGCGATCTTCCTTTTTTTCATTTTCTATCTCAAGATCTTTTGGTAAACTAATAAGACTCAATAATTCCCTTCCGTACAGCAAGCATCTTATTTGCCGGGGGCATTCGTCTGAATTATGATAAGATTAACCCGAACAAATAAAGCTTTTTTGTATGGTTGATGTTGTATAGGAAAAGAAAGGACCGGTCCGATTTGAATACATTAATTCAAGAAGCCATAAAATTAGTTGAAGCAGGTGAAACAGAAAAAGGTCTCAATACGCTCTCGAAAGCCGAAAAACAGCTGCATGATGAAGATAAAGCGATTGCAGCCCAGCTTTATTACGAGTGGGGCGATGTAGAAAAAGCCATTTCACTGATTAGTGATTTACATGATTTATACCCAAATGAAACAGAACTGACGAATTTCTACGCTGAACTTTTAATAGATATTGACGAAGAAGAAAAAGCTCTTGCTGTGCTGGAGACTATTCCGGAAACAGATCCATCATATCCGGAAAGTTTGCTGCTTATGGCGGATCTTTATCAGATGCAGGGATTATTCGAAGTCAGTGAACAAAAGCTTTTACAGGCAAAGTTCATTCTGGCCAATGAACCCGTTATTGATTTTGCACTGGGGGAACTTTACTTTACTCAGGGAGCCTATGCAAAAGCGGTTCAATATTTTAAAACAACGGCTGAGGAGAAGAATGAGATCGGAGGCGTTAATGTCCATCAAAGACTGGCAGAATCGTTAAGTGCCTCAGGTGAATTTGAGGATGCCATTCCATGGTACGAGAAAGCTGTTGATGAGAGTCCTGATCCTAATACGATTTTCGGCTATGGGTTTACAGCCTTACAGGCGGGGCTTGTAAAAACGGCTATTAAGCAGCTGTCTGATTTAAAGGAGCTTGATCCATCTTATTCTTCACTATATATGCCGCTCTCAAAAAGCTATGAAGCTGAAGGAATGTATGAAGAGGCATTAAAAACGGCAAAAGAGGGTATCAGATATGATGAATATAACAAAGAACTTTTCCTTTATGCCGCCAAAATGGCCCTGAAAATCGGGAAGTCAGAAGAGGGGAAAAAGCTGCTTCAGGAGGCGCTTGCGCTTGATCCGGGATTCGTCGAAGCGCTTCATACACTTCTTGCCGTGTATCATAAAGAAGAGGATTATGAACAGATCATTGATCTTATTCAAGAGGTTCGCAGCTACGGTGAAGAAGATCCGAAATACAATTGGTATCTTGCAAGCGCATATACTGAATTAGAGCAATACGAGGAAGCAAAACAATCCTTTGAGGCTGCCTATCTTCATTACCGGGAGGATAGAGATTTCTTATATGAATACGCAAGCTTCCTATTAGAAGAAGGCCTTCAAAAAGAAGCGCTGCCGCTTTTGAAAAAGGTTCTTGAAATGGACGGAGCCAATGAAGAGCTGGAAGAAACGATTTTGCGAATCGAGGATGAATTTTCGAGATAAGCAGGAATATTAACCGTTCATGTGGAACATATAAGTATATAGATTATACGAACGATAGAGGAGGGAATTACATGCAGACCCCTGTTTCTGTCAATGAGAAAAAGGATTTTATCCGTTGGTTTTTAAACCATTATCAGTTAAAGCGCCGAGAGTGCGTTTGGATCTTGAACTACTTAATGAGCCATGATTCTCTCATGGAAAAGGTTCATTTTGTGGAGCAGGCTGAATTTTGCCCGAGAGGCATTATAATGTCAACACATTGTGTTGAAGAAGTTCCGTTTCGGTTCTATAAAGAGAATGTCATGACTACCGACGCGGAAAAATCTTTTCATGATATTAGATTAAATAAACAGCAGGATTTGTTTATCCAGCTTAATTTCCGTTCGGCCTACAGCTCACCTGAGTATGCGGCGGTGCTGGAGTCCAATCCGCATATGCCGAAAGATCTTTTTGAGAATAAAAAAGACCAGGGGTTGGCGGAACAGATTTTGGAGCACGCCATTTCCACCTTCCAAAGAGAAAAATTATTAAAAGACATTGACGACGCGTTAGATCGTCATGATAAAGAAGCATTTGAACAATTATCGCGCCAATTGAATCAGCTCACATAATATGACCAGCCTTGCAGCGTATTGCAAGGCTTGTTGCCGTAAAGGGGGAGAACAATGAGGTGGAGAATCACTGATGCCAAGGACTATTTACAAGCTAAGGATTACATTGATACCGCTGTTATTCCATTAATTAACATAAAGGTGGATAACCATTTTAAAATGGCGGCGGAGAAAGGCGAGTTTACACAGCTTCTCTCAGAGGAATTGGAAAGGCAGTTAAAGGGACGGGTATATTTACTGCCTCCTTATACATATGTTGATAGAAATGACATAACCGTTCAAGGGCTTAAGGATTTGCGGGAAGAGCTGCTAACGGAATTTTCGCATGTTGTCCTGCTCACATCTGACGAAAATTGGAGAACTGAGGATACGTTAGGCAAAATGATTGTAACACCGTCTGTTCCATTAGAGCATTTAAATGACTCTTTAAAAAGAAAAATATTGGATGAACGCACTGCTGAAATTTTGAACGTTTTGTTACAGTTATGGAGCACTTCATAAAAACACTTACATTTCCTCATAAACAATATTTTGGCTATATTGACCTTGCTGAGAGATTCATATATTATGAGGGTGTCTAGAGTTATTGCAATATTTTCTATTTTAGTCAGTTTGCAGGGGTGACCTAGAGGGGGGAGAAGAGATGGGCGGAAAACATGATATATCCAGACGTCAATTTTTGAATTATACGCTCACAGGCGTAGGAGGTTTTATGGCGGCTAGTATGCTCATGCCTATGGTTCGCTTTGCACTCGACCCGGTATTAAAATCGACAGGGAAGCAGGACATGGTTCAGGTTGTCAGCGTTGATGAGTTGACAAAAGAGCCGCAGCGCTTTGATTTCAAAATTAATCAAGTCGATGCCTGGTATGAGTCCGAAGAGTCAAGATCAGCCTGGGTCTTCAAAAACGGGGATGAAATTGTAGCACTTTCGCCAATTTGTAAACATTTAGGGTGTACGGTGAACTGGAATAGTGATCCTAAAAACCCGAATAAATTCTTTTGTCCATGCCATTACGGACTCTATGAAAAGGACGGCACCAATGTCCCTGGCACGCCGCCGCTTTCGCCTCTTGATCATTACGAGCAAGAAGTAAAAGACGGCTTCCTGTATCTTGGAAAAGCAAAGCCTAAGGGGGAAGGGTGACATGCTGAACAAAATTTATGACTGGGTAGATGAGCGGCTTGATATTACACCGATGTGGAGGGATATTGCCGATCACGAAGTACCGGAACATGTGAATCCCGCCCATCATTTCTCTGCGTTTGTGTATTGCTTTGGGGGACTGACGTTTTTTGTAACCGTTATCCAAGTATTATCTGGAATGTTTTTAACGATGTATTATGTGCCTGATATCAAAAATGCCTGGGAATCGGTATATTATTTGCAAAATGAAGTGGCTTTCGGCCAGATTGTCAGGGGGATGCACCATTGGGGTGCGAGCTTGGTCATTGTGATGATGTTTTTACATACGCTGAGGGTCTTTTTCCAAGGTGCGTACAAAAAGCCGCGCGAGCTGAACTGGATTGTCGGTGTGCTGATCTTTTTTGTCATGCTCGGTCTTGGTTTTACAGGCTACTTGCTTCCTTGGGATATGAAGGCACTGTTTGCAACAAAAGTCGGGCTGCAGATCGCCGAAGCCACACCTTTGATCGGGACGCAAGTTAAAACGCTCCTTGCAGGGCATCCGGATATTGTAGGCGCCCAAACGCTGACTAGATTTTTTGCGATCCATGTATTCTTTCTTCCTGCCGCATTGTTCGGGCTGATGGCAGCACATTTTATTATGATCCGGAAGCAGGGGATTTCAGGACCGCTTTAAACTCTTGATCTGCGAATAAAAGGGAGGGAATGACATGCACCGGGGCAAAGGGATGAAATTTGTAGGCGACTCAAGGATACCGGCTGAAAAAAAGCCGAATATACCGAAGGATTATTCGGAGTATCCCGGTAAAACAGAGGCTTTCTGGCCAAATTTCTTGTTAAAGGAATGGATGGTTGGAGCTGTCTTTCTCATCGGTTTTCTTGTTTTGACGATTGTGCATCAGCCGCCTTTAGAGCGGATGGCTGACCCGACTGATACTGGTTATATTCCGCTGCCGGATTGGTATTTTCTTTTCTTATACCAGCTGTTGAAGTATGAATACGCCGCCGGAAGCTTTACAGTGGTCGGCGCCATGATTATGCCAGGTCTCGCTTTTGGAGCCCTGCTTTTGGCTCCATTCTTAGACAGAGGGGCAGAAAGAAGGCCGTGGAAGCGTCCGGTCGCTGTCGGTATGATGCTTCTGGCCATTTCCGCAGCTGTATTTTTGACGTGGCAGTCAGTGGCTACTCATGACTGGGCCAAGGCAGAGGAACAGGGGAAAATCACAAAAGAGGCCGACATTGACACCAATACAGAAGGATATAAGATTTTTAAGGAACAAGGCTGTATTTCTTGCCATGGGGATAACCTTCAGGGAGGAGCGGCTGGACCTTCATTGGTTGACAGCGGGCTGAAACCGGAAGAAATCAAAAAGATCGCAGTAGAAGGGAAAGGCAAAATGCCGGCGGGTGTGTTCAAAGGAAATGATAAGCAGCTCGAAGAACTTGCGAAATTTATTTCTGAAACAACCGCAAAATAACGTATTGTGAATTGTCAAATGGAAGGATATACTTTTATTATCAAAAGCTGACCCGGCGTCAGCTTTTTTATATGGACACATTATTTTTACAGACTGAGAGTTGATTTGATGTGAAATGGTTTCAATATGTATTAGGACAGCGGCCGATGCTTATTCTTGTCTTAGCCATTAATTTTCTGGGAACGGTTTACGGCTACTATTGGTACTTGCCGCAGCTCCTAGAGACACCGGCCCGTTTCCTGGTTTTTGTTCCAGATAGTCCGACAGCAACGTTTTTCTTTCTGTTTGTGCTGCTTGCCTTTATCATGAAACGGAATGCTCCGCTCTTTGAAGCGCTTGCGCTAGTTACTCTCGTAAAGTATGGCCTATGGGCGGTCGCTATGAATTTTCTTGTGCTTGCAGTAACTGGTGACTTGCCTTGGGAGGGCTACATGCTAATTGCTTCGCATTTTGCAATGGCAGTGCAAGGCGTATTATACAGTCCGTATTTTCGTTTTTCATTTTGGCATCTTTCAATTGCTGCAGTCTGGACACTGCATAACGATGTCATTGACTACTTGTTTAATATGATGCCGCAGTACTCTATGCTTTCTAATTATATGACTGAAATAGGGTACGGAACATTTTGGCTAAGCATCTTTTCAATCGGGCTTGCTTACTTCCTTGTGATCTCGAAAAAGCAAACGAAGCTTGAGCTGATGTGAAGACAATGTTGGTCTATCCTTGTCCCTTTCTTCATATTCTGTAAGGAGAGAGAGTGGGAGGGACCTGCATGAAACGAAAGCTGACGATCTGTTTGTTGATTGCTCTTATTTTTTATAATGGAAATGCCAAGGCTGCAGAGCGGGGAAGCCTCGAGGAATTGAATGATTTATCCGATACGGTCTTTCAAATGACCCGTCAGTCGAAATATGAAGAGGCGCTGCAAGTCCTGGGTTATTTTGAGAAAACATTAAAATCCGCTGAGAAAAAACAGCAAGATTCCATGCTAACAGGAGCCCAAATCCGTCAAATCACACTGGGCTATAATGATATGGTTCGAAATTTAAAGCAGGCTGATACCTCAGACACGCAAAAACTCAGAGCAGCCGCGCAGTTCAGAATGCTGATGGATGCGGTTGACAACCGGTCTGACCCGCTTTGGGGTTCACTGGAAAAACCGATTATGGAAGCCTTTACTGAGCTGAAGCGAGATGTCCAAAAGAATGAAAGCACTAGCTTCCATGAAAAATGGAATGAATTTATCAGTTTATATGATTTGATTTACCCAAGTCTTACAATCGATGTATCAGAGGAAAAGCTGGAAACAGTCGGAAAACATATAGATGTTATTGAACAAGGGGAATTTCAACAAATGACAGAGAGCACGAAGCTTGAACGGCTTTCCCTTCTTCAGCATGACTTGAAAAATTTGTTTGACAGGGCGGAGGAGGATGATGCCGATCCGTCTTTACTGTGGGTGATGATTACAACCGGCAGTATCATCATTACAGCTCTCACCTATGTCGGCTACAGAAAGTACAAGGCGGAAAAAAACAAGCTGAAAAAACGGGACTACCCTAAATAAGGATGAGGGGCGGCGGTCAGCCGCCTTTTTTCTATTACATGTCAGCGTGGAAGCGGATTTTTATTTTCATCAAGCGTAAATCCTTCTCCGAGCACATCGTGGACATCGCTTACGGCTACAAAGGCATGAGGGTCAATGGAGTTAATCACGCTTTTCAGCATCACCAATTCGTTTTTCGGCACCACACAATAAAGTACATCTATATCCTCTTTTGTGTAGGAACCTTGTCCTTTCAAAATGGTGACACCCCGTTCCATTTCTTCAAGGATCTTTTTCTGAATCAGGTCGTTTTTCGAAGAGATGATCGTAGCGCCTTTAGCAGCGTATCCGCCTTCCTGAATAAAATCGATTAATCTTGCCGCTACAAATACAGCTACCAGCGTATACATCGCTTCTTTATAGGAGAGATAAGTAAGCAAAGACAAAATGATGACGCAGGCATCGAAAGCAAACATCGTTCTGCCCATCGGGATTCCAAAATACTTATTCACTAAACGTGCGATGATATCAACGCCGCCTGTCGTACCGCCGAACTTGAAAATAATTCCCAGTCCGGCTCCAATGAATACGCCGGCAAATAAAGCGGCGAGCGCTAAGTCGTGCTGAAGGGGCATATGGATTTCATATCGCTGAAAGATGCTGAGGAACAAAGACAAGGCCACAGTGCCGACAAGGGTATAAACAAACATTGTCCTGCCGAGCAAACGCCAGCCAATAAAAAAAATCGGAATGTTTAACACCAGGTTCGAGATAGAGGGGCTGATGTGGAAAAGAGCATAAAGCAAAAGTGTAATACCTGTAAAACCGCCCTCAGCCAGATTGTTCTGCATATTGAAATGAACCAAGCCAAATGAAAAAATTGCCGCTCCGATTAAAATGAAAAATATGTTTTTTAATCTAATTTCTCCAAGCATCACACAAAACCCCTTTTCCTTCCATTAGATAGCGTTTATATTATAGTGGATGAAAAAGAAAACAGCAAACGTGCTTAAACATTTGTCAAACGTATCTGAATTAGCTAACATGTAAGAGGATGATAGGAGGTTTCGTTTCAGTGAGTGATAAAACAATGAAAGACATACAGGCTGAAGTAGACCGTTACATCGGCCAGTTTAAAGAAGGATATTTCAGCCCGCTAGCCATGGTGGCAAGGCTGACTGAAGAACTGGGCGAGCTTGCCAGAGAAGTCAATCACCGCTACGGAGAAAAACCAAAAAAAGCGACTGAAGACGATAAAAGCATGGAAGAGGAAATGGGCGATGTGCTATTTGTATTGGTTTGTTTAGCCAACTCTCTTGATATCTCTTTAGAGGAAGCCCACGACCGAGTCATGCATAAATTTAATACAAGAGATAAAGATCGCTGGACCAGAAAAGAAGAAGGAAAGTAGAGGAGATCAAGATGTCAAACGAAACAATTAAAGTAGTCATTGCAGGGCCGCGTGGAAGAATGGGGCAGGAAGCTGTTAAATTGGCAGAACGAACACCTCATTTTGACCTTGTCGGTGCTATAGACCATACATACGATCAGCAAAAATTATCTGATGTGATGCCTGTTGAGTCAGATGCTTTAATTTACACAGATATCCATGCCTGCTTTACAGAAACACAACCTGATGTCTTGATTGATTTAACAACGCCTGAAATCGGAAAAGTACATACAAAAATCGCATTAGAGCACGGCGTCCGTCCAGTTGTCGGAACAACCGGTTTCTCAGAAGCTGATTTAAAAGAGCTCACGTCCTTAACAGAAGAAAAGGGGATCGGAGCCATCATTGCTCCAAACTTTGCGCTGGGCGCGGTGCTGATGATGAAATTTTCAAAAATGGCTGCCAACTATTTTGAAGATGTAGAGATTATTGAGCTTCATCATGACCAGAAGCTTGACGCACCAAGCGGAACTGCGCTTAAAACAGCGGAAATGATTTCAGAAGTCCGTAAAGAAAAGCAGCAAGGACATCCAGATGAAAAAGAAATTCTCCCAGGAGCTAGAGGAGCGGAGCAAAACGGTATTCGCTTGCACAGCGTCCGTCTTCCGGGGCTGATCGCACATCAAGAGGTCATGTTTGGCATGGATGGCCAAACGCTTCAGATCCGACACGATTCTTATAATCGCGCTTCTTTCATGTCAGGTGTTAAGCTGTCAGTCGAACAAGTCATGAAGATTGATCAGCTTGTGTACGGACTAGAAAATATCATTGATTAGACGGGGGGAGAAACGATGAAAATTGCTTTAATCGCGCATGACAAGAAAAAACAGGATATGGTTCAATTTACGACTGCCTATCGGGATATTTTGAAGCATCATGATCTGTACGCGACCGGAACCACAGGGTTGAAAATTCAAGAGGCGACAGGCCTTCAAATTGAACGTTTTCAATCCGGTCCTCTAGGGGGAGACCAGCAAATCGGAGCACTGATCGCAGCTAATGCACTCGATCTTGTCATTTTTTTGCGCGACCCGCTGACCGCGCAGCCGCATGAACCGGATGTCTCGGCATTAATCCGGTTGTGTGATGTGTATTCCATTCCGCTCGCCACAAATATGGGTACTGCGGAAATTCTTGTCCGGACACTTGATGAAGGTGTTTTCGAATTCCGCGACCTTCTTCGGGGAGAAGAGCCGAATGTATAATGCTGACGTTCTTGCTTTCGGCGCCCACAGTGATGATGTCGAGATCGGAATGGGCGGCACAATAGCGAAGTTTGTCAAACAGGGAAAAAAAGTAATGATATGCGATTTGACAGAAGCGGAACTCTCTTCTAACGGTACGGTCAGTTTGCGTAAAGAAGAAGCAGCTGAAGCAGCACGCATATTAGGCGCAGATAAAAGAATTCAGCTGACGCTTCCGGACCGCGGCCTAATGATGAGCGATCAGGCAATTCGGTCGATTGTTACAGTGATCAGAACCAACCGGCCAAAAGCGGTTTTTATGCCGTATAAAAAGGATCGCCATCCGGATCACGGCAATGCGGCTGCACTGGTGGAAGAAGCGATTTTTTCCGCTGGAATCCATAAATATAAAGACGAAAAAAGCCTTCCGGCGCATAAAGTCAGCAAGGTTTACTATTATATGATAAATGGTTTTCATCAGCCGGATTTTGTCATTGATATCTCGGATACAATAGAGGCAAAAAAACAAAGCCTCAATGCCTATAAAAGCCAGTTTATCCCGTCAAAGGATTCAGTTTCTACTCCACTGACGAATGGTTATATCGAAATCGTCGAAGCGAGAGAAAAGCTTTACGGTAAAGAAGCGGGCGTGGAGTATGCCGAAGGTTTCTTTTCCAAACGGATGCTGATGCTAGATCATGATGTTCTTGGGGGCGAACAATGAAAAAACTAAAAATAGGGATCACATGCTATCCGAGCGTCGGAGGCTCAGGTATCATTGCGACAGAACTGGGGAAGCAGCTTGCTGAAAAGGGACATGAAATCCATTTCATCACATCAAGCATTCCGTTTAGACTGAATACATATCATCCCAATATTCATTTTCATGAAGTTGAGGTTAATCAATATGCTGTTTTCAAGTATCCTCCGTATGATTTGACATTGGCAAGCAAAATCGCTGAGGTGGCGGAGCGGGAGAATTTAGACATTATCCATGCTCACTATGCTCTCCCGCATGCTGTTTGCGCCTATCTTGCAAAACAGATGCTGAAACGCAATATCGGCATCGTCACAACTTTGCACGGCACGGATATCACGGTATTAGGTTATGACCCGTCTCTAAAAGATCTGATCCGTTTTGCCATCGAGTCATCAGACAGGGTAACTGCCGTCTCTTCAGCGCTTGCAGCTGAAACATATGATTTAATTAAACCGGAGAAAAAAATCGAAACGATTTATAACTTTATAGACGAGCGCGTGTATCTGAAGAAAAACACAACAACAATTAAAGAGAAACATGGAATCTTACCAGATGAAAAAGTCGTCATCCATGTGTCCAACTTCAGAAAGGTCAAACGCGTGCAGGATGTCATTCGTGTGTTCCGTAATATCGCCGGTAAAACGAAAGCGAAGCTGCTTTTAGTCGGAGACGGTCCGGAAAAATCGACAGCCTGCGAGCTTATCAGAAAATATGGCTTGGAAGACCAAGTCTTAATGCTTGGTAATCAAGACCGTGTTGAAGAACTTTATTCTATTAGCGATTTGAAGCTGCTGCTGTCTGAAAAAGAAAGTTTTGGCCTTGTCCTTTTGGAAGCGATGGCTTGCGGGGTGCCTTGTATCGGAACGAACATTGGCGGTATCCCGGAGGTTATTAAAAACAATGTGAGCGGATTTTTGGTGGATGTCGGTGATGTTGCAGGCGCAACAGCCCGCGCGATGAGCATTTTAGAAGATGAACAGCTAAGCAGTCGTTTTACAAAGGCGGCAATAGAGATGCTTGAAAATGAATTTTCCTCCAAGAAAATTGTCAGCCAGTATGAACAGATTTATGCCGATTTAGCAGAACCGGAGTGATCACATGGAAAAAGTTTTTATCAAAGCACTTCCCGTGCTCCGCACCTTAATCGAAGCGGGCCATCAGGCTTATTTTGTCGGGGGCGCAGTTCGTGACAGTTATATGAAACGAACGATCGGAGATGTTGATATAGCGACAGATGCGGCACCTGATCAAGTAGAACGGCTGTTTCAGCGGACTGTTGATGTAGGCAAAGAGCACGGGACCATCATTGTGCTCTGGGAAGATGAAACCTATGAAGTCACGACATTCCGGACTGAATCTGATTATGTGGATTACAGAAGACCTTCAGAAGTGCAATTTATCTCATCATTAGAAGAGGATTTAAAACGCAGAGATTTGACGATCAATGCGATGGCCATGACAGCCGACGGGAAGGTGCTTGATTATTTTGGCGGCAGGAATGATATTGATCAGAAAGTGATTCGAACCGTTGGAAAGCCCGAGGACAGATTTCAAGAAGATGCGCTTCGTATGCTGAGAGCCGTACGCTTTATGAGCCAGCTTGGCTTTACGCTTTCGCCAGAAACAGAAAAAGCCATTTCGATAGAAAAATCTCTCCTCTCCCATGTTTCATTCGAACGAAAAACAATAGAGTTCGAGAAATTGCTGCAGGGAAGAGCTTCCCGCCAGGCGCTTCAAACGCTTATTCAAACGAGGCTGTATGAAGAGCTGCCTGGTTTGTATCATAAACGAGAAAACCTGATTTCAGCGAGTGAGTTTCCATTCTTCTCTTTAACATCACGTGAGGAGCTTTGGGCAGCTCTTTTAATTGACCTCGACATCGTCTTGAAAGACGCGCCTCTTTTCCTGAAAGCCTGGAAGCTCCCGGGAAAAGTGATGAAGGAAGCCATTCACATTGCCGATACGGTTGGCCAGAGCCTTGACGCAATGTCAATGTACAGAGCTGGGGAAAAATCACTGCTCTCAGCGGCCAGAATATCGCAGCTGCGGCAAAACAAAACACTGGATGAAAAAAAACTGAAGGACATTCAATACGCTTATCAAAACCTGCCGATCAAAAGCCTTAAGGATCTTGATCTCACGGGTAAGGATTTGCTTGCGCTTCGAAACCGGCCGGCCGGAAAATGGGTGTCGGAAGAATTACAGAGGATCGAGCAGGCTGTTGTGACAGGAAAGCTCTCCAATCAAAAGAAACACATAGAGGAGTGGCTGAAGACATGCGGTCAACATTAAGAAAAGACCTTATTGAATTATTTGCTCAGGCCGGCAAAGAATTTATTTCCGGCCAAAAAATCAGTGATGCACTCGGCTGTTCTAGAACTGCTGTATGGAAGCATATTGAAGAGCTTCGAAAAGAGGGCTATGAAGTAGAAGCCGTAAGAAGAAAAGGATATCGGCTCATCAAAAAGCCCGGGAAACTCAGTGAAAGCGAAATTCGCTTTGGATTAAAAACGGAAATGATGGGGCAGCACCTTATTTATCATGACGTTCTTTCAAGCACGCAAAAATCGGCTCATGAGCTTGCGAATAATAATGCACCGGAAGGCACCCTCGTGGTGGCTGACAAACAAACAGCCGGAAGGGGCCGAATGTCTAGGGTATGGCATTCTCAAGAAGGGAACGGCATTTGGATGAGCCTGATTTTGCGTCCAGATATCCCGCTCCAAAAAACACCCCAGCTCACACTGCTTGCTGCAGTAGCTGTTGTGCAGGGAATAGAAGAGGCAGCAGGCATCCAAACGGATATTAAATGGCCTAATGATATTTTAATTAACGGAAAAAAAACAGTTGGCATCCTAACAGAAATGCAGGCTGAAGAAGACCGCGTACGTTCAGTGATCATTGGAATCGGCATTAACGTTAACCAGCAGCCCGATGATTTTCCAGATGAATTGAAGGACATCGCGACAAGCCTCAGCCAAGCCGCTGGAGAAAAAGTCGATCGGGCTGGCGTCATCCAGCAAATTTTACTTTGCTTTGAGAAACGGTACCGGGATTATATGACACACGGATTTACGCCGATTAAGCTTTTATGGGAAAGCTATGCGCTCGGAATTGGCGCTAATATGAGAGCCAGAACGTTAAACGGAACCTTTTACGGGAAGGCGTTAGGTATAGATGATGAAGGCGTTCTGCTTTTAGAAACGAATGAAGGCATGAAAAAAATCTATTCTGCCGATATTGAATTGGGCTAATGTGTTGGTACAAGCCCGTTGATTTTGGTATACTTCCATTGGGCAGTATCGCCTGCGAACTGCACCTATTATTAAAATAGATAGACATTGCAGCAGTCTGCCTTGATCCAAAAAAGGACTGGGACAGAGGGATGAAACTCGCCGAACTTTAGAAAGTGAAGGATCCTTCTCGTTGTAACGGAAGGTTTTTTGGCTTGCAGAAGAAAACGGCAGCTCATCTCCTCTAAACATGAGGAGGAGAAAACATGAAAACAAAACTGGATTTTCTAAAAATGAAGGAGTCTGAAGAACCGATCGTCATGCTGACCGCTTATGATTATCCGGCAGCTAAGCTTGCTGAACAAGCGGGAGTTGATATGATTTTAGTCGGTGATTCACTCGGAATGGTCGTTCTCGGCCTTGATTCAACTGTCGGTGTGACAGTAGCGGACATGATTCATCATACAAAAGCCGTTAAAAGGGGAGCGCCGAATACCTTTATTGTGACAGATATGCCGTTTATGTCTTATCATCTTTCCAAGGAAGATACGCTGAAAAATGCAGCGGCTATCGTTCAGGAAAGCGGAGCAGATGCACTAAAGCTTGAAGGCGGAGAAGGCGTATTTGAATCCATTCGCGCATTGACGCTTGGAGGCATTCCAGTAGTCAGTCACTTAGGTTTAACTCCGCAGTCAGTCGGCGTATTGGGCGGATATAAAGTACAGGGCAAAGATGAACAAAGCGCCAAAAAATTAATAGAAGATAGTATAAAATGCGAAGAGGCAGGAGCTATGATGCTTGTGCTGGAATGTGTACCGGCGGAGCTCACAGCCAAAATTGCCGAGACGCTAAGCATCCCGGTCATCGGAATCGGGGCTGGTGTGAAAGCGGACGGACAAGTTCTCGTTTATCATGATATAATCGGCCACGGTGTTGAGAGAACACCTAAATTCGTAAAGCAATATACGCGCATTGACGAAACCATCGAAACAGCAATCAGCGGATATGTTCAGGATGTACGACATCGTGCTTTCCCTGAACAAAAGCATTCCTTTCAAATGAACCAGACAGTTCTGAACGGCTTGTACGGGGGAAAATAAGATGAGACAGATTACTGATATTTCACAGCTGAAAGAAGCGATAAAACAATACCAATCAGAGGGCAGGTCAATCGGATTTGTTCCGACGATGGGGTTTCTGCATGAGGGGCATTTAACCTTAGCAGACAAAGCTAGACAAGAAAACGACACTGTTATTATGAGTATTTTTGTCAATCCTGCACAATTCGGCCCTAATGAAGATTTTGAAGCATATCCACGCGATATTGAGCGGGATGCAGCTCTTGCGGAAAACGCGGGAGTCGATATTCTTTTTACGCCGGATGCTCATGATATGTATCCCGGTGAAAAGAATGTCACGATTCATGTAGAAAGACGCACAGACGTGTTATGCGGGCGCTCAAGAGAGGGACATTTTGACGGTGTTGCGATCGTACTGACGAAGCTGTTCAATCTTGTTCAGCCGACCCGTGCCTATTTCGGTTTAAAGGATGCGCAGCAGGTAGCTGTTGTTGATGGCTTAATCAGCGACTTTTTCATGGATATTGAATTGGTTGCTGTCGATACGGTGAGAGAGGAAGACGGCTTAGCCAAAAGCTCCCGCAATGTATATTTAACAGCTGAGGAAAGAAAGGAAGCGCCTAAGCTGTATCGGGCCCTGCAAACCAGTGCGGAGCTGATCCAAGCCGGTGAAAGAGACCCGGAAGCGGTGATAAAAGCTGCAAAAGAAATCATTGAAACGACAAGCGGAGCGATAGATTATATAGAACTTTATTCCTATCCGGAACTCGTACCTGTGAATGAAATTGCCGGAAAGATGATTCTCGCTGTTGCAGTTGCTTTTTCAAAAGCGCGTTTAATAGATAATATCATTATTGATATTCGAGAAATGGAGAGAATATAATATGTATCGAACAATGATGAGCGGCAAGCTTCACAGGGCAACTGTTACGGAAGCAAACCTGAACTATGTGGGAAGCATTACAATTGATGAAGATCTCATTGATGCGGTGGGAATGCTTCCTAATGAAAAAGTGCAAATTGTGAATAATAATAATGGAGCACGTCTTGAAACGTATATTATTCCTGGTAAACGGGGAAGCGGCGTCATATGCTTAAACGGTGCAGCCGCACGCCTTGTACAGGAAGGAGATAAGGTTATTATTATTTCCTACAAAATGATGTCTGATCAAGAAGCGGAAAGCCACGAGCCAAAAGTGGCTGTTCTCAATGATCAAAACAAAATTGAACAAATGCTGGGGAACGAACCAGCCCGTACAATTTTGTAGAAGAAAAGCCCCCTTTATCGGGGGTTTTCTTTTAAGATTTTGAGAGTAAAACGGTTTTGCCGCTCCATTTCCGTACAAAACGTGTTACACTTTTGTCGTATGCAAGAATTGAGGTGTCCATTTTAATGAATAAGCAACGGTTCGTTGTAATAGACGTAGAGACAACAGGGAATTCGCCGAAGAAAGGCGATAAAATCATACAAATCGCAGCGGTTGTAATTGAAAATGGACAAATTACTGAGCGGTTTTCAAAATACATTAATCCAAATAAACCAATCCCTGCTTTTATTGAGCAGCTTACTGGGATCTCTAGTCAAATGGTAGAGAATGAACAGCCATTTGAAGCAGTCGCTGAAGAAGTCTTCCAATTGCTTGAGGGCGCTTATTTTGTCGCTCACAATATTCATTTTGACCTTGGATTTGTCAAGTATGAGCTGCATAAGGCGGGGTTTCAGCTCCCAGATTGTGAAGTGCTGGATACTGTCGAACTTTCACGGATTGTTTTTCCGGGATTGGAAGGGTATAAGCTGACGGAATTAAGCGAAGAGCTTCAGCTGCGGCATGATCAGCCGCACCGGGCTGACAGCGATGCTGAAGTGACAGGGCTTATTTTTTTGGAAATCCTTGAAAAGCTGCGGCAGCTTCCTTATCCGACATTAAAGCAGTTAAGAAGGCTTTCGCAGCATTTCATCAGTGATCTGACGCATTTGTTGGATATGTTCATTAATGAAAACAGACAAACCGAGATACCGGGCTATACACGCTTTTCTTCCTTTTCTGTCAGAGAACCTGAATCGATCGATGTTCGTATGAATGAGGACGGGAACTTTTCATTTGAGATCGAACGATGGGAAGCGGAAAATGAAAAAGCGCTGTCAGAGTTAATGCCCGGGTATGAAAAAAGAGACGGCCAAATGATGATGATGAAAGAGGTGGCTGAAGCGTTTGCCAATCGTGAGCATGCGCTGATTGAAGCTCCTCCGGGAATCGGAAAAACGATTGGCTATCTTATTCCGGCTGCGCTTTTTGCCAAGAAATCAAAAAAGCCGGTCATTATCAGCACGTATTCGACGCTTTTACAGCAGCAGATTCTAACAAAGGATTTGCCGATTGTCCAAGAACTGTTTCCATTTACGGTAACAGCGGCGATTTTAAAAGGGCAATCGCATTATTTATGCCTGTATAAATTCGAGCAGGTGCTTCATGAAGAAGATGATAATTATGATGCGGTACTGACAAAGGCACAGCTTCTCGTTTGGCTGACAGAGACAAATACAGGGGATGTAGCGGAACTGAATTTGCCTTCAGGCGGAAAGTTGCTGTGGGACAGATTGGCTTATGACGATGACTCCTATAAAAGAAGCCGCAATGAGCATGTGACCGGCTTTTACGAGCGGGCCAAACAGATCGCTATGCGTTCCGATTTGGTGATCACCAATCATTCCCTTTTGCTGACCGATGAAGGCAGCCAGAAAAAAAGGCTCCCCGAAAGCGGCACATTTATTATTGATGAAGCACATCACTTTGAACGAGCGGCAAGTGAACATTTAGGAAAAAGAGCCACGTACATAGAATTGCATACGAAATTGAGCAGAATCGGCACTCTGAAGGAGCAGGGACTTCTAAAAAAAATGAGACAGCTATTCCAGCGAAACAGCCTGCCGGTTGATTCATTTTTCGAATTGGAAGAGTGGCTTCAGCACATTCAAGCAGAAAGTGATGCTTTCTTCAGCTCTGTTCATTCTTTTGTCAAACGAAGAAAACCTAAAGAGGACTTAAACCGTCTAGTTTTTAAGGTGAACAAAGAAAGCCAGGATAAAAGCTGGTCGATCTTAACGGATGGTGCGGAGAGGCTTTGTTCCATGCTGACACACCTGCAGCAGCTTTTTGAGGCACAGTCGTCCCTGATAGAAAAACATCTGAAGGGTATGAAGAGCAAAACTGTCTTTTTGGCCGATGAATACCAAAGAAGCATGAAAGGCTTGCAGCATTACTGTCAGACGTTGCAGAAGCTGTTCTTTGGGTGCGATGACGATGAAGCGGTTTGGATTGAAATAGATGCTAAAGGTGCGAAAAATGCAGTGGCCATTTACGCACAGCCCCTTGAACCGGGGGAACTACTGGCTGATTCGTTTTTCGCGCGCAAAAATAGTGTGGTGCTAACGTCTGCAACCCTTACAGTCGAAGGCTCTTTTCAATTTATGATTGAACGACTGGGACTGAGTGACTTTTTCCCGCGGACAATGAGAATTGAGTCGCCCTTTTCTTATGATGAGCGTATGCAGGTGATGATTCCAAAGGAAATGAAGTCAATTCAGGATACAGGGCAAACTGAATTTATCCAGGATACGGCTCGTTATATCGAACTGATGGCAAAGGAAAAACAGCCCAAAATCCTTGTGCTGTTTACATCCCATGAGATGCTGAAAAAGGTCCATCAGGAGCTTAAGCATATCATGAGTGCTTCCGGCATTCAGCTCTTGGCACAAGGGATTACAGGCGGAAGTCCCGGCAAACTGATGAAAACTTTTAAAACATCCAATCAGGCGATCCTGCTTGGAACAAATCATTTTTGGGAAGGCGTTGATTTCCCTGGTGATGAGCTGACAACAGTAATGATCGTGAGGCTCCCATTCCGATCCCCAGATCACCCGCTTCATGCTGCAAAATGTGAGCTTGCCCGCAAAAAAGGAAAGAATCCATTTCAAACAGTGTCATTACCGGAGGCTGTACTGACCTTCAGGCAAGGGGTCGGACGCTTGCTGCGTACTGCGGGAGACAAAGGAACGATTATGATATTGGACAGACGGATTAAAACCGCTGGATACGGCCGGCTGTTTCTTGATGCCTTGCCGACAACCTCAGTATTCGAAATGACTGACAGCGAGCTTGAAGCTTATGTTGCAGGGAAAAATAAATAAAAGCCGCATAAAGCGGCTTTTGCGGTGTGGGAGTAGGATGATGTTTTATTTAAAAGCGGTTATTCCCGCTCTGTGATACTAGTATGGCGTGTCCTGAAATGGAGTATGACTAACAATATTTGTTCAAACTGGAGGATGAAAAAATGGAAAGTAAAATCGAGATTCTTTCAACAATTAATGTAGAGCATTCTGATGATCTGTATAAAATTGTGGACACACTGAATCGGACACTGAAAAGAGACAATCTGATGTTCGGTCTTGCACTTGATGAAGAAAACAAAAACCAAGCCGTTTTTACCATTTATCGTACGTAGGTGAGAAGATGAGAAAAAAAGCATTAATATTTACCGTCATTTTTGGTATTATTTTTTTAGCAGTACTTCTTGTCTCGGCAAGCATTTATAAATCAGCCATGGCACAAAAGGAAGAGGGGCACGAAGCAGCAGCTGCTGAAGCTAAAAAAGAAACCGATCTCGCCAATGTTGATCAAGTCGAAACATTTGTCGGAAAAGAAAAATATTATGTTGTCAAGGGTACGGATAAAAAAGGCACTGCCTTATATGTCTGGGTTCCTGCTAATAAAAAAGCAAAAATTCTCTCAAAAGAAGCAAAAGAGGGAATCTCGGAAGACAAAGCGGCGAAAATCATACAGGATGAAGGGCTGGTTTCAAAACAAAAAGAGGTTCATCTGGCAAGAGAAGGTAACGTTCTGCTATGGGAAGTGACGTACTTAGACAAAGAAGGGCAATACAGTTTAAGTTATGTGGACTTTACAACTGGAAAGATTCTTAAAAATATCACGCCTTAAGACGAATTAGGGGGAGTTCAAGTTGAAACTGGCAAAAAGAGTATCCGCATTAACACCATCAACCACACTGGCAATCACAGCGAAAGCGAAAGAACTGAAAGCCGCGGGCCATGATGTCATCGGTTTAGGCGCAGGCGAGCCGGACTTCAATACACCGCAGCACATTATAGATGCCGCTGTGCGTTCGATGAACGAGGGCCATACGAAATACACGCCTTCAGGTGGCTTGGCTGAACTGAAAAACAGCATTGCAGAGAAATTTAAACGCGACCAGAATATTGAATACAAACCGTCTCAAATTATTGTCTGCACTGGTGCCAAACATGCTCTGTACACCCTTTTCCAAGTGATTTTGGATGAAGAAGATGAAGTCATTATTCCGACTCCTTACTGGGTAAGCTATCCAGAGCAGGTGAAACTCGCTGGCGGAAAGCCTGTTTATGTACAAGGACTTGAAGAAAATCACTTCAAAATTTCGCCTGAGCAGCTAAAAAATGCGATTACGGAAAAAACAAAAGCAATCGTTATTAACTCTCCAAGCAATCCGACTGGAGTCATGTATACGGAAGAAGAACTGTCTGCGCTTGGTGAAGTATGCCTTGAACATGACATCCTAATTGTGTCTGACGAAATTTATGAAAAACTTACATACGGCGGAAAGAAACATGTTTCCATTGCACAGCTGTCTGACAGACTGAAAGAGCAAACGATCATTATAAACGGCGTATCGAAGTCACACAGCATGACGGGCTGGCGAATTGGCTATGCAGCTGGAGCTGAAGACATTATAAAAGCAATGACGAACCTTGCTAGCCACAGCACATCAAATCCGACATCAATCGCACAGTACGGAGCGATTGCTGCTTATAACGGACCTTCTGAGCCATTGGAAGAAATGAGAGAAGCCTTTGAACATAGATTAAACACGATCTATGCAAAGCTCGTAGAAATCCCTGGGTTCAGCTGTGTGAAGCCGGAGGGTGCTTTTTACTTGTTCCCGAATGCAAAAGAAGCGGCTCAATCTTGCGGTTTCAAAGATGTAGATGAATTTGTTAAAGCGCTTCTCGAGGAGGAAAAAGTTGCGATTGTTCCTGGATCCGGATTCGGCTCTCCTGAAAATGTCCGACTTTCTTATGCCACCTCGCTAGATCTTCTTGAAAAAGCGATTGAAAGAATCAAACGTTTTGTCGAAAAACATAGCTAATAGTGAAAAAAGCGGCTGACAGAAAGCCGCTTTTTATCTGCATTGACCCGGTTAGTTAAGAGCGGGTATAATAAAGTGATGATAAAAGAGTTCGCGAGGCAATGAGCTTCCGAATGTCTTTCTTGTTTTGGAGGGAAATATGTTGAAAACAACAATCAACCAAGTGTACAAGCACGTAGGTGAGGAAGTAACGATCGGAGCTTGGGTCGCTAATAAGCGTTCAAGCGGGAAAATTGCATTTTTACAGCTTCGGGACGGTACTGGTTTTATTCAAGGTGTCGTAGTAAAAGCGGAAGTGGAAGAAAGCATTTTCCAAACAGCTAAATCAGTGACTCAAGAAACGTCACTCTATATAAAAGGGATTGTCAAAGAGGACGAGCGTTCCCCGCTTGGATATGAACTAGCTGTGACAGATATTGAAGTCATTCACGAAGCGACTGATTATCCAATTACACCAAAAGAACATGGTACGGAATTTTTGATGGATCACAGACATTTATGGCTTCGTTCAAAGCGCCAGCATGCGATCATGAAAATCCGTAATGAAATCATTCGCGCGACTTACGAATTCTTTAATAACGAAGGCTTTGTAAAAGTGGATCCGCCGATTCTGACTGGAAGTGCACCTGAAGGAACAACAGAGCTCTTTGCGACAAAGTACTTTGATGAAGATGCGTATCTGTCTCAAAGCGGCCAGCTTTACATGGAAGCTGCGGCAATGGCTTTAGGAAAAGTATTCTCTTTCGGACCGACATTCAGAGCGGAAAAGTCTAAAACAAAACGCCACTTAATCGAATTCTGGATGATTGAACCGGAAATGGCGTTTGTAGAGTTTGAAGAAAACCTTCAAGTACAGGAAAATTACGTATCTTTCATCGTGCAATCCGTTCTTAAGAATTGCAAAATTGAATTAAACACATTGGGAAGAGACACGTCAAAACTTGAGCAAATCAAAGCTCCTTTCCCAAGAATCACGTATGATGAAGCGATTGAATTTCTGAAAGAAAAAGGCTTTGACGATATCGAGTGGGGAGATGATTTCGGAGCGCCTCATGAAACAGCAATTGCTGAACACTATGACAAACCGGTATTCATCACTCGCTATCCGACGTCTTTAAAACCGTTCTATATGCAGCCGGCTTCTGACCGTGAGGACGTCGTGCTTTGCGCTGACTTGATTGCACCGGAAGGCTATGGAGAAATCATTGGCGGATCTGAACGGATTCACGATATGGAACTTTTGGAATCGCGTCTTACAGAACATGGACTGGATTCTGACGCATATAAATGGTATGCTGAACTTAGAAAATATGGATCAGTTCCTCATTCAGGCTTCGGCCTTGGATTAGAGCGGACAGTAGCTTGGATTAGCGGAGCGCCTCATGTTCGTGAAACGATCCCGTTCCCAAGACTGTTAAACCGTCTGTATCCGTAATACATTCAAATGAAACAAAAAAGAGTCTCCTGCAAGGGAGACTTTTTACAGTAAAGGGGAAATCACAATCCTTTACAGTAAGAGGTGTGACGATGAAAAAACAGCAATTTATTGATATGCAGGAGCATGGAACATCAACAATCCCCAATCTTCTGCTCACGCATTATAAACAGCTTGGGCTTAATGAAACAGAACTTATTCTGCTGTTAAAAATTAAAATGCATTTAGAAAAAGGATCATATTTTCCTACACCGAATCAGCTGCAGGAAGGTATGTCAATTTCTGTCGAGGAATGTACAAACAGATTGCGTATGTTTATTCAAAAAGGCTTTCTGTTTATTGAAGAATGCGAGGATCAAAACGGCATCAAATTTGAGAAGTATTCTCTCCAGCCTTTATGGGGCAAGCTGTACGAGTATATCCAGCTTGTACAGAATCAAACACAGGAAAGAAAAGCAGAAGGGGAACAAAAAAGCCTTTATACCATTTTTGAGGAAGAATTCGCAAGGCCCTTATCACCTTTAGAGTGTGAAACGCTGGCGATCTGGCAGGACCAGGATCAGCATGACGCACAACTGATCAAACACGCGTTAAAAGAAGCTGTACTGTCAGGAAAACTCAGTTTCCGCTACATTGACCGGATTTTGTTTGAATGGAAGAAAAACGGGCTGAAAACTGTGGAGCAGGCAAAAATACACAGCCAAAAATTCCGGCGGGTACAAGCAAAGCAGAATGAACCGCAAAAAGAGTATAAAAGGCAGGTTCCTTTTTACAATTGGCTTGAACAATAAAGTGAAAAGGTGACAATCGTGTTAAATCTAAAACAAATTGAATTCTGTTTGGACAAGATAGGTGACATGTTTCCTCATGCGGAGTGTGAACTGGTTCATTCCAATCCTTTTGAATTAGTGGTGGCTGTCGCTTTATCTGCTCAATGTACAGATGCACTTGTAAACAGAGTGACCAAAACATTATTTCAAAAATATAAACGGCCGGAAGACTATTTGGCTGTCCCGCTGGAAGAGCTTCAGCAAGATATTAAATCAATCGGTTTATATCGTAATAAAGCGAAAAATATTCAAAAACTGAGTAAAATGATTATTGAAGAGTACGGCGGAGAAGTACCGAGGGACCGCGATGAGCTTGTTAAGCTGCCAGGGGTCGGAAGAAAGACTGCTAACGTAGTGGTATCGGTTGCCTTTGGCGTGCCGGCCATCGCCGTAGATACCCATGTGGAGAGGGTCAGCAAACGGTTGGGCATCTGCCGGTGGAAGGACTCAGTGCTGGAGGTTGAAAAGACGCTGATGCGCAAGGTTCCAAAAGAAGACTGGTCCGTTACGCATCACCGCCTTATTTTCTTCGGCAGATATCACTGTAAAGCCCAATCTCCGCGCTGTGCGGAATGTCCGCTGCTTTCTTTATGCAGAGAAGGGCAGAAGAGAGATAAAAAAGGACTGGTGAAACGATGACGCAAGCGAAAGAAGTGTTGGCTTCCTATGAGCAATACTTGCGCAGTCTTGGCCCGGTGATCTCCTCGGATATGAAAGATGTCTTGCTGGTTAACCCTGTGTATTTTGATTTCAGCACGGAATCTCAAGGTGTTTTGCCATGGGAGGACAGAGGCAAGTATGTTCCGCTTTTATTTAATGTGTGGGAAGACATTAAAGAATCACTTCTGCCTGTCTTTCAAACACGAAAATCGAGATGTGACCAAAACGAAATGCTAAAGGGCATTGTGTGTTTGCTGGCTTCGTTACACTGGACAGCAGGCGAGCCGGTGAAATCGCTCGATTGGCAAGAACTGAGGGAGAAAACGTATCCTGCAAAGCCGATAAATTGGGCTGAACGAGTGGAATTTATTCTTCTTAAGCCGACCCAATACCATTGCTTTATTCAGCTTGATGAGCTGTTTACTGAAATGAAAAAGCATTTTTATAAATATCATGCGATGAATCGATAAAACCTTCTCTTAAAAGGGGAGGTTTTTTTATGAACAAAAAAGCCATCACCCGAAGGGTGACGGCTTTTTTGTTTAATTTGTTTTTTCAGTTGATGATGAGTTTGTTTGTGCTTTATTAGATGTGTCTGTTTTATTTTTATTCGTGTCAGAACCTGATGAATCATTTTTACCAGAGTTCGAATCACCATCCGACGTATCCTGGTTGTTACTGTTGTCGTTATCGTTTGATTGGTCTTGGTTATTGTTGTCGGACGGATTTGTGTTCGTGTTGTCTTGTTTATTGTCTTGATCGTTTGTTGAATCATCTGTCTGATCTTGATCCGTCTGACCGTCATCTTTTTGAGAATCATCAGTTTGTGTATCATCCTGGGTCTTCTCATCATCTTGTTTTTCATCATCCGTTTGTTGCTGGTCTTTTTTATCTTCATCATCTTCAGCTTTTGGCACCTCATAGGATGTGGAAGCTGTGCTTTTGCCATCATCACTGACGGCTGTTACTTCAAATTTGTACACAGATCCTGGCTGCACACCCGAAATGACTGCTTCTTTTGCAGAGCTGTTTTGAATTTCCGAGTAGCTGCCGCCATCAACAGATTGCTTAACAGCAAAGGTCGCATCTCCGTCGTAATTCCAGCTTAACGTTAAAGATTGATTGTCTTTATCGTATTTCACGTTTAAACCAGACAGTTTAGCTGTTTCCTCTTTTTCTTCTTTCTCATATGTTTTAGAAACAGTAGAAGGAGCTGTGCCTTTAACAAAGTACTCTGTGAGCTTCTTATCGCTTGGCGTATTTGGCCCTGCCAGTTTTGCCGGATTAGAGCCTTTTTCTACAGTGGCTTCCACTACGCTGTCAGGCTTCTCAAATGATCCGCTTCCGTCATCGACATCGGCGATGAGTTGGGCGAATAGACGTTTTGCGACTTGCTGCTCTGTTTTATTTAAAGATTTTTTCCCTATCTTGTTCCCTGAGTCTACACCTGTCCACACGGCAGCGGTATATTGAGGAGTATATCCCACAAACCATGAATCAGGTACACCACCTTGTGCGATATTGTATTTTTGCATTGTCGCATCGTCAAAGTTTGTTGTACCTGTTTTACCTGCGACTTCCACTCCTGGTACTTGAGCGAGCTGACCAGTACCTGTCTTCACAGCTGTTTTCAGCATATCTGTAATCATAAACGCAGTATAATCGCTCATGGCTGACTTTGATTTTGGCGTTAAATCAAGCTTCGTGCCATCGTTAAATTCGATAGATTTTACAAAATGCGGTTCATTATACGTTCCGTTATTTCCGAATGCACTGTATGCTCCGGCCATAGTTAAAGAAGAGACACCCTTATTGCTATCACCAAAGCCACCTATTGAATATGCTTCAGTAACATCATCTTTGACTAAACCAAGCCCTAAATCATTGGCGAAGTCTACAGCAGTATCTTTTCCTACAGCTTGGAATGCTTTTAAAGCCGGGATGTTACGAGATTGTGCCAATGCTTGGCGCATAGACATGAGTCCTTTATATCTGCGGTCAAAGTCACGGATAGGTGTTCCATTTGAGTACGTGTAAGCCGAGTCGTCTATTTGCTCATAGGTAGACCATTTTTTGTTTTCAATAACTGGACCATAGTCTAAAATCGGTTTAATAGTAGAACCAGGCTGAGTTTTTCCTTGAGTAGCATAGTTGAAACCACCAACCGTAGAATCTCTTCCGGCGCCAATCGCCCGCACTTCTCCGGTTTTCGTATCGAGAAGCGTAACACCGCCCTGCATACCTTCAGTAAATCCGACAGTGTCTCCGTCCATTAATTCATCTAGTTTATCTTGTGCTTTTGTATCTAATGTCGTATAAATCTTTAATCCGTCAGCAGATGGATCGACATCAGATTTTTCATCAATTTCTTTCATGACTTCTTCAACAAACGCGCTGTATTTATTTGAGTTTGTTTTTTCATATTCCTTCTGTGACACAATGCCTTCGTCTTTCACTGCCACTTTTTTCGCTTTGTTGTATTGAGAATCAGAAATGAATCCTTGTTTTTTCATCAGACTGAGGACGATGTTCCGTCTTTTTTCCGCTTTATCCGGGTTTTTAACCGGGTTGTATGCTGTTGGGCTCTGCGGCATGCCTGCCAGGGTGGCAGCCTGTTCGACAGTCAATTTGCTTAAATCTGTGACGCCGAAAAACTCTTCCGCTGCTTTTCCGATTCCGTATGCTCTAGGAGAAAAATAAATCCGGTTTAAATACATTTCTAAAATTTCATCTTTAGAGTAATTGCGCTCCAGCTGAATCGAAAGCCATACTTCCTGCACCTTCCGTTTTAACGTCTTCTGATGTGAAAGAAGGGAGTTTTTGACGACCTGCTGGGTGATCGTACTTCCGCCTTCAGCTCCGAAGCCGTCTGTAAAGTTTGCAACTAAGGCGCCGCCGATACGGACAGGATCAATCCCGTGGTGCTCATAAAAACGAGCGTCTTCTGTCGCGATGAAGGCTTCTTTCACAACATCGGGAATTTGATCTATCGGCACGTAGGTCCGTTTTTCGGCGCCGACTTCAGCGATTTCTTTTCCGTTTTTATCGTATATTGTTGATGAATAAGGCGTCTTCAATTTACTTTCATCCAGTTTTGGCGCATCTGAAACCATGACGGCAAATGTAACGGCACCGCCGACAACGCCTAAAACAAACAGAATGAGTAAAGTGAGAAGGGTCTTTTTAAACAATCCGCCCTTTTTTCGTTTCTTTCCTTTTTTTGGTGAAGGACTCGACTTGCTGTTCGCTTTTCGTCGAGCTTCACGGCTGTTAAATTGATCTGACATAACATCTCAACCTTTCGTTAATCAACCTTTCGCACCAGATGATGGCGAAAAATAAAGCTGTTCAATAATACTAATATAATCAATTCTAGGTGCGTATCCAAGAGAAATCGGATAAGCCGCTTCTTCCAACTCGTCTTTTTGAATTGATTTTCTGCCGTTTTTTTCTTTTCTGTCCCAGAAATAAAACAGCTTATCGGCTTCCAAAAAATAAACCTGGTCGAAAGCGGATATAATAACAAAACAAATACCGTCTTGAGCCTTTACCTGCTTCATATGTTCGATTTGATGGTCATGGAAATTCTGCAGGGGGAAAGAGGTCTTGTTTTTCGTTTCTTTCGCCTCAAAATCAATATACCGTCCTTTGTAAATCCCATTGTAGTCTGTTGTCGATGATTGTTTAAAATAAGCTTCTTTAATCACTGCGGCACTTCTTTTTGGATAATGGACATTTACAATTTGAACAGGTGTCGGCTTTTTGTGTATAACGGCAATTTGGTTTGTCAGATAATACTTATTCGTTTCGTTTAAGTCATCTTCGAGGGTCATTCCGCGATTACTGTATGACGGGGCCCTTTTCTGACTGCTTTGGGATGAAACCGAATGTTTCGGCTGAAATGTTTTTCCATTAGGATACCGAATCACTTTCTCATCCTCCTTATTAAACTATTCATGACGGAAGTGAATGAACGTGCAAGAACAACAGACCATCAGAAAGCTTCTGAGCCGGATTGAGCGGCAAACAAAAACAAAAAACGCAGATAACATTTCAAGAACAAATGCATATAAAGCATTTTATGACCGTCATCCGGAAATTAAATGGTCACTCTTAGCTTCTTTCGTTTCTCGTAATGCCGGCTGGTCAATGACTGACTTAAAAGGCAGTCTGTTTCAGCTTGGACTCCGTGAGAGACAGCAAAAATGGTTCTTTTTAGCCTACGAAAGAGCGAACTGGCTTATTTTTTCGGATGCCTATCCGCAGCTTCTTTTGTACCACTGGTCCAAAAAAGTCGGGAAACCGCTGTTTCATCTTCTGCATGTGTTTGGCGTCTCACAATTTATGTCGGAAGAATGGGCCCGTTTTTGGCATGAGCGAAACACAGAGCGGCTAATGTATGCCCTCATTATAAATGAACAAAACACTATCCAAACACCTATTATACAAAATCCTTCGTTTAAAAAGAATGTTTTTGACACGATTCCTTTTTATTTAAGTGACTGGTTTCATTTTAACACCGTTATTTTTCCTTCCTCAGACGGGTTTCTTTACGGCATTTCAGTGAAACGCTTTTCAAAGGCGGAGGAAAGGATAAGGCTGGGAAAGCAGCTGTCTGAATTGCTGTTCAAGCCAGAATTGTTTTCCGCTTTTTATCACTTTTTGCACACAGTGCCGCACACAGGTTCCCGTTTTGATATGGAAAAGATAATCGGGATTACAAAGAGAACATCTCCTATGCTAAGGACATGCTACCCTGAGGTAATCCACTCATTAGACGGAACGAAAACAGATTGGTTTCATGGAAAGATAAAGAAAACGTTCTTTAGGCGCGAGGAATTGCCGAAGCAGATTGAATTGACAGACTGGTATTTACATAAAAAGCGCCAGCTTCATGCGCTTTTTGCGGTGGAACATTGGCTGAAAAAATAAAGAAGCAAGGAAATTCCTTGCTTCTTACGTAGAAGGGCGGTTCGGGCCGCCTAATTTTTTATCTAAAGAATCGATTGCTTTTGATTCAGTCTTTTTTTGTTGGCCGGCTTTTTTCGGTCTAGTTTTCATACGGCACCTCCTCACAAGTATCGTTTGCATTAAGGAGGAGGATCATACAATTTTTGCAGGTGTTTTTGTCGAAAACTTCAGCTTTTCGTGGAATACCTGTTTGTTTGGCGATTTGCTTCTAGTTTTGTCATGAAGAAGGAAAGAGCCTGGGGAGCAAAGAATGTTAACCGGAGAGACGAGGAAAGGGAGGTACACGAATGTCCGGTTATGTAAGCAAGACAGATATTCTCCGTATGCTTTCTGATATAGAAGATGAATTAACGCGAGCTGAGCAAAGCCTGAATCATTCTGTAAATGCATTAGAGGCTGAGATGCGGGAAGCGGAAAACGATCGCCTGAGTGTGCTGGAAGAAGAAATCATAGATCTTCATATTTGTATAAATGAGCTGTATCAATCGCCTGAACACAGGTATGCGTTTGAGAAGGTATACCGCATCGGCTGAATTTACGAGTGAAATTTGGTACGATAGGCATTGAGGTGAAAGGTATTGCTATCACAAACATTGCTGGAAATGACCGAGAAAATGATTGAAGTTGCTGAAAAAGGCGCTGATCGGTATCAGGAAGGAAAAAGCAGTAATCATTCTTATGATTTTTTTGAGACGATAAAGCCTGCAGTTGAAGAGAATGATGAGCTGGCGGCTCGCTGGGCTGAGGGTGCTCTTAAATTGATAAAAGCCCGTCGCCCTAAATATGTGCATAAAGAGCAAATTGAGACCGCAAAAGATAATTTCCTGGAATTGGTCCTTCAATCATATGTTCATCATATTCATAAAAAACGATTCAAGGACATCACTGAATCAGTCCTTTATACATTGCAAGCAGTAAAGGATGAAATTGCAAGAGAAGACAGCCGATAAGGCTGTCTTCTAATTCGTTATAGGGGGCCGGACGTTAATTCATCTCATAAGCCGGGCTTTGTGCTCCATTTGCTTCGAGAACCTTCATACTGTTACGAAACTCAGTTATGCTGAGATGTCCTTGAATATAGAGGAACTTGGCAAAGTCCATCAGTTTATTCATACAGTCTGTTTCATATTTCTTCATTTCTGCAAAACGTTTGCTTAAGTATGATACGTTCATTATGGTGCATCCCCTCTCATCTGTATTGAAAATATGGTACCATAATGATTCGACTTTTTTCTGTTTTTAAAAAATTTAAACTTTCGACACAATTTGACAAAAAGCTAATCTTCACTCGTGACACAAACAATAGAAGTCATTCATACATATATAGAAGAGAAATATGTTGAGTTTAGGGGGAATCGCAATGAACAGGAGCTCTCGAAGCTATCCTCGGCAAATGGGCTATTATGATCCTCAGCAAATGCAAGGATATTATCAGCAGGCTGCACCCGGTTATTTGGAGCAACATCTGCCTCAGCAGCATTATGGACAGCAGGATTACTATCAGCCCTATGCTCCGATCCAGCCTATGCCTATGCAGCCGCCTGTATTTTCCAACCCTTATCCTATTCCAAGGCCTAATCAACAGCAGCCTTCGCAATTTCAAAGCATTATGTCGCAGTTCAAAAAAGCCAATGGGCAATTTGATTTTAATAAAATGATGGATACGACAGGCCAAGTGATGAGTGCAATGAATCAGGTCGGATCTTTAATAAAGGGATTTACCAGCTTTTTTAAATGATAGAAGCATGAATGAATCGTTCATTCATGCTTATTTTTTGGAAAGAATAGTGTCATTGTCTGCTCGTTCCAAGATGTTTCCATCTCTTCTTGGCAAACTTCATAAGGAAGCTGCACCGTTCTTGTCATGCTTGTAAAAGTAGCTTCATATTGGTGTTTCTGTTTTTCTTGGAGTGTGACATGGAGATACCTCGATTTGACATCAACGACGATTTCGCCATCTCGAAACGTCGCCGGAATGGTAATATCGACATAAAGCCCAGTATCTCTTTCTCTGACATGAATGGTTGTCTGCACATCCTTTAAACTCGAATTGATCAGGTTCTGAAATCCGTTTATAAGGTTGCCGAATGCTGAGGATTGAAAAAGAGTGTCTATTGCCTCCGTTATAATTTCCTCTTTCTTTTGCAGCTCGTTCTTTTTGTCATCATAGAATTCCACTTCTGCCACCGCCTTTTTTTAACCAGATTATGCGTCTATGCCAGATGTTGTTATAAATTGAAGCAAAATTGAAAGTGTGGTTAAATAGTGGTGAATGAAGGGATAACGGTTGAAGTGAATGAGAAGGGAGAAAACACATTGCTGAAAAAATTATTCGGAATGGGCAAAACACAAGAAAAAGTGACAGAAGAGGTTATTTATTCTCCGGCAGACGGTACAGTAATGGACCTGTCAGATGTGCCGGATCCAGTTTTTTCACAGAAAATGATGGGAGAAGGAATAGCGGTAGAGCCCTCTAACGGTGAAATCGTTTCACCTGCTGAAGGTGAAGTCATTCAGATTTTTCACACCAAACACGCCGTTGGCATTCGGACTCGCTCGGGAATTGAACTGTTAATTCATGTCGGGCTGGAGACAGTCAATATGAACGGAGAAGGATTTACTGCCCACATTAAAGAAGGGGATAAAGTGAAGGTCGGTGACCCGCTGATTACATGTGATTTGGAATTAATAAAAGAAAAAGCGAGCAGCACCGTCATCCCGATCGTTATAATGAATGGTGAGGCTGTAGGATCAATTGTGCCGGCAGGCGAAAAGGCTGCCCGTAAAGGCGAATCAAAGCTCCTTACAATCAAAGCGAAATAAGCAGGGCGTATGCCTTGCTTTTTTTATTCAACTGTATAAAATTTGCACCTAGCCATGCAAACAAATATTCGGTAAACTGTACTTGACAAAGAGGTGTAAAGAATGAAAAAGAAATCACTGACTGAACTCATTTCTGATTTGAAAGGAAATGAAAACGTTGTGAATTGGCATGAAATTGAGCCTCGTGAAGCAAAAACAAGGCCCATGCCTGAAAGTATAGATGAGAGAATCAAAGCTGCCCTTTCGAAAAGGGGCATTGATGAACTATATACCCACCAATATTCCGCTTTTCAATATGTGCAAAAAGGAGAAAGCATTGTTACCGTTACGCCAACCGCGTCAGGAAAAACGTTATGCTACAACCTCCCAGTCCTGCAGTCCATCGCTCAGGATGAAACAAACCGAGCGTTATATTTATTTCCGACTAAAGCGCTGGCACAAGACCAGAAGAGCGAGCTGAATGAAATCATCGATGAAATGGGCATTGATATTAAAAGCTTTACATATGACGGGGATACGTCTCCGGCAATCAGGCAAAAGGTGAGAAAAGCAGGTCACATTGTCATCACAAATCCCGATATGCTGCATTCTGCCATTCTTCCGCATCATACGAAATGGGTCAGTTTGTTTGAAAACCTTAAGTATATCGTCATTGATGAGCTTCATACGTATCGGGGGGTGTTCGGCAGCCATGTGGCAAATGTGATCCGTCGACTGAAGCGGATCTGCCGGTTTTATGGAAGTGATCCGGTTTTTATTTGCACTTCTGCAACGATTGCCAACCCGAAGGAATTGGGAGAGCAGCTGACAGGCAAACCGATGCGGCTGGTCGATGACAACGGTGCCCCGAGCGGACGCAAGCATTTCGTATTTTATAATCCGCCAATTGTAAACAAACCGCTGAATATTAGAAAGAGCGCAACTGCAGAAGTGAATGAACTGGCGAAAGAGTTTCTAAAAAACAAAGTGCAGACCATTGTTTTTGCCAGAAGCAGAGTCCGGGTGGAAATTATTTTAAGCCATATTCAGGAGCTCGTGAAAAAAGAAATTGGAACAAAATCAATCAGAGGCTATCGGGGAGGCTATCTGCCTAAAGAGCGAAGAGAAATCGAAAGAGGCTTGAGAGAAGGCGACATTTTAGGAGTGGTCAGTACAAATGCCTTAGAGCTTGGTGTTGATATCGGCCAGCTGCAGGTGTGCGTGATGACGGGTTATCCCGGAAGTGTCGCAAGTGCTTGGCAGCAGGCGGGACGAGCCGGCAGAAGACACGGTGAATCTTTAATTATCATGGTAGCCAATTCGACGCCGATCGACCAGTATATTGTACGGCATCCTGAATACTTCTTTAATCGTTCGCCGGAATCTGCAAGAATCAATCCGGAGAATTTGATTATTTTAGTAGACCACTTAAAGTGTGCTGCTTATGAGCTTCCATTTAGAGCTGATGAAGAATTTGGGCCCATGGATGTAAGTGATATTCTTGAGTATCTTCAGGAAGAGGCCGTTCTTCACCGCAACGGCGAACGGTATCATTGGGCAAGTGAGTCGTTCCCTGCTTCAAACATCAGTTTGCGTTCCGCATCACAGGAAAATGTCGTCATAGTTGATCAGTCGGATATTGCAAATGTCAGGATTATCGGTGAAATGGACCGTTTTAGTGCGATGACGCTTTTGCATGATGAAGCCATTTATTTGCATGAAGGCGTTCAGTATCAAGTAGAGAAGCTCGATTGGGACCATAAAAAGGCTTATGTCAGAAAAGTCGATGTCGAATATTATACAGATGCAAACCTGGCAGTTCAGCTGAAGGTGTTAGAAATCGATCAAACAAAAGAAAAAAGCCGTACGTCATTGAACTACGGAGATGTCACTGTCAATGCTCTGCCGACCATTTTTAAAAAAATAAAAATGACTACGTTTGAAAATATTGGGTCTGGACCTATTCATTTGCCGGAAGAAGAACTGCATACAAGTGCAGCTTGGCTCGAAATCAAAACAGCGGACGAAGACATCGGGGAAAAGACATTGGAACAGCTGCTTCTTGGCATCACGAATGTGCTTCAGCATATTGTCCCTGTGTATATCATGTGTGATCGAAATGATGTTCATGTCGTTTCTCAAATTAAAGCAGCCCATACAGGATTGCCAACTATATTTTTATACGATCATTATCCGGGCGGTATCGGTTTGGCGGAGGAAGTCTTTAAACGTTTTTCAGACATTAATGAAGCGGCGAAACAGCTGATTACATATTGTCCTTGTGATGACGGCTGTCCGTCTTGTATAGGTACCGAAATAGAAGGGGTAAAAGCAAAAGAAAGAATTTTGCGGCTGTTAGATCAGATGTCGTAAGGAGGGAGGTTGGATATGTCATTAAAAGGGAAACTCCAGCGTATGAAAAAGCACATGGTGCTCGACGAAGGAGAACAAAAAATAGAAGCAGGCAAACAAGAAAACCACTTTGATGACATCCCGTTTTTAGAAGAGTGGGAGGCTTTTGGCATGAAGCCTTTCTTTTTCGAAGATGAATACTGCCTTATCAGAGAAGTAGAATATCCGCTTTCTCACCGGCATGGGTTATACCATTTTTCTGAACTTGAGGAAGTGATCACATTGTGGAATCAAAGCGGCCTGTCGCATACGTTGTCAGCAAAAGGGTATAACAAAAACAATCTCTTTTTCTTTGATACAGAAACAACCGGTCTTGGAGGCGGAGCTGGGAATACCATTTTTTTGCTTGGCCATGCGAGAGTGTATGAAGACCGAGTGACTGTCAAACAGCATCTTTTGCCTAAGCCGGGGAACGAAGTCGCCTTGTATCAAAGCTTTTTAAGCGAGGTTGACATTACATCACTTGTGACCTACAACGGCAAAGCCTTTGATTGGCCGCAGGTGAAAACAAGGCATACCTTGATCCGTGACAGACTTCCAAAACTTCCTGAGTTTGGCCACTTTGACCTTTTGCATGGAGCTAGACGCCTGTGGAAACACAAAATGGACAGTGTATCCCTCGGCACGGTTGAAAAAGAAGAGCTTGGCATCCGCAGACTAGAAGACACACCGGGCTACTTGGCGCCGATGCTTTATTTTCATTTTATCAAGGCGCAAGAGCCGGATCTTCTAAAAGGTGTCCTGCAGCATAATGAAATGGATGTGCTATCGCTTATTTCATTGTATATTCATATGTCTAAAAAAATCCTTTCAGAATCACATGCGCCAAAAGAACACAGTGAAGCTTATGCCATGGCCAAATGGTTTATGGCTCATAAAGAGACGGATCAAGCGATCAAACAGCTGGAAAGGCTTATAGAAAAACCGTTTGAGGATCAGGACAGTGCACGACTGGATTTATCGCTCCTGTACAAAAAACAAAACCGCTTGGAAGATGCAGTGCCGCTTTGGGAAAAACTGTCCTGCTCGCAAAATCAGAAGTGCAGATACGCTGCTGTAATAGAGCTCGCGAAATATTTTGAGCATAAGAAAAAAGAATTCGAAAAAGCATTGCAGATAGCAGAACAACTGCTTAGCGATGCGGCATTTTTATCAGAAAAAGAAACAGAAAAACTGCATATGAGAATCGCCCGGCTGAAGAGGAAATATTCCTCTTAAATATTCCCCGGGAAAGCGCAAAAGACGACTTGTTTCGCTATGAATTTTTTTTGCTGAATTCACAGTGATTTTGTTGTAGAATAGCGGAGAATCCTGTAAAATGACGTTAGTTATTTTTAAAGGGAGAGTTGGTATGTATAAGGGTGTTTTTTACTTGTTCTTTGTTGTGGTATTTTTGATTGCTTTTGTGTTTTCAAACTTTAAAGACAGCTTAATTGCACACTTTTAAAATAGGTTTTTGTATTAGAACATGTACCCCTTATGTTTCATAACCTAATATTGTAATAAAGTTATGGAAAGGGGATCTTATTATGTACCACTGCAGACCGCACGTGATGGCGCCGATTGTCCATCCTACGCATTGCTGTGAGCACCATACGTTTTCCAATACTGTCGTGCCGCATATTCATCCACAGCATACGACAAATGTAAATCACCATCATTTTGAGCATGTTCACTACTATCCACACACATACTCTAGCTATGATCCGACAACACATCAGCATTTTCAGGCAGGAAAACCTTGCTGCGATTAGTATTGAATCGTGCAGACTGATTGGTGTAACACGCAACATTAAAAATGGGGCCCTGAAGGGGACCCCATTTTTTAAAAGTAGGTGAAAACTTGAAAGTTTTGGCTATTACGGGATATAAACCGTTTGAATTGGGGATTTTTAAGCAGGATGATAAGGCGCTGTATTACATAAAAAAAGCGATTAAAAACCGGCTGATCGGATTTTTAGATGAGGGCTTAGAATGGATTTTAATTTCGGGACAGCTTGGAGCGGAGCTGTGGGCTGCTGAAGCTGCATATGATTTGCAGGAGGAATACCCTGATTTAAAGGTAGCTGTAATTACCCCTTTCTACGATCAGGACAAGAACTGGAAAGAGCCTAATAAAGAGCTTTACGAAGCTGTCCTGGCACAGGCTGACTACGAAGAAAGCCTGACTCACAGGCCGTATGAAAGCCCGCTTCAGTTTAAACAAAAAAATCAGTTTTTTATAGAAAAATCAGACGCCTTGATGCTGTTATATGATCCTGAAAAGGAAGGATCTCCAAAGTATATGCTTAAGGCGGCTGAAAAGAGACGCGAACGGGACGGGTATCCCATCTATTTTATCACGATGGATGACTTGAGAGTGACAGTGGAGGAAGACAGCTACTAACAAAGAGAGAGAAATTTGACAACCGTACAGATTTCTGAAAAAATATATGTGATGATTCACGATACGAGGTGAAAAAGATGCTTGCTGATAAAGTAAAGCTTTCTGCGAAAGAAATTTTGGAAAAAGAATTTAAAACAGGCGTTAGAGGCTACAAGCAAGAAGACGTTGACAAATTTTTAGATATGATTATTAAGGATTATGAAACCTTCCATCAAGAGATTGAAGAACTGCAGCAGGAAAATCTGCAGCTGAAAAAGCAGCTTGAAGAAGCTAGCAAGAAACAGCCTGTTCAATCTAACACAACAAACTTTGATATTTTAAAACGGCTGTCTAACTTAGAAAAACACGTTTTTGGCAGCAAGCTTTATGATTGACGCGCTTAAAAAAAATAGCGCTTGTAAATTGTAATCAGTTGTTATATAATAATTCATGTTCTTAACGTTCGGGTAATCGCTGCAGATCTTGAATCTGTAGAGGAAAGTCCATGCTCGCACGGTGCTGAGATGCCCGTAGTGTTCGTGCCTAGCGAAGTCATAAGCTAGGGCAGCCTTTAGGGGCTGACGGCAGGAAAAAAGCCTACGTCCTCTGGATATGGCTGAGTATCCTTGAAAGTGCCACAGTGACGAAGTCTTACTAGAAATGGTGAGAGTGGAACGCGGTAAACCCCTCGAGCGAGAAACCCAAATTTTGGTAGGGGAACCTTCTTAACGGAATTCAACGGAGAGAAGGACAGAATGCTTTCTGTAGATAGATGATTGCCGCCTGAGTACGAGGTGATAAGCCGTTTGCAGTACGACGGAACAAAACATGGCTTACAGAACGTTAGACCACTTACATTTAAAATGATGAAAACAAGCTCTCCCGTATAAGGAGAGCTTTTATCTTGAAATGAGAAAAGTTTTAAAAGACAGGGTGATACGATGAAGAAGTATACACTAATTGCAACGGCACCAATGGGTATTGAAGCTGTTGTCGCAAAGGAAGTACGAGATTTAGGATACGAATGCAAGGTTGATAACGGGAAAGTTATTTTTGAAGGTGATGCGCTCGCGATCTGCCGTGCAAACCTTTGGCTTAGAACAGCCGACCGCATAAAGGTTCAGGTTGCTTCTTTTAAAGCGAAAACATTTGATGAGCTGTTTGAAAAAACGAAAGCGATTAACTGGCGCTCATTTATACCTGAAAACGGGAAATTCCCTGTCATCGGAAAATCGGTAAAATCAACACTCGCAAGCGTTCCCGACTGTCAGCGGATTGTCAAAAAAGCAATTGTAGAAAAGCTAAAGCTGCAGTCCGGCAAAGCCAATGATTGGATTGAAGAAACAGGTGCCGAGTATAAAGTGGAAATTTCTTTATTGAAAGATCAGGCTCTTATTACACTGGACTCATCAGGGACAGGCCTTCACAAACGAGGATACCGTGTCGATCAGGGCGGTGCGCCAATTAAAGAAACACTTGCAGCTGCTTTGGTGCAATTAACCAATTGGACGCCGGACCGTCCGTTTGCCGATCCTTTCTGCGGTTCCGGAACAATCGCGATTGAAGCGGCATTAATCGGCCAAAACATCGCTCCGGGATTCAACCGCGATTTTGTCTCAGAGGATTGGGAATGGATCGGCAAAGACCTGTGGGACAAAGCGCGGCTTGAAGTCGAAGAAAAGGCAAACTATGACCAGCCGCTTACGATTTTCGCAAGCGATATAGACCACCGCATGGTTCAAATCGCTAAAGAAAATGCAGAGGAAGCTGGCTTGGGAGATTTCATCCAGTTCAAGCAGATGCAGGTCAAAGACTTTACCACAAATCTGGAGTTTGGCGTAATTGTCGGCAACCCGCCATATGGAGAGCGTCTCGGCGAGAAAAAAGCTGTTGAACAGATGTACAAAGAAATGGGGCAGGCGTTCGAGCCGCTTGATACTTGGTCTGTGTATATGCTGACATCAAATGAAAACTTTGAGGAAGCATACGGCAGAAAAGCAACGAAGAAACGCAAGCTCTTTAACGGGTTTATTAAAACGGATTATTATCAATATTGGTCAAAAGTAAGACCGCAGCGCAAGAAAACAGAAAACGAATAAAAAGAAGACGCTCTGCATGCGTCTTCTTTCATCTTTCAGCCATATTCTATCGTTACCAACGGTGAGCTTTCGCATTGCTTCTCAATATAATGTTGGTTTGGGACATTTCAGTGTGACCGTTTACTTGAGACTTAGAACGTTTAGGCCGCGTCCAATTGTGATGAAACAGTTCAGAATGCTGATCTAATCGGTTTCTATAACTCATGTCAACATCACTCCCTGATAGAATATTGTTGATAAGACGGATAATCCAAAGACGGAATATCAAGTGTAGTTTGTGCAAGTTTCGGGGATAACATGCGGTAAAGCATGTATATAAAATGAAAAGTTCGCATACAATGATGATTATTTCCATCAGAGGTGATCTCATGCTGAACAGCGAACATTTTAATCTTATTCAAAGGGCGCTTGACGCAACAGCAAACGAGCTGAAGGAGCTCGGGACTGATTCGTCTCCGTCTGTGATGTCGCATGCGCAAAATGATTTAGAAAAAGCGGTAGAACATATTTATTCAACAGACCATCCTTTTTTATCGTCGCATGTGATCAATCGCAAGTAAACTGCAAAAAACTTGGCAATGCCAAGTTTTTTTATTGTATTCATCAGCGGAAAATGATATTATTGGTGGTCTGAATGTCGAATAGTTGGGGGTTGGAACTAGGTGACAACATCACGTTTGCCTTTTTCTTTAACGAAAACAAAGAATTTTTATGAAGAATTGAACAATTGGATTGGTGACGTGTTTTACGATATCCTTCCCGAAAAAGGGTTTGATCTTCGGGATGAGCAAGTATTTATGGCTTTTCAGCTGGAGCGGGCGTTTAAAGAGAAAAAAGTCATGTTCGCCGAAGCTGGAGTGGGAACGGGGAAAACGCTGGTTTATCTTCTGTTTGCGATCAGCTATGCAAGGTATGTCGGCAAACCGGCCATCATTGCTTGTGCCGATGAAACATTAATCGAACAGCTGGTGAAAAAAGAGGGCGATATTTCAAAGCTGGCTGAGCATCTTGATCTAAAAATTGATACAAGGCTGTCAAAATCACATGAGCAATATTTATGCTTGAAGAAGCTTGAAAAAACAATGCAGCGTTCTGATGATGATAAATGGCTGGATCTTTATGAGTCGTTGCCGTCATTTGTCCATGAGTCACAGGCGATGCAGCGCTTTTATCCGTATGGCGACCGTAAGCAGTACGCAAATCTATCAAATGAAGAATGGTCTGACGTAAGCTACGACTCGTTTCAGGACTGTCTGACTTGTGATATGAGACACAGATGCGGCCTGACGCTTTCCAGAGATTACTACCGCAAGTCAACGGACTTAATCATATGTTCTCATGATTTTTATATGGAGCATGTATGGACGGAAGAATCACGCAAACGAGAAGGCCAGCTGCCGCTTTTGCCTGATCATAGTGCAGTTGTATTTGATGAAGGGCATTTGCTAGAGTTTGCTGCACAAAAAGCGCTTACCTACAGAGTGAAGCAGTCTACACTTGAATTGTTTTTAGAACGTTTGCTGCAAAATGACATCAGAGAAGAGTTTGCAGAATTGATTGAAGATGCACTTGCTGCAAACGACGAATTTTTCTATGTTCTTTCTGAAGAATCAAAAGAAGTAGCCGGTTCACACCGTTTAGAAATAAAAAATGACCAGCGTGTCAAAAAGGCGGCGGACGAGCTTTGCCGTTTACTTGATAAAATCGGTGAGGCACTTGTATTCGAGTCTGAAATGTACACGATTGATCAATACGAGCTGTCAGTTGTAGAAGAGTATGTTGAACAAATGGCGTATTCATTATCTCTATATCAAAAGGACGCGATCAGCTGGCTGGAGAAAAAGGAAGCAGAATCCACTTTTGTCGTGATGCCGAGAACAGTAGCTGAAGTACTTGGCGAAAAGGTGTTTTCTAAGAAAATCCCTTATATCTTCTCGTCTGCTACGTTGTCAGAAGGCGGTTCATTTGATTATATTGCCGACAGTCTCGGGATTCATGATTATTTGTCATTAACTGTTGATTCCCCTTATGATTATGACGAGCAAATGACTGTTAATCTATACACAAAAACAGACATGGCGGCTGAACAAAAAGCAGCTGAGACGATTGAAACAATCAAACGTTACAAAGGAAGAACCCTTGTGCTATTCCCTTCTTTTGAAGAATTAAACGAGTTTAAAGAGCTGTCGGCTGCATGGGAGCTGCCGTATCCGATTTTCTTTGAAGGTGATGAAGAAATCAGCAGCTTAGTGGAGAAATTCCAAGAGGAAGAGGAAACGGTACTTTGTTCGGTTCACTTATGGGAAGGACTCGATATTCCTGGTGACGCATTGAGGAATGTTACAATTTGGTCATTGCCATTCCCGCCTCATGACCCTGTATTTACTGCGAAACGCAACGGAGCGAAAAAAGATCCGTTCGAAGAAGTGGATCTGCCATATATGTTGTTACGCGTACGGCAGGGCATCGGGCGTCTGATTCGCTCGAATCATGACAGCGGCTCGATTCACATTTACGCTGGCGGAGAAAATGAACGCATCATTGATGAGGTCAAAAAGGTCTTGCCTGTTGAACCGCATATGATGTAATAGGAAAAGCTGACGATCTTGTTCGTCAGCTTTTTTCATTGTCAGCGGGATAGCCAGCCTCCATCAACAGCTAAGATATGTCCATTCACATAATCTGAAGCACGTGACGCCAAAAAGACTGCTGTCCCTCCGATATCATCCGCTTGGCCCCAGCGGCCGGCAGGAATTCTTTTTAAAATGTCTTCATTTCGCTTTTCATCATCCCGAATAGGCTTTGTATTCGCAGTAGAAATATAGCCTGGGGCGATTGCATTGACCTGAATGCCCGATGCTGCCCACTCATTTGCAAAGGATTTTGTCAAACCGGCAACAGCGTGTTTGCTCGCGGTGTAAGCAGGAACGAGTATCCCGCCTTGAAAAGACAGGAGAGAGGCGATATTAATTATCTTTCCATAACCTCTTTTCAGCATGTGTCTGCCTGCCAGCTGTGTCAGAATAAACAAGCTGTTTAGATTGACATTCAGTACGTGCTGCCAGTTCTCTTCTGCAAAATGTTCCGCTTTTTCTCGATGAATAATACCCGCATTATTGACAAGAATGTCGATCTGCCTGTTTTCAAACAGCTCAGCTGCAGAATTCTTGATCGCTTCCGGCTTGCTCATGTCCAATGTAAAAGATGTAAATGTCCGGCCTTCCTGTTCCACAAGCTGCTGTGTTTCAGACAGACTGCTTGTATGTGATGTGCCGATAATATCAGCGCCAGCCCCGGCCAGCGCTTTGGCAATTCCTTGCCCGATCCCTGTTCCCGGGCCTGTCACCAGCGCTGTTTTTCCTTCTAGTGAAAAGGCGTCATGCAGATAACCCATCTTATTTCAGCCCATCCATCGGAATGAGATCCATGTCCGTAAAAGTGTAATTTTCTCCAGCCATCGCCCACACAAAGCTGTAATTTGATGTTCCTGCGCCAGAATGAATAGACCAGGCGGGGGAAAGGACAGCCTGCTCATTACCAACCACAAGGTGGCGTGTTTCGTCTGGCTGGCCCATGAAATGAAACACCTTTGAGTCTTTTTCAAGATCCAGGTAAAGATAAGCCTCCATCCGACGGTCATGAACGTGTGCCGGCATGGTATTCCAGTTGTTGTTTTGATCTAACATCGTTATTCCCATCATCAGCTGGCAGCTTTTAATGCCATCCTGATGTATGACTTTGTACAGGCTTCTGACATTAGACGCTGCATCATCACCAAGGCGGTCCGGTGTCAGCTCAGATAGGGCGGCTTTTTGTGTCGGATAGCTTTTGTGGGCGCAGGAGGAGACGAAGTAAAACTTCGCTTTTTCCCCGTTCAAGCTTGAAAACGCTACATCTTGATTGCCCATTCCAATATAGAGAAAATCCTTTGTTTGAAGCACATATTCATCATCGCCGACCCTAACGGCACCAGGCTGGCCAACATTAATAATTCCGATTTCACGCCGTTCCAAAAAGAAGTCAGTTTTTAGAAAGTCACCTGCATCAAGCTTTAGTTCACTTTGCCCTGGAGCCGCTCCGCCGATGACAGCCCGGTCTTCGTGTGAGTAATACATCGTAAGCTTGTTTTCCGTAAATAAAGGATCCATTAAGAAATGACTGCGAAGTTCCTCTGTTGTAAAGCGTTTTACTTGTTCAGGGTGTACAGAATAACGATTTTCCATTATATTTCCCCCTTGGTTAGGATTTCAGCATCACTTGAATGAAAACATTTTGGTAACGGTTTCAAAGAAAATTTTAGGATAAATAGTGAAAAGAGTCAACGGAAAAATAATGAATTGACACATTATTAAAAAAACTCTTTCCAAATGTTAAAATTATGGTATTCTTTTGTTGTAACGGTTTTGAAATCGGTTTCAAATATATGAGATACAGGAGCACTTGAATGAAAAAGAAAACAACAGGCCATATGACCATCAAAGATGTAGCTGAATATGCAGGAGTTTCGAAATCGACAGTTTCCCGCTATATTAACGGGAAAATTGACGCGATTTCTCCTGAAAAAGTGAAAAACATTAAAAAGGCAATCGCAGAATTGAATTATCGGCCGAGTAAAATGGCCCAAGGTTTGAAAATAAAAAAAAGCAAGTTAATCGGATTTGTTGTGGCTGACATTACAAATCCTTTTTCGGTCGCTGCTTTCAGGGGAGTCGAAGAGGTTTGTGATCAATATGGCTACAGCATTATGGTGTGCAACACAGATAACAGTCCTGAAAAAGAGCGGGAAATGCTCTTAAAGCTAGAAGCCCATTCGGTTGAGGGCCTGATTTTAAATGCAACCGGGGAAAACAAGGATTTACTGCGCGCTTTTGCTGAACAGCACATTCCAACGATCTTAATTGACCGGAAACTGCCGGATTTGAAACTGGATACCGTAACGACTGACAACAGATCGATCACTAAAGAGATTCTTCAGAAGATTTACAGCAAAGGGTATACTGATGTCGCGCTGTTTACAGAACCAATTTCCTCTATCAGCCCTCGTGCAGAAAGAGCAGCTGTGTATCAGGAAATGGCTGCGGTTCAAAATGTGAACGGGCTTGTCAAAATGTATGAAATTGACGTAAAGGACAAGGAGCAGCTTAAGGCGGCGCTTCGTTCCTTTCACAAGGAGATGCCGGGGCAAAAAAAAGCGATTCTGGCTTTGAATGGCTTGATTATGCTGAAAATCATCAGTTGTATGGAAGAGCTTGGCCTGCGCATTCCTCAAGATATAGGGATTGCAGGGTTCGATGACACGGAATGGTACAAACTGATCGGTCCAGGCATTACAACGATCGCTCAGCCGTCACATGATATGGGCAGGACGGCGATGGAACGTGTATTAAAAAGGATTGAAGGTGACAAAGGAGCGCCTCAAACCATTGAATTGGAGGCAAAAGTCATCATGAGAAAGTCACTTTAATCCTAGGTGCCCTCAACTAAGAGGAGGTTGGGAAGAGATGAAGCTTGATGCGGTGACATTCGGAGAATCAATGGCCATGTTTTACGCAAATGAGTATGGAGGCCTTCATGAAGTATCCACTTTTTCTAAAGGGCTTGCCGGAGCAGAAAGCAATGTCGCCTGCGGCCTTGCCAGACTCGGATTTCGAATGGGATGGATGAGCAAGGTCGGCAATGATCAACTCGGAACGTTTATTGTACAGGAACTTAAAAAAGAGGGAGTGGATGTGTCCCGCGTGATCCGCTCGCAGGACGAAAATCCCACCGGGCTGCTGCTGAAGTCAAAAGTGAAGGAAGGTGACCCGCAAGTTACCTACTATAGGAAAAACTCAGCTGCAAGCACATTAACTTTTACTGAATATCCAAAAGATTATTTTCAATGCGCAGGCCATTTGCATGTGACAGGCATTCCGCCTGCCTTATCAGCTGATATGAAAGACTTCACGTATCATGTCATGAACGACATGAGAAACGCCGGGAAAACCATTTCATTCGACCCTAATTTAAGGCCTTCGCTTTGGCCTGATCAAGCAACAATGATACACACAATCAATGATTTGGCTGGGCTTGCAGACTGGTTTTTTCCGGGGATCACAGAGGGAGAGCTATTGACCGGAGAAAAAACACCTGAAGGTATTGCTGATTATTATCTGAAAAAAGGAGTCAGCTTTGTTGCTATTAAACTCGGAAAAGAAGGCGCTTACTTTAAAACGGAGACAAGTGAAGGATTTCTAGAAGGCTGCAGGGTCGATCAGGTGGTTGATACAGTCGGCGCCGGAGACGGATTTGCAGTCGGTGTAATCAGCGGTATCCTAGATGGTTTGTCGTACAAGGAAGCGGTGCAAAGGGGAAATGCGATTGGCGCTTTGCAAGTTCAGGCACCGGGGGATATGGACGGTTTGCCGACCAGGGAGAAATTAGCTTCTTTTTTATCTGCTCAAAGAACGGTTCACCAAAAGAAAGGGGATTATTAATATGGAGTCCAAAATCGTTGAAAACCGTCTGAAAGAAGCAAGGCTGATTGCAGTCATTCGCTCAAAGGATAAACAGGAGGCCTGTCAGCAGATTGAGAGTTTATTAGATAAAGGGATTCGTGCAGTTGAAGTGACGTATACGACGCCCAGAGCATCAGATATTATCGAATCCTTCCGTAATAGGGAAGATATTTTAATTGGCGCGGGCACGGTCATCACCGCGCAGCAAGCTGGGGAAGCTGCTGAGGCTGGCGCACAGTTTATTGTCAGTCCGGGTTTTTCAGCTGATCTTGCTGAACACCTTTCTTTTGTAAAGACACATTATATCCCCGGCGTCTTGACTCCGAGCGAAATTATGGAAGCGTTGACATGCGGTTTTACTACATTAAAACTGTTCCCAAGCGGTGTGTTTGGAATTCCGTTTATGAAAAATTTAGCGGGCCCTTTCCCGCAGGTGACCTTTATTCCGACAGGCGGGATACATCCGTCTGAAGTGCCGGATTGGCTTAGAGCCGGAGCTGGCGCCGTCGGAGTCGGCAGCCAGCTGGGCAGCTGTTCAAAAGAGGATTTGCAGGCTGTTTTCCAAGTGTAAGTGGAATTGTTTTTTCATAACCGGAGGATGGGAGAATCCACAATATGAAAATCAAGGCGACAATTGAACGGGTACCTGGCGGAATGATGATTATTCCGCTATTTCTTGGAGCGGCGCTCAACACGTTTGCTCCTGGAACAGCGGAGTTCTTTGGAGGTTTTACGGGTGCTTTGATTACTGGAACGCTGCCGATACTGGGTGTTTTTATCTTTTGCGTAGGAGCAACGATTGATTTTCGTTCTTCAGGCTACATCGCAAGAAAAGGAATCACGTTATTATTGGGGAAGGTCGGATTTGCAGCGCTGCTCGGCGTGATCACAGCGCAATTTATACCTGACGAAGGCATACAATCCGGCTTTTTTGCAGGCCTTTCTGTTTTAGCAATTGTCGCGGTAATGAATGAGACGAACGGCGGACTATATTTGGCGCTTATGAACCATATGGGAAGAAAAGAGGATGCGGGCGCTTTCGCCTTTATTAGTACAGAATCAGGTCCTTTTATGACCATGGTGACGTTTGGTGTGACGGGACTTGCCGCATTCCCATGGGAAACGCTGGCAGCGACAGTCATCCCGTTTTTGCTCGGATGTATACTTGGAAATCTGGATCATGATCTCAGGGACTTATTCAGCAAGGTTGTGCCAGCGATCATTCCATTTTTCGCCTTTTCGCTCGGCAATACCTTGAATTTTGGAATGCTGATTCAATCAGGGCTGCTCGGCATTTTTATCGGAGTTTCTGTCGTCATTTTATCGGGCAGCTCCTTGTTTTTGCTTGATCGTTTTGTTGCGCGGGGGGACGGTGTCGCGGGTGTGGCGGCTTCTTCTACGGCGGGGGCGGCTGTAGCTGTCCCATACGCATTAGCGGAAGCGAATGCCTCATTTGCCCCAGTTGCTGAATCGGCAACTGCAATTATAGCGACGAGCGTTATTGTCACCTCGCTCTTAACCCCGCTGGCAACAGTGTGGGTGGATAAAAAAATCAAACAGAAAAAGAGGAGAACACCTCCGCCAAAAAATCAAATGACGATCAACTGAATAAAAAGGCTGCCGCCAAACGTACCGGCAGCCTTTTATACAAACAATTTGACTTTCATTCCCCCTTCTATTAGCCTGTAATGGAACGGCTAGAATAGGGAGGGAATGGATATGGAGATACATACATATGAAAAGGAATTTTTTGATCTTTTAAAACGAATTTCACATTACAGCGAAGCAGTCGCGTTAATGCACTGGGACTCCAGAACTGGCGCGCCGAAAAACGGCTCAGAGGACCGGGCTGAAAGCATCGGCCAGCTTTCAACAGATATATTCAATATTCAGACATCCGATCGAATGAAAGAGCTAATCGATGCCTTGTATGAACGATTTGATGACTTGTCAGAAGATACGAAAAAAGCGGTTGAACTGGCGAAAAAAGAGTATGAAGAGAATAAGAAAATCCCTGAGGCTGAATATAAAGAATACGTGATTCTGTGTTCAAAGGCAGAAACAGCGTGGGAGGAAGCGAAGGGAAAATCTGATTTCAGCTTGTTTTCTCCTTATTTAGAACAGCTGATTGAATGTAATAAACGTTTTATTACGTACTGGGGATATCAAGAGCATCCTTATGATGCATTGCTTGATTTGTTTGAGCCCGGTGTTACGGTAAAGGTGCTTGATCAGCTGTTTACTGAGCTGAAGGAAGCGATTATCCCTCTTGTTAAACAGGTGACAGCTTCCGGAAATAAACCAGATACAAGCTTTATTACAAAAGCGTTCCCGAAAAAAAAGCAAAAAGAGCTCAGTCTGTATTTTTTACAGGAGCTTGGCTACGATTTTGATGGCGGAAGACTTGATGAAACCGTTCATCCGTTTGCAACTACGCTGAACCGGGGAGACGTTCGGGTCACGACGAGATATGATGAAAAAGATTTTCGGACGGCAATCTTTGGCACCATTCATGAGTGCGGGCACGCGATATACGAGCAAAATATTGATGAAGCACTGAGCGGAACGAACTTGTCAGACGGTGCATCAATGGGAATTCATGAATCTCAATCATTATTTTACGAGAATTTTATCGGCCGCAACAAGCATTTTTGGACACCGTACTATAAGAAAATTCAAGAGGCATCACCTGAACAGTTCAAGGACATCTCCCTGGATGATTTTGTCCGTGCAATCAATGAATCAAAACCTTCATTTATCAGGGTTGAAGCGGATGAATTGACGTATCCTCTTCATATCATCATCCGTTATGAAATTGAAAAAGCGATTTTCAGCAATGAAGTGTCTGTAGAAGAACTGCCATCGCTTTGGAATCAAAAATACCAAGATTATTTAGGGATTACACCGCAGACGGACGCAGAGGGGATTTTACAGGACGTCCATTGGGCAGGAGGAGATTTCGGTTACTTCCCATCCTATGCGCTCGGCTACATGTATGCGGCTCAGCTGAAACAAAAAATGCTTGAGGACCTACCTGAATTTGACGCTCTCTTAGAAAGAGGGGAATTTCATCCGATAAAGCAATGGCTGACGGAAAAGGTGCATATTCATGGAAAACGGAAAAAGCCGTTAGACATTATTAAAGATGCGACAGGAGAAGAACTGAACGTTCGCTATTTAATTGACTATTTATCAACCAAATATTCAAATCTCTATTTGGCATAATCAAAGCCTGGCGGCGCGGCCGCCAGGCTTTTTATGATCGGATTCCTTTTAAATACGAATGATATCTAAAATAAAGAAAATAAAGTTCGGAAATTTTCACTTTCAGCCTATGCAAGAGATTAGAATCTTGATATAATTTATTACAATATCATAGGAACACTCATATAATCGCGTGGATATGGCACGCAAGTTTCTACCGGGCACCGTAAATGTCCCGACTATGGGTGAGCAATGGAACCGCATATGTACGGTTTTTTGTTATATCAGCATTGCTTGCTCTTTATTTGAGCGGGCAATGCTTTTTTTATTCTCATAACGGAGGTAAGACTGGATGGAAGCACTGAAAAGGAAGATAGAGGAAGAAGGCGCCGTATTATCAAATCAAGTATTGAAAGTGGATTCTTTTTTGAATCACCAAATTGATCCGCTGCTTATGCAGAAAATTGGTGACGAATTTGCGACCAGGTTTGCACAAGACGGTATTACCAAAATTGTGACAATCGAATCATCAGGTATCGCTCCAGCTGTAATGACTGGCTTGAAGCTGGGTGTACCTGTTGTCTTCGCAAGAAAGCATCAATCATTAACACTTACTGACAACTTACTGACAGCGTCCGTTTATTCCTTTACGAAGCAAACAGAAAGCCAAATCGCAGTGTCTGGGACCCACCTGTCGGATCAGGACCATGTGCTGATTATCGATGATTTTTTGGCAAATGGACAGGCAGCACACGGGCTCGCGTCAATTGTGAAGCAAGCGGGTGCTTCTATTGCAGGAATTGGCATTGTGATTGAAAAGTCATTTCAGCCGGGAAGAGATGAACTTGTAAAACTGGGCTACCGAGTGGAATCTTTGGCAAGAATTCGGTCTTTAGAAGAAGGGAAAGTGTCCTTCGTACAGGAGGTTCATTCATGAAAAATGGATTCGGAAAAACGCTGTCATTAGGGATTCAGCATGTTCTTGCCATGTATGCCGGTGCCATTGTCGTTCCTCTGATTGTCGGAAAAGCAATGGGACTGACTGTCGAACAGCTGACCTACTTAGTATCGATTGATATTTTTATGTGCGGTGTGGCTACACTTCTGCAAGTATGGAGCAACCGCTTTTTCGGGATCGGACTTCCGGTAGTGCTTGGCTGTACATTTACAGCGGTATCGCCGATGATTGCGATTGGATCTGAATACGGGGTTTCGACGGTTTACGGAAGCATTATTGCTTCAGGCATTCTAGTCATACTTATTTCATTTTTCTTTGGAAAGCTCGTCTCGTTTTTTCCGCCGGTTGTGACAGGCTCTGTTGTTACGATTATCGGTATTACTTTGATGCCGGTTGCCATGAATAACATGGCCGGCGGAGAAGGAAGTGCAGATTTCGGAGATCTCTCCAACCTTGCACTTGCTTTTATCGTTTTGAGTATCATTGTGCTTCTATACCGTTTTACAAAAGGCTTTATCAAGTCCGTCTCGATTTTGATCGGTATTTTGATTGGGACCTTCATCGCTTATTTTATGGGGAAAGTTCAATTTGATAATGTGTCGGATGCGGCAGTTGTACAAATGATTCAGCCATTTTACTTCGGAGCGCCGTCTTTTCATGCAGCGCCTATCATTACGATGTCCATCGTTGCAATTGTCAGTCTTGTGGAGTCTACGGGTGTTTACTTCGCCTTAGGTGACCTGACAAACCGCCGTTTGACAGAGAGAGATTTGTCTAAAGGCTATCGCGCTGAGGGGCTGGCTGTGCTTCTGGGCGGTATTTTTAACGCTTTTCCTTACACGGCATTCTCTCAAAATGTCGGGCTTGTTCAGCTCACAGGAATCAAAAAAAATGCTGTCATTGTGGTCACAGGTGTGATCTTAATGGCATTCGGGCTGTTTCCAAAGATCGCTGCTTTCACGACGATTATTCCATCTGCCGTTTTGGGCGGTGCAATGGTGGCGATGTTTGGAATGGTGATCGCTTACGGAATTAAAATGCTTAGCCGCATTGAATTTGCGAAACAGGAAAATCTGCTGATTGTTGCCTGCTCAGTGGGTTTGGGACTCGGTGTGACCGTTGTGCCGGATATTTTCAAACAGCTTCCGAGTGCACTTACGCTTCTTACAACGAATGGCATTGTGGCGGGCAGCTTCACTGCAGTTGTCCTGAATATTGTATATAACGTATTTTCTAAAGCCAAAAAAACAGAACAAGAAGCTGACCTTACGGAACAAAAAACAGCAGTCTAACTCCGCCGCGGCGGAGTTTTTTTGCATATAAAAAAGATCGTTGCGGCACAATGTATGCAAAGAGGTGATTGCATGGCGTTTATTTTATCCATTGGAACAAGTCTTCCTGTATATGATGTAAATCAAGAGAAAGCGGCTGAGTTCGCCCGCTATATGTTTCAGCATTCCTTTAAGGATATTGACCGGCTGTTATCCTCCTTTAAAAACGGGCAAATCCATTCGAGACAGTTTGTTAAGCCGATTGAATGGTATAAAGAGGAGCACAGCTTTGAAGAAAAAAATCAAATATACATAGAAGAAACACTTAAGCACAGCAGGGAGGCTGTTCGTGAGTGCCTCTCTCACCCTGAATTTGTTCAAGAAGCCATACCTTATGAGAAAGTGGAAGCGGTTTTTTTCGTCTCCAGCACAGGTCTTTCCACACCGAGTATCGAGGCGCGGCTTATGAATGAACTTCCGTTTTCTCCATATACGAAGCGGATTCCGATTTGGGGCTTAGGCTGTGCAGGAGGGGCCAGCGGGCTTGCGCGCGCAGCCGAATACTGCAAAGCGTATCCGGAGGCTTTTGTGCTTGTCATTGCTGCTGAGATGTGCAGCCTGACATTTCAGCCGGAAGATAAAACGAAAAGCAATCTGATCGGCACCTCGCTATTTGGTGACGGCGTTGCCGCAGCGTTATTATGCGGAGAGAAGGCAGACCGCAGGGTGTCAAAACTGAAGCTTGCCCCGAAGATAACAGACTCCCAATCTGTTTTGATGAAACAATCAGAAGATGTCATGGGCTGGGACTTTACCGATCAAGGATTCAAAGTCATTTTCTCACGAGACATACCAACTTTGGTAGAAAATTGGCTCAAAACAAATGTACAGATTTTTTTGGACAAACATCAGCTGTCATTCTGTGATATCAGTGTTTTTTTGGCGCATCCAGGCGGAAAAAAAGTGATCGACGCATACATTAAAAGTCTTGGACTGTCGTCAGAAAAGCTTTCATCAGCGCAAAGCATATTGCGAAAGCACGGAAATATGTCTTCAGCCACAATCTTGTATGTGGTCAAAGACCATCTGCAGAACGGACATAAAAAGGAAGCTGAACGGGGACTGATTGGCGCATTAGGGCCGGGTTTCTCATCAGAACTGCTATTATTCAGCTGGGAAAAGGGGGCTTGACTTATGTTTTGGTTGTTGATCGCCATTCTCATTGTTCAAAGAGCAGCAGAAATGGCAGTGGCCAGACAAAATGAACAAAAGGTAAAGAAGCAAGGAGCAATTGAATTTGGCGAGAGCCACTATCCGTATATCATTACGATGCATATCCTTTTCTTTATGTCTTTAATTGCTGAAGTGCTGCTAATGAATAAACAGCCGTCAAGCTGGTGGATCGGTATCGCCGCAGTTATTTTAAGTGTACAGGCAGTGCGATATTGGGCGCTCTGTTCCTTGGGAGCATATTGGAATACGAAAATCCTTGTCGTTCCAGGTGCAGAGCTTGTAAAAAAAGGTCCTTATAAATGGATGAAACATCCAAACTATGCTGTTGTTATACTTGAAATTTTGCTGATTCCGCTGCTTTATCAAGCGTATGTCACCATGTGTCTGTTTTCCATTTTAAATGCCGTGTTGTTAACCGTCAGAATTCGCGCAGAAGACAAGGCATTACAGGAATACAGTGTAAAATAGCGATTGAAAATCATTCTCACTCATGTTAAAATGAATATGAAAAAGATTCTCAATCAGGATGGTGAATCAAATGACAATGCTGTTTTTGCTCGGAGCGGTTTGTACATATAGTGTTTTGATTGGTTTTGTATTAAAAGGAATCTCTAATAAATCTGTTTGATGAATCTGGAACTTGTAAAAGTTGCAGATTTTCTTTTATAGAGGCTGCCGTAATGGCGGCTTTTTTCTATTCTCCTAAAGAAATTTGGTTTATTCTTGTGTAAAATGAAAAGGGAATGAATTCAGACCTTTCGAAAAAGGTTCACAATTGAAACGGCACAAAGGGGTACAGGCTTATGACAGAACATAACAGAAACGAGCTTTTGCACAAAACTGGGGAACTTTATCAGCAATTTATTGAGAATCAAGATGGACAAAGGGCTGCTAAACTGGCTGCGGTCATGAAAAAAGCGGCAGATGAAGAGGTTTATATCGCGTTTACGGGGCATTATTCAGCGGGGAAATCATCACTGCTGAACTGCCTGTTAATGGAGAATATTTTGCCGACAAGCCCGATCCCAACGAGCGCTAACCTTGTTGTGATCAGAAACGGGGAAAAGCGAGTTCGGCTTCATACAACAGACGGAGCGTGTGCTGAGCTGGAAGGGGCTTACCAGAAAGACAAGGTACAGCAATATTGCAAAGACGGTGAACAGATTGAAAGCGTCGAAATTTTTGACAGGTATACTGAGATCGATTCCGGAGTTGCGTATATTGATACTCCAGGGATCGATTCAACGGATGATGCTCATTTTCTATCGGCTGCTTCTATTCTTCACCAGGCGGATGCGCTGTTTTACGTTGTTCACTATAATCACGTACACGCTGAGGAAAATGTAAAGTTTCTCAGATCAATTAAAGAAAACATTCCGAATGTGTATTTTATCGTTAATCAAATTGACCGCCATGACGAGACGGAGACAAACTTTGGAGACTATAAAAAACAGGTAGAGGAGATGCTTTGCAATGAAGGGATTTCAAAGGAAGCGCTCTATTTTACGTCAGTAACAGAACCGGATCACCCGTTTAATCAGATTGGGGCTTTGAGACAAGAGTTAAAAAGAATAGAAAAGCAATCAAAAAACAATTTGCAGGCTTTAACCGAACAAAAGATCCATAATCTGCTGAAGGAACATACGGAAATGCTGAAGAAAGACGAAACAGACGGCCCGAATTTCGCTGAACAGCTTCACATCCAAACTGGACTGGTCCAATCGCTGCGTGATCAATTGGATGAGGCTGCAAATCAAGCGGCTGAGGCAGAGAAGAGGATGCAGGAAGAAATCAATCGTATTTTAAAAAACGCCAACCTGACGCCTTTTGAAATGCGTGAATTGGCGGCTGCATTTTTAGAGTCACAAAAGCCTTCTTTTAAAACCGGCTTTTTCTTTTCTAAAGCGAAAACTGCACAAGAAAGAGATAAAAGGCGGAATGTTTTTTTCTCTGATGTGACCAAACGAACAGAGGCCGAAGCGGATTGGCACATAATAGACACGCTCCATAAACTTGCCAAAGTATTTGATGTCCATAACGTTGAAAGTGAAAAGCTGATTCAGTCCTATCGCACTCCGCTTGATATAAGCATCATTGAACGCGCGGTCAAGCAAGGTGCAGCCTTTTCTTCTGAATATGTATTGCAATATACAAAAGACTTGGCAGAGCTGGTCCGGAAAGAGGCGAAAAGAGAGGCCGCAGACATCATAAAGGTACTCTCCGCTATGGTGAAAGAGCGTGTTTCCAAAGATGTGCAAACGATTAACGACCGGATCGCCCACGAATCAGAAAAACTTGTCCTTCTTCAAGAACAGGCTCGTTTAGAGAATCATGCCCGCGAGAAAATCAATCGCCTGTGGGCCGTTTGGGAAGAAGAGTCCGAATGCCCGATGCATATAGACACAGAATGGTTTAAATTGAAGAAAAAAAGAGTGGCGGCTCCAGAACAGAAACAAGGCCGAGGCCAGCTGGCGGAGCAGCAGATGCCGAATCCAGAAATCAATATAGAACAAGAACTGCCGCTTCAAGACCAAATCAAACGCTTTTACACTTTGTCTGATGTTTTAGGCGAAAGCAGCATGTTGTCAAAGCATATTTCAGCGTTTCGTGAAAGGGTTAAACGGCTTGAGGAACGGAAATTTACACTTGCTCTTTTTGGAGGCTTCAGTTCGGGGAAATCATCTTTTGCCAATGCGCTTGTTGGCGAAAGAGTGCTGCCATCCTCACCAACGCCAACCACAGCAACAATTAACAAAATTACAAAGCCAATCAATGGCAGCCTAAACAAAACAGCGGATGTAGTATTTAAGACGGAGGATGACATAACGGCTGAAATTTTGCAGCTCACCGGAATATCAAAAGAACCGGCAGGCCGTTCCTTCGCAGAGAAGTGGGAAAAGGCAGTCAAAAAAAACAGGCTGCAAGAAGAGCACGTGAAATTGATCAGAAATTTCGTGCTTGCATACGAGAGGTATCAGCAGTATATAGAGGAACAGAAGATATTAACGATTCCGCTGTCTGAATTAAAGCCGTATGTAGCAGAGGAAACAACGGCCTGTGCTGTGAAAGAGGTAACGGTCTACTATACATGCCCGCTCACTGAAAAAGGAATTACGATTGTTGATACACCCGGCGCGAGCAGCATGAATAAACGGCATACAGAGCTGGCATTCCAATATATCAAAGATGCGGATGCATTTTTTTATATGACCTATTATCAACACTCCTTTTCAAAAGGAGATCGTTCATTTTTACGGAAGCTCGGACTTGTGAAAGAATCGCTCAGCATGGATAAAATGTTTTTCGTTATTAATGCCGCAGACCTTGCAAAAGATAAAACAGAGCTTGAAACAGTGACCGATTATGTCAGCGCGGAGCTTGTAAAAGAAGGGGTTTATGAGCCGCAGCTCTTTACCGTTTCAAGTAAGGAGGAGCTGCTGGGAAAACCGGAATCATTTTATAACCAGTTCCCGAAAGTAAGAAAACACTTAGATCGGTTTATCGAAGTGGACGTAAAAAAAGCGTCCGCTGCACAGCTCAGTTTGGAAGCAGACAAACTATGCGAAACTGTTTTCCAGCTTCACAAATCCCAGCATCAGTCCATAGAAGAGAAGGAAGCGCAGAAACAGCGTCTCATGCTGTCATTTGAGCAGGCAGTTGCCGATATCGAGAAACGGCGGAACTCAGAAACCATCATTGAGAAAGTGAAAAAAGATACAAGAGAGCAGCTTTATCACATTACACAGCGATTATCGTATTTTGCAAATGATTTATTAAAATCGGCATTTCATCCCGGGCTGCAAAACGGGGATTGGAAGAAGAATGTGAGTAAGGCGATGACAACAGCCTTGCATGAATACCAGTTTGAATATATTCAGGAAATCAAAACGCTTGATGTTCGCATGAGCGGTTTCATCGAACGGCATATCACAGAAGAATGGCTGGATAACTTTCAAAAAACATTAAACGCAGACGGTTATTTTTCCATTTATGCGGGTGATCAGCATTTGAGCGGCATACAGCTGAAGGAAGTTGAACCAGAAATGGAAGAACGTGTTTTTGAAAAGGAACTAAAAGAGGTCAAATCACCGAAGCAGTTTTTTGAGCAAAAAGGAAAATCGGCCTTTATCGAAGCTGTACGGTTGAAACTTACGAAAATCACAGAGGCATGGATAAAAAATGAAGAAGAGAGCCTGATCTCTCATTACACAGCTCACCTCAGACGCTTACAGGAAGATATGGCTGAAAAGGCAATCGCGCAAATAACGGATCAAAAAGAGACGTATTTCAGAGGATATGCAGAAGGAGAACATGCGAAAGAGATTGAAATGGCGTACCAAGCGTGCATCTCCTGGAAAAGTTCAGACAATGCAATAAAAATGTAAAATTCAGTTGGCTTGTATGTCAAGTCATGATAGACTAAATAGAAAAAAGCGAGATGAACGATTAATGTCAGAGGTACATAAAGCAATTTCAGCACATTCATCAAAACAGCACGAGCATATCAAAGCATTTATGCGTCTTGAAAATATGCGTGAAATGGCCATTGAAGAAGCTGTTGCGAAATGCAAAAACGATGAGCCTTTTACTACAGACGCTATTAATGACATCACCGAGCAAATGAATCAGCTCGCTAAAAAAGGCATCGTCCCGACAAGACGGCTTGTATCAAAAGAAATGGTCAGAGAATACGTAAGCCGAGTGTAAGCTGGATGATCCTGCCGCGATTGAATCTCCTGCCGGATGCATATACTATGGACATCCGACGTAAGGGGGGATTCATGTTGGGCAGAACAAAGCTGGGAAACAGAAATGCACAGGCGAATAACAATGCCAAAAAGAAAAACGGATTTCAAACCCATTTTGACTCTTACGCAGGACGCGAAGCTGAGAAGCTGATCGCCAGCAACAAAAGACACAACGACTGATGATACCCAAACAGTATCTCTTTATTAGAGAGATACTGTTTTTTATTTTGGGCCGCTTTATGCTAAAATAGAAGGAATGAAAGAAAAGGGAGTTATCAGATGAATAATAATAAACTATTGCTGGTTGACGGCATGGCTCTTTTATTTCGGGCTTTTTTTGCCACGGCCGTACATCGCAACTTTATGATAAATGACAGCGGGGTGCCGACGAACGGCGTCAACGGCTTTTTAAAGCATTTGATTACAGCCGTGGAAACATTCCAGCCGACACACGTCGTCTGCTGCTGGGACATGGGGAGCAAAACGTATCGTAATGACTTGTTTCAAGATTATAAGGCTAACCGCAGCGCACCGCCTGTGGAACTGATCCCGCAGTTTGATTTGGCAAAGGAAGCAGCCGCTGAGCTTGGGATCATGAATATTGGCTTTGCCGGTTATGAAGCAGATGATTGTATTGGAACTCTTGCCGATTTATTTGCAAATGAAGCAGACATTACGGTCGTAACAGGGGACAGAGACTTACTCCAGCTGCTAACGGATAAAGTAAGCGTTGCTCTGCTTCAAAAAGGAATCGGAAATTATAAAGTCTATACAAAAGAGACTTTTTATGAAGAAACAGGGGTAATGCCGAAAGCTTTGATTGATATTAAAGCGCTTATGGGTGATTCCAGTGATAACTATCCCGGCGTCAAAGGGATTGGAGAAAAAACAGCCTACAAACTGATTCGTGAATATGAAACGATTGACCGTTTATTGGAAAATCTTTCTCTTCTTCCAAAGGGACAGCAGGGAAAAATTCAGCAAGGTTTAAGTGATTTGGAGATGTCGAGGAAGCTTGCGGAAATTCATTGCTCTGTGCCGCTGGTCTGCACACTGAAAGACGCTTTATTTACTTTGCAAATGGAGCAGGCGGCTCAAATGCTTCGCCGCCACCAAATTAAAGGAATTGAGCGCATGCTTGAAAAGCTGAACGCTAGAGAGATCGTATAGATCTTCTCTAGCGTTTTGTATTGCTTTTTTTTGCCCTTTCCTCAAGCTCTGTTTTAGGGTCATTATGTGTATTGCCTTCCAGGTCGCCTTGCGGAGTAACGCCGCCAGTCAGCCGGCCTTTATCTTTCTTTTTCATGTTAGTTCACCTCGCCATTAGGATGAACCAATGACTAAGATTTAATTCTTTTCATTCAGCCGAATTGCTTCTTTTGCCAGGAGATCGGCTTTTTGGTTTTGCTTGCCCGGTATCCATTTGATGAAAAAAAGAGGGAAGGCTGCTTTTAAGCGGGTGATTTCCTCTACAAACGGCTGAAACGTTTTATTTTTAACCATTTCAAGTTCAGCGGTGCGCTCCACAATATCTGAATCCGTTCGAAAGGAAACCGATTGATACCCGCGCGTTGCGCATAGCTTCATCCCTTCAATTAATGCAAGAAATTCCGCTTCCTGGTTTGTATGCACTCCGATTGGAATAGAGAAAGATTCTGCTTTCCCCTCATGTTTGATAAAAATGCCGATACCGGAAGGCCCGGGATTACCAGCGCTTGCGCCGTCTACATATATTTCTGTAGGCATTATGAACTCCTTTCATCACTAGGTATCATTTTTTTGGCTGCATAAGCATAAGGCAATGAAATTAAAGATACCGCAAACTTAATCAAATATGTAGAAATAAAAATATGAAGCCAAACGTCTGCGGGATAAATGCCGAAAAAAGCGACAGCAGTGAATATGAATGTATCAAACAACTGGCTGACTGCTGTACTGCCGCCGTTTCTGAGCCATAAAAGCCGATCAGAAGGAAATATCCTTCTGATTGCCGAATATACATAAACATCCAGCGTTTGGCTGAAGATAAAGGCAAGCAGACTTCCTAACGCAACTCGCGGAAGGAATCCAAAAATCGTTTCCAGCGCTGTTTGTGATATGTCGCTGGAAGCCGGTTCGAAAAGCAGCACGCCCTGCATGACAAATGTCAGCGTCAGGAGCGTTGAGAATCCGAGCCATACCGCTTTTCTGGCTTCAGCCGGTCCGTATTTTTCATTCAGTACATCTGTCGCAAAAAAGATTGTGCCATACATCACATTCCCGAGTGTCGCTGTTAAGCCAAACAGTTCCACTGTTTTGACGACTTGGAGGTTGGCGCAGACTGTCGCAAAACCGATCCAAACAAACAGTCCCATTTTGCCAAATCCTTTATAAAATAAAAGAACAATGATAAAATGAATGATCGCAAAAAAGATCCAAAACGAATTATTAAACAAGATGAAAAAGCTTCCTTTCCGGGGTAAGATTGGTTTGATTATAGCATAAGCCCGGCAACTAATGAATGGTAAGGTGATCGTAATGAAGCTCAGACCGCATTTAAAAATAGAAGCAAAAGGAACGGGATCCGTCTCATTTTTCAGCGAAGACTGGCTGACAGCACAGCAGGCACGTATGCTCGCCAGAGAGCTTGGACGTTTTCCATACATGAAAGAGCTAGAGTTCGAAGACGAGAAAGGCGGCAGATGGACGCTGAAGGAATTGGAAAAGCTGACCGAGGAGCTTGCTCAAGAGCCTGATAACATCACTGTTTATTTTGATGGCAGTTTCGATAAGGAGAGCGAACTTGCGGGTCTAGGGATTGTCATCTATTATTCGTTGGGAGGAGTCCGGCATCGTTTGAGAAAAAATAAAAGCTTCCGGCTGAAAACCAATAATGAAGCTGAATACGCGGCACTTTATGAAGCAATAAGAGAAGTAAGAGAGCTTGGGGCAAGCAGAAATTCAATTACGATCAAAGGGGACTCGCTTGTTGTACTGAATCAGCTTGACGGCAGCTGGCCTTGCTATGATCCATCTCATAATGAATGGCTGGACAAAATAGAAGCACTCCTTGAATCACTGAAGCTTACTCCAACCTACGAAACGATACAGCGGAAAGACAACCAGGAAGCTGACGGCCTCGCTAAAAAAATTCTATCCCATCAATTCGTAGAAAGCCACACGAAATTAGACCGTAACGGAGATGACGATATTGGATAAGAAAATGATCTTTAAAGAACTGACAGAACTGCACGATGAATATTGCAAAGACTGTTTTATTAAGAAGCAATTTCGCAAAGAATTTGGCAAAACTTATGCACATTCTTTTTGTATCAATAAATGTACGGTTGGTGAAAAATTGAAAGCATACGGAGATGTCTTAACCAATCACTAAAAATAAAAACCGCAGAAGCTGCGGTTTTTATTCTTTGAATTCATCGAGCTGATGCTCGCTGTCATCCAGCAGCTGCTGTTGCTGCTTTACAAATTCAGGATCGTCGAGAGCTGCCAGCTCTTCAGAGTGTGACAGTTCTCTAGCATCCTCAATGGCTTGGTATGCTGAGTCGACTAATGTTTTGCTTTGGCCTCTCGTCGCGGCTCCTGTTGTTTTCTGCGCTGTTTCCACTGCTAGTTCCAGCTGCCGCTTATCCGTAAAGCCAGTCTGATCCTCATTATGGAATTTTGAAGTCAACAAAAACACCTCCACAATTATTTTGCAGAGTTTTTTTGAAATTTATGTACCAAAATAGAAAATAAAATAAAAATAAGCCGATATAACTATTGAACCAGAAATAATAGGACTGTTTTACTATTTGAGGTATCTTGATAGAGAAGGGGAACGCAGCTATGGATGATAAAGATTTGAAGTCGATCCTTCACAAAACATTTATAGAAATATACAGTGATTTAGAAGAACTGGCGGATATCGCGAAAAAAGGAAAACCGTCAATGGAAAAGTATGTTGAAGAGATTGAACAGAGGTGCAAACAAAACATTTTGGCGATTGAAATCCAGATGAAAATCAAATAGGAGAGGCGAATGCCTCTCCTCTATTTGTCATCTCATCATCATGTATTGAGTTTAGAGTTTTACAACATTAGAAGCTTGAGGTCCACGATTACCTTCGACAATTTCAAAAGAAACTTCTTGTCCTTCTTCTAATGATTTGTATCCTTCTCCTTCGATAGCTGTGAAGTGAACAAATACATCGTCTCCGCCTTCAACTTCAATGAAGCCGAATCCTTTTTCGTTGTTGAACCATTTTACTTTACCGTTTTGCATATTGCTTAATTCCTCCTAGTACTGTAGCACCCATGTGCTAAAAAAAATTTTGTCATCATTTAACTTTATTCATTGTTAAATGATGGTTCAACTATACACCATCTGGGAGCACCCGTCAAGTTGCGAATCGGCTTATTTTTGAAAAGGAAGGCGAGTTTCATGAAAAAAATGTAACCGCTTTTATTAATGGCTGAATATAAATAAAAAGAGCACACGGTTTTCGTATGCTCTCAAGTACGCCATTAAGATAGCGCTTTGGTTTTTTGTTTGGCTATCATCATTTCTGATTCTTTCAGGATATCCTCTAAAATGACTTCAGAGGAGTTTGCTAAATGAAGGCCCTTAATGTTTTTCTTCATGCGCTGCAAGGTATCTTCATCTGCAAGAAGGGAAGTGACTGACTCGAGAATCTCCTCATGTCGGTTCACGACGATGGCAGCTCCGCGGTCTTCAAAGAAGTTTGCATTTTCTTTTTCCTGGCCAGGCACAGGTTTGTACAGAATGACAGGCACACCGATGGCAGTTGCTTCAGTCAAAGTTATGCCGCCTGGTTTAGTAATCATGCAATCTGTGATCCGGAATAGCTCATCAATGCGCTCCACATAGCCCAGAACTTTTAATTTGTCACCGTTTTCCGCCTCAAGCGGACTCAAAGATTCTTTTAAAGCCGTATTTTTCCCGCACACGACAACCACTTGCACTTGCTCATCTTTGACAAGGTTTTCGCACAGCTCTTTTACGTTCTTTAATACACCGTGGGCACCTGCCATGATCAGAAGCACTTTTTTGTCTGGCGAAAGATTGTACTTTTTATATATCGGTCCAACCGGCATGGATTCTTCAAATTGCGGCCTGATTGGAATTCCTGTGATTTTTACGTTGCTTGGATGAGTGCCGATCTCCAGCAGTTTTTCCTTCACGTAATCTGTCGCCACATAATATTTATCCACGTTCTCGTGAACCCAAATTTTATGAAGGCAAAAATCAGTCATAACATTGAAGGTAGGAATGACTCTTCCTGTTCGGCGTCTGTACTCCGGCACGACAATCATCGGAAATGTATTAATAATAATATCGGGCTGATGTTCATCAACAAGTTCGCCCAATCTTTTATTACCCATTTTAAAGTAAATATTGAATTTACGTTTATTATAGATTTTGTCAACTCCGTAATAAAACAAACGATAAAACTGTTTCCCGATTGAGAAGCTTTTTAAATAAAGGTATTGAGTTACCTCTGAAACAATCGGATTTGACTCTTGGTACAAATTAGAAACTGTTACATGCTGAAAGCCGAGCCTTACACATTGTTCATAAAGTGTTTTGGCTACCTGCACATGTCCATTTCCGTAATTTGCAGTCAAAATTAATACTCTTTTATTGGTATTCAAGTAAATTCACCTCAATGTAATCAACAACAAGCAAGCTTCATGCATCGTAAGGAGTTATTGTCTATACATAAACATAACACAAATACATAATCGAATTATTAATGCAGTGAAAAAGTTAAGCTAATTTTAAATGATTTGGATTCCAGTATTTTAAATTTTTGTTATAGGCAGACTGAATCAGATGTATTTTATCATATTTTTTGCTCAGCGTATCACTAAAATAAGAAAAATTAGTCCCATTCATAAGGAGTTTCTTGGTAAACGTAATAATTCAGCCAGTTCATAAACAATAATGTGGCATGCGCTTTCCAGCGATTCACTGGCTCTTTGCTGCCTTTTGCAAAATAATGTTTAGGCGCCTCGACAGTAGAAAGGTTTCGTTCCAAATCTCTTTCATACTCTTGAAGAAGCGTATTTGTATCATATTCAGGGTGCCCTGTCAAAAAGACTTGTTTTTCGTCTTTAGACACAATTAAGCAAACCCCGGCTTCCTTTGATGCGGTAAGAATGTTTAACTCGGACACTGCTTGAAGCTGTTCCATATTTATATCTGTATGCCGGGAATGCGGCACGTAGTATAGCTCGTCAAAACCTCTTACCAATCTTTCGTGTTTTGAAAGAACGGTATGCTCGAACACACCGAAGATTTTTTTCGGCATTTGAATTTTTTCCACACCATAATGGTAATACAAACCTGCTTGAGCGCCCCAGCAAATATGCATGGTTGAAGTAACATTTGTTTTGCTCCACTCCATGATTTCCTTGAGCTCTTCCCAATATGAAACCTCTTCAAACGCCAAATGCTCGATCGGCGCACCGGTGATAATCATTCCGTCAAACTTCTTGTGACGGATATTGGAAAAAGTCGTGTAAAATTCGTCAAGGTGTTCTCTTGCAGTGTTTTTCGGCGTGTGTGTGCTTGGGATTAAAAATGTGAAATGAACCTGTAAAGGCGAATTTCCAAGCAATCTGAGAAGCTGAGTCTCTGTTTGGATTTTTTTCGGCATCAAATTTAAGATAATAATTTTTTGCGGCCGGATATCCTGATGAAATGCTCTGCTTTCATCCATTACAAATATATGTTCACTTTCAAGCACCTGTTTTGCCGGCAGGTGTGTTGGTATATTAATAGGCAACGTGCCACCTCCATTATTTCCCCGTTTAATTTTCTTCATTATAGGAATTTTCACGCCAATTTTCAATCTATCTATACGTGTTGAGGGGGAAACAACAGAAAACTCTTTATATAAAACGCACTGACACATCTTTTGGTTTCACAGAAAATGATTTTCCATGAGGTCGGAGGGAATTGAAATGTTTTATAGAATGATAAGATAAAAACGAACCCTAGGAATTGAAAATAAACGACTGCTCATGTCGTCAAGTTTCTTAATTGATGTTTACATTTTGAATTGAAATTTAAAAAAGATAAAATATTCACCAGGGACATAGGAGGGAATTACATGTCTATATATCATATGAAAGTACGTACAATAACAGGGAAAGACATGACACTTCAGCCTTTCACGGGAAAGGTACTGATGATCGTGAATACTGCAAGCAGGTGCGGTTTTACTCCCCAATTGAAGCAGCTGCAGGAATTATATGATACATATCAGCAGGAGGGGCTTGAGATCTTAGGGTTTCCCTGCAATCAATTTATGAACCAAGAGCCTGGAGAAGAGGCTGACATACAGGAATTTTGTGAAACAAATTACGGTGTTACGTTTCCCATGTTTTCAAAAGTGGATGTAAACGGAAAAAACGCCCATCCGCTGTTTGTGTATTTGACAGAGCATGCAAAAGGAATGCTGGGAACTAAGGCAATTAAGTGGAACTTCACGAAATTTATAGTGGATAGAAATGGAGAAATCGTTGGCCGTTATTCACCAAATACAAATCCGAAAGAGCTGGAAGATGCTATCGTGAAGCTATTAGGGCAATGAAGAGGGTGTTTTTGTGAAGAAATTGAAGCAGGCAGAGCAAATCAGGACATGGGTTCAATCTATCCTGACTGGCGAAAGCTCTGGACATGATTATCATCATGTATCAAGAGTTGCAGATCTTGCTGAGTATATTGGAGAAAAGGAAAAAGCGGATTTGTTCATTGTTGAAACGGCAGCTTTGGTTCATGATTTAATTGATGTGAAGCTGCCTGACACGGTCAGGCTTTCTGTGAGCGAAGTGTATGATCAGCTCGTTTTTTTCGGGGTAGGAAAAGAGGATGCTGACAGAGTGATTCATATTATAACAAGGATATCCTTTCGGGACAGGGGGAAATTGGCGAAGGAGCCGCTCTCAATTGAAGGAAAAGCTGTACAGGATGCTGACAGACTTGATGCGATTGGTGCTGTCGGCATTGCGAGAGCTTTCATGTTTGCGGGCGCAAAAGGGTATGGCCTTTATGGAGATGATCAAAGCGCCTACGCTCATTTTTTTCATAAGCTGCTGCGGCTGAAAGATATGATGAATACAGACACTGCACGGGAACTGGCAGAAGAAAGACACGATTTTATGCTTCAGTTTGTCCGCCAATTAGAAAAAGACATACCCGGGATTGATGCCAAAACATCGTAATAGAAGGCTTGGAACGACTGTGATAGAATAAGTCACAGATATGCTATAGGAGGACGATCATGAAGATAAAATCAATTGAACCTACACCAAGCCCGAATACAATGAAAGTCATCTTAACGGAAGAGCTTCCGGCGGGCAAAAGCAATAACTATAAACCTGAGCAAGCAGAAGGCGCACCGCCCGTTATAGCGGAAATCCTTAAAATAGATGGAGTTAAAGGGGTATATCACGTCGCAGATTTTCTAGCTGTTGAACGGAATGCAAGATACGACTGGAAAGACATTTTACCGCAAGTCCGCACTGCATTTGGGATGGAAAGTGCTGAAAGCGCAGAAGAAAACCGCTCTGAACAAGAATCTTTTGGAGAGGTAAAAGTTTTTGTGCAGATGTTCAGCGGCATTCCTATGCAAGTTAAATTGACGGATGGGGAGCGGGAAGAGCGCTTCGGCTTACCTGAGCGCTTTCAGCAGGCGATCTTAAAACTCAGATCTGAGGCTTCAAATGTTGTATTTGAACGGGCCTGGAAAGAACAAGGTGTCAGATTCGGCGACTTTAATGAAATCGGCCATGACGTGACAGAAGAGCTTCAGGCGGCATACAGTGATGAACGGCTGAAACGACTGACAGAAGCAGCCGCTCAAGGAAAGAGCGAAGCAAAACAAGCAGTACAGCGCAAAGCGTATAAAGTAACGCTCGACATGCTTGATGATGAGGACTGGAAAAAGCGTTATGCGCATCTGGAACAGATGGATCCAAAAGAAGAGGATATCCCGGTTTTACAGAAGGCATTGGATGATCCAAAGGTGTCTATCAGAAGACAGGCTGTTGTGTACTTAGGAATGATTGAAACACCTGATGTTCTTCCTCTATTGTATAAAGCACTTGAGGACAAAGCGGTCTCAGTCAGAAGAACGGCCGGAGACTGCCTGTCTGATATCGGCGATCCTCAAGCCATTCCTGCTATGATCAAGTCGTTAAGTGACTCCAGCAAGCTTGTTCGTTGGCGTGCGGCTATGTTCCTGTACGAAGTCGGCGATGAAAGTGCAATTGAAGCTTTGCGCGCTGCCGAAGATGATCCCGAATTTGAGGTCAGCCTTCAAGTGAAAATGGCGCTTGAGCGTATTGAACATGGAGAAGAAGCAAAAGGGTCTGTTTGGAAACAAATGACAGAGAGCAGAAAAAAAGGTGAATAGAGGTGAAAAAGGTGCAGATCATGCACCTTTTTTATGTGAATTCACTTTTTATAAAAATTATTTCGAATATTGTTGAAAAATATTCGAAAACTATTTATAGTAAGTAACAATATTAATAGTTGGAGGGTTCAAATCGACAGAAAGCTATATAAATATAAAAACACAAAAGAACAAACCAAGGCGAGGGCGGCCTGAAATTATCTTTTTCGCAAAAACAGTCCATAAATAAACTGAAAATTGTTAAAATAAAATCCAATCTAACAATTGAAAGAATTTAGGGGGATCACCATGGCAGAATTACGCAGTAACATGATCACACAAGGAATCGATAGAGCTCCGCACCGCAGTTTGCTTCGTGCAGCTGGTGTAAAAGAAGAGGATTTCGGCAAGCCGTTTATCGCGGTGTGTAATTCATACATTGATATCGTTCCCGGTCATGTTCACTTGCAGGAATTTGGAAAAATTGTGAAAGAAGCAATCAGGGAAGCAGGAGGCGTGCCATTTGAATTTAATACCATTGGAGTAGATGATGGCATCGCGATGGGGCATATTGGTATGAGATATTCGCTGCCAAGCCGTGAAATCATCGCTGACTCTGTGGAAACGGTTGTATCCGCACACTGGTTTGACGGAATGGTCTGTATTCCGAACTGCGACAAAATCACGCCGGGAATGCTTATGGCGGCAATGCGCATCAACATTCCGACGATTTTTGTCAGCGGCGGGCCGATGGCAGCAGGAAGAACAAGTGACGGACGAAAAATCTCCCTTTCCTCAGTATTCGAAGGGGTAGGCGCCTACCAAGCAGGAAAAATCAATGAAAACGAGCTTCAAGAACTAGAGCAGTTCGGATGCCCAACGTGCGGGTCTTGCTCAGGCATGTTTACGGCGAACTCAATGAACTGTCTGTCAGAAGCACTTGGTCTTGCTTTGCCGGGTAATGGAACCATTCTGGCGACATCTCCGGAACGCAAAGAGTTTGTGAGAAAATCGGCTGCGCAATTAATGGAAACGATTCGCAAAGATATCAAACCGCGTGATATCGTTACTGTAAAAGCGATTGATAACGCGTTTGCACTCGATATGGCGCTCGGAGGTTCTACAAATACCGTTCTTCATACGCTTGCTCTTGCAAACGAAGCCGGCGTTGAATACTCTTTAGAACGCATTAACGAAGTCGCTGAGCGCGTGCCGCACTTGGCCAAGCTGGCGCCTGCTTCGGATGTGTTTATTGAAGATCTTCATGAAGCGGGCGGCGTGTCAGCGGCTCTGAATGAGCTTTCCAAGAAAGAAGGAGCGCTTCATTTAGATGCGCTGACTGTTACAGGAAAAACTCTTGGAGAAACCATTGCGGGACATGAAATAAAGGATTATGACGTTATTCATCCATTGGATCAGCCATTTACTGAAAAGGGCGGTCTTGCTGTTTTATTTGGTAATCTGGCTCCGGACGGCGCAATCATTAAAACGGGCGGCGTACAGAATGGGATTACAAGACACGAAGGGCCGGCTGTCGTATTCGATTCTCAGGACGAGGCACTTGACGGCATTATCAACCGAAAAGTAAAAGAAGGCGACGTTGTCATCATCAGATACGAAGGGCCAAAAGGGGGACCTGGCATGCCGGAAATGCTGGCGCCAACATCTCAAATCGTTGGAATGGGACTCGGACCAAAAGTGGCATTGATTACGGACGGACGTTTTTCCGGAGCCTCCCGTGGGCTCTCCATCGGTCACGTATCCCCTGAGGCCGCTGAGGGCGGACCGCTTGCCTTTGTTGAAAATGGAGACCATATTATCGTTGATATTGAAAAACGCATCTTGGATGTACAAGTGCCAGAAGAAGAGTGGGAAAAACGGAAAGCAAACTGGAAAGGTTTTGAACCAAAAGTGAAAACCGGCTACCTGGCACGTTATTCTAAGCTTGTGACAAGTGCCAACACTGGCGGTATCATGAAAATCTAACAGGTGAGGACACTTACTTCTGTATTTTAAGGCGTGAACATTTGAAATCCGGCCCTCTCTATAGTATCCTTTACTTCAGATGAAGGATACTAGAGGGGGCTTTTTTTATGTCAATGGCTTATGAAGAATACATGCGTCAGCTTGTCGTACCGATGCGACGCGAGCTCACTGGAGCAGGTTTTGAAGAGTTAACAACAGCGGAAGAAGTAGAAAACTTTATGGAAAAGGCAGAGGGCACAACTCTTGTAGTCGTTAACTCTGTATGCGGCTGCGCCGCAGGCCTTGCACGTCCTGCAGCAACACAGGCAGTTCTCCAGAATGACAAAACGCCTGACAATACGGTGACTGTATTTGCGGGCCAAGATAAAGAAGCTACTGCAAAAATGCGTGAGTATTTTACTGGCCAAGAGCCTTCTTCACCGTCAATGGCTCTTTTGAAAGGCAAAGAAGTTGTACATTTTATTCCGCGTCATGAAATTGAAGGACACGACATGGAAGAAATTATGAAAAATCTGACTGCTGCCTTTGATGCACACTGCTAAGTGCCCGTTTTCCGGGCATTTTCTTTTTGGGAGTACAGAAGATGATAACAACAAGCTATAGACCGTCTGAACACACCATAAAAACTGCAAAGCAGCTATCTAAAGAGCTAAATATGCCATACTGCGGCCGAAATAAACAAACGGTTGAAAACCTGCTGAAGTCAGCTGAACGTGATTTGCTTGTGGTCGGCAAAGAGCGATTTGAGCTATTTACGAAACAAGGTGCCAAATTCTTTTTTCATCCGAATACCGCGATGTTCAGAGCCAAACGCTTCTTACGCGGTGAGCAAGAGCCGATGCTTCGGGCTGCCGGTTTATCGGAAGGGGATACGTTTTTAGATTGCACACTCGGGCTGGGGTCAGATGCCATTATCGCAAGTATGGCGGTAGGCGAAACGGGGTCTGTGGTTGGGGTGGAAAAAAACCATCTTGTATCCGTTTTAGTGAGAATGGGGCTGCATTCATGGGAAACAGGTATAGAAGAGCTTCAAGCAGCGATGAGAAGAATCCAGGTAAAGAATGGTGATTGCTTAGAATACATCAAGCAGCTTCCTGACGGCTCTGTTGATGTGGTTTACTTCGATCCAATGTTTCATGAACCTGTAGAGACCTCTGACGGTATTGCGCCTTTACGCGATTTGGCTGAGGATTCCGTTTTGCACGAAGAGTGTATCAAGGAAGCGGTACGCATTGCCAGAAAAAGTGTTGTGCTAAAAGACCACTGGAAAAGCCCGCGGTTTGAACAGTTTGGTTTTCATGTCATAAAAAGAAAAACAGCACTGTTCCATTATGGTGTCATTCAGGCAAGTAAAGAAATCCCGTGATTCATACCACGGGATTTTCTGTTAATCGGTGACTTCCATGACGACAAAGTATAACAATGTTAAGAGTGAAACTGTGGCAAACAGAGCGTCAATCATATGCGGAAAGCCTCCTTTCACAGAATATTGTAAGCGTTTTTACACAAAGTGCATAGCAACGAATCTCCTAATTTGTGTATCAGTTTCATATAGTACATGACTTGAATGTTTTGGATGTGCTAAAATAAGAGAAACATGACAATAAAATAGAGAGGAATAAGCAGTCATGAAATTGTGGATGAGAAAGACCCTTGTGGTTTTATTTACCATTGTGACGTTCGGGCTCGTATCTCCTCCGGCTGCTCTTATGGCGGACAAGCCTTCCGGACAGCCGAGCAGTCTTGAGCAGAATGATTACACCGCTTTTTATGATGAGCATGACCTGTACGATGATGAGTCGGATGACAGGCGAGATCCTGAACTGCTTTTTCAATCGTACAAGGAACAGCTCCTTGACAGCGCTGAGGATCAGTCCTTTTTAAAATTCGGCAGCAGAATCGCTCCGGTCATTGAAGATGATTATCGGAAAGAGATCCTGCCAAAAATCGAAAATGTGATTAGTGATTATTTAGCGACATTGCAAGATGATGAGGCGTATCAAGATGTTGTGATCTCAAGCATGCCTTCAGCAGGCAAAACGGAAAAAATATTCAACGTTTACAATCGGACAACTGGAGAAGATCTTCTCAGATTCCATGTGCGCAGAGACCATCCGCCTCATGACGGCTACTGGTTTAATTTTCATTATCATACAGCAGAAGATGGATTTCAATCACATCATGAGCTTGGGAGCATTTACTGGGACCGCAACACGCCTCCCAACTGGATGAGTGCCTAAAGGAGATGCCATTAGACATGAAAAAGTACACAATGAATGAAATGGTCAATATAACAAAAGATATGCTGAATAAACGGGGCGTTATGATAGAAGATATTGCACGCATTGTTCAAAAACTTCAGGAAAAATACAATCCCAACCTGCCGCTCAGTGTTTGCATGGAGAATGTAGAAAAAGTCCTGAACAAACGTGAAATTATTCATGCTGTTTTGACAGGACTTGCACTCGATCAGCTTGCAGAACAGAAGCTTCTCCCCGAACCGCTGCAGCATCTTGTTGAAACAGATGAACCGCTTTACGGCATAGATGAAATCATCCCGCTTTCAATCGTTAATGTGTATGGGTCGATCGGCTTGACCAATTTCGGTTATTTGGATAAAGAGAAGATTGGTATTATTAAGGAACTTGATGAAAGTCCAGACGGTATTCACACCTTTTTGGATGATATTGTGGCAGCTCTTGCTGCAGCAGCGGCGAGCAGAATTGCGCATACGCATCAGGATCTGCAAGATGAAGAAAAAGAACAGGATGAAAAGCCTGTCGTCAGCTGACTATAAAAAAATCATTTCTGGGTTCAGAAATGATTTTTTATTGTGTTACACTACAAGAAGACTACTTTTAAAGGATGAAAAAAATGAAACAGTATAAGGATTTATGCAGACATGTTTTAGAGCAAAAAGGGGCGGTCAGCGTATGATTTCATTCATTTTTGCGATGGATGCCAACAGGCTTATCGGCAAAGACAATGATTTGCCGTGGCATTTGCCCAATGATCTTGCATACTTTAAGAAAGTAACATCGGGCCATTCAATCATTATGGGCCGGAAAACATTTGAATCGATCGGACGTCCGCTTCCAAATCGGAAAAATATTGTCGTCACATCAGCGCCGGCTTCAGAATTTCCGGGATGCACGGTTGTCAGTTCGTTACAGGATGTACTGGATATTTGTTCAGGCTCTGAAGAATGCTTTGTGATCGGAGGGGCTCAGCTCTATACGGACCTGTTCCCTTATGCGGACAGACTGTATATGACGAAAATTCATCACGAGTTTGAAGGTGACCGTCACTTTCCTGAATTTAATGAAGGCGATTGGGAACTGGTTTCTTCTGAGCAGGGGATCAAGGACGAAAAAAACCCGTATGATTACGAATTTCTCGTGTATGAAAAAAAGAATTCTTCTAAAGCGGGAGGATTTTAATTGGTTCGCTACAGCTTTCTAATGGTTTATATTGTGTATATGCTGTTGAAAAATATGAAACAATTATTTAATCAAACAATGCTCGACCCTCGTCTGTCATATAAAAAACAGATGACTCTTGTGTACGAACAGCCAAAGGCATTTTTGGAAGGCTGTATTGGCATCTCCGGTTCAGTTGTGACAATCCATCAGCCAGAGCCAATCCCACAAGGTCCTGTTTTGTATGTGCACTCTCGTTTGCGCTTGGCTGAACTGGCCTTAATTGCTGGATATATTGAGGAACCGGCCGGCTTTATCGCCAACCCAAAAGTGTTCCGCTTGCCTTTTATCGGGCAATGGCTGGATCGGATGGATGTGATTTCAGACGGTCATTCAGAGAAGGTATATGAAAATGTGACAAAACAGCTGGAAAAGGGGCAAAGCTTGATTCTTTCACTAGATGGTTCTATTGATCCTGTAGAACTTGCAGCCCGCTATCAACTTCCGTTAGTGATGGTGGAAACGAAAGGAACAGAGCACCTGCAAAAGGGGTCGCTTTTTAAACGCTTAAAACCAGCCGACATTGAATTGTCATTTTCAAAAGCTTATATACCTGCCAATGAAAAACAATTACGTGCATAAAAAAGCGCAGTCGTTAAGACTGCGCTTTTTTGTTACGAAAGGAACGGTACCTTTACACAATAGAAAAGCACGCAGAAAAACATAGCAGCGCTCCCGCCCAATACGAAGCTGTGCCAAATGGCGTGATGGAAGGGAATCTTTTTCCAAATGTAAAAGATGGTTCCGACAGAGTATAGAATGCCGCCGAGAAAAAGAAGGCTGAATCCCGCTCCGCTCAGCGAAGCATATAAAGGTTTAACCGCAATAATCATCAGCCAGCCCATGATCAAGTACACTATGGTTGACAGTAGGATAAAGCGTTTCACGAAGAAAATTTTAAAGACAATTCCACCCAGGGCAAGTGACCATACGATAACCAGCAGGGTAAAGCCGAGTGTGCCTTTCAGCGGTCCGAGTAAAAAAGGCGTGTAGGTTCCTGCGATGAGTACGTAAATCGCGCTATGATCGATAATCTCCAAAATGTCCTTCGTCTTTTTATGTGTGATGCTGTGAAGCAGTGTAGAGCTCAAATATAACAGCAGCATAGAGACACCGAAAATCGTAAAGCTGACAATATCCCAGGCAGACCCGTAATTAGCCGCGAATATGATTAAAAACACTAAAGCAGGGATGGATAAGAGTACACCAATGCCGTGTGTAATGGCATTGGCGATCTCTTCTTTCATTGTAAACAAGTGCATTCTCCTTTCGATCGCTAAATCATTTGATTTTTTAACGTCTCTATAAAGCGCAAGCCCTCAAAGGTAATTTTTGTGCCGGCGCGTCCGCGGCTTTTGGTGACATAGTCCTTTTTCTCCAAATAGTCGAGACGGCTTCTGACCTGCTGTGGCGTTAACGAGGTTTGGGTATTTTTGCTGTGTTCAGAAATGATCCGTCTGCTGGCAGGTTCTCCTTTTTCATTCAATACTTTTATTGTTTCCAAAATAAACAAAAACTCAGCTTTTTCCATTAAAGTCAGCAGCTTTGCTTTTTTCTTCGACGTTTTTCCGTCTATCTCGCCTCTAATATACGGCGGCAGGTCATGTGGATGAATCGTTCCCCCGCTTGATACTGCCGCCATATAATCTGCCGCGTTTTTTAATTCCCTGACATTGCCTTCAAATGTATGCTGCTCAAGCACCGGAAAAACAGAGGGGTCGATTAACAATTGCTGCCCGGAATTTGAGAGGAAATATTGTGTTAAAAGCGGTATATCGCTTTTTCGTTCAGATAATTCGGGCAGTGTGAGCGTTAAAATGTTCAGCCTGTAAAATAAGTCTTGCCTGAAGGAATGTTCCACGGATCCGTCTGCAGAAGCACAGATCATTCGCGGCTTCTCCATGTCTGAATCAAACGCTTTTAACAGCTGAGCTTGTACAGAAGCCGGCATGCGCCATACTTCATCAAGAAAAAGGGTTCCTCGTGCCGTTTTGTGAAAAGCACCTGAGTTTCCGTTAGGACCAAAAAGCTCATGCATAAGGCTTTCTTCAGAATGCGTGCTGCAATTGACGCTTATAAACGGTTCATTGCTTCTCGAAGATTCTAAGTGTATGGCATGTGCGAAATGATTTTTGCCTGTTCCGATTTTTCCTGTTATTAAGACAGGAAGCTCCGATAATGAGAACTGCTTGGCGATTCGCTTTGCTTCCAGGAAAGTTTGATGTTCTCCGATTAGTTGTTGAAAGGTATTGAGTTTTGGTGCGCTATTCATCAATTGGCTCCTTTTGGTTCTAATTGGTTTCATTATATCATGCCTTTTGGCTGAAAACACCCTTTATTTTACGATCATCTTTTTTCTTGAGTCTGCGGGATAATGGTTAAACAGAAGTTTCCACGAGATGTGGTGGACATAGTCTGTATTTTTTTAATTATTAAATAAAAATAATTGTCTTATTTTTTGAATATTCGTGTTATAATGGCATATTAAATAGGGATTTAAAACAAGAAAGGAATCTGTACATGAAACCGTTGTTGAAAGAAAACTCTCTCATCCAAGTGAAAGACATTTTGAAGGCTCATCAAAACGTAAAGGACGTTGTCATTCACACACCTTTGCAGAGGAATGACAGACTTTCTGAGAGATATGAATGCAATATCTATTTAAAACGTGAAGACTTGCAAGTTGTTAGATCTTTTAAGCTCAGAGGGGCTTATCATAAAATGAAACAGCTTTCCAGCGAGCAGACAGAAAACGGAGTGGTGTGTGCAAGCGCCGGAAATCACGCGCAAGGCGTGGCATTCTCGTGTAAACATCTTGGCATTCACGGAAAAATTTTTATGCCGTCTACTACACCGAGACAAAAAGTATCTCAAGTTGAACTATTCGGAAAAGGATTTATCGATATTATTTTGACAGGCGATACGTTTGATGACGCGTATAAAAGTGCCGTAGAGTGCTGTGAGGCGGAATCTCGGACGTTTATCCATCCGTTCGATGATCCGGATGTGATGGCCGGACAAGGGACGCTCGCAGTCGAGATTTTAAACGACATTGATGCAGAACCGCATTTTCTTTTTGCAAGTGTCGGAGGCGGCGGTCTTCTCTCAGGGGTAGGTACATATTTGAAAAATGTGTCTCCTGATACAAAGGTAATTGCTGTTGAGCCGGCGGGAGCGGCATCCTATTTTGAATCAAACAAAGCTGGGCATGTCGTCACACTTGATAAAATTGATAAGTTTGTAGATGGGGCAGCAGTTAAAAAAATTGGAGAGGAAACCTTTCGGACGCTGGAATCTGTTGTTGATGACATTCTCCTTGTCCCTGAAGGAAAAGTATGTACATCCATTCTTGAATTGTATAACGAATGTGCGATTGTTGCTGAACCAGCCGGAGCTCTTTCTGTCGCAGCGCTTGATTTGTACAAGGATGAAATTAAAGGAAAAAATGTGGTGTGTGTGGTCAGCGGGGGGAATAACGATATAGGAAGAATGCAGGAGATGAAGGAGCGTTCCTTGATTTTTGAAGGTCTTCAGCATTATTTTATCGTCAACTTTCCGCAAAGAGCGGGGGCGCTCCGCGAATTTCTTGACGAAGTCCTCGGGCCGAATGATGACATTACAAGGTTTGAATATACGAAGAAAAATAACAAAAGCAACGGGCCTGCTCTTGTCGGCATCGAGCTGCAGAACAAAGCCGATTATGGGCCGCTGATTGAACGGATGAACAAAAAACCGTTTCATTATGTAGAGGTGAATAAGGATGAGGACTTATTCCATTTGCTGATCTAATTTTTTTTCGCAACCGCGCAAAATGACAGACAGCCAGGCTGGCATCATATATAATAGAAGAAAAACAAAAAAAGAGGATTGATAGCTTGTTACTCAAAAGCCTAGAGTTCAAACGCGGTGACGGGATTCAGGTGAAAGTGACAGAAATACCTGTATTAAAGGAAGATGAGCACTATTTCTTTATGTTACATCACCATTTGCAATTCTACTTAAAAGAAGTGTTTTCATCAAACAGCAGGGCAAAAGTGTATTCTTTCCGACATTATATGAAGCGCCGGATGAAGTGGGCAGACTATCAGGCCGTTTTTCATCAAGAGATATTAAAGCACAACGCATAACATGCCGTTTTTTACCTGTATGTCCTCCTTTGTAATCGTTAATGGGAGGCATGCAGGATTTTTTTTGCTCAGTATCGAATACAAATATGGGACAGTAAGGACAGGTTTTAGAAAGCGTTTTTATGCTGGCTGAAAGGATGAATGTCATGAAGGTTATCAAAGGTTTAATGGCGGGGCTGTTTTTTCTGCTTTTGTGTGCCTGCGGAGAACAGCAGATTAAAAATCCACTCAATTACGAAGTGGAGCCTTTTACATTTCAAAACCAAGACGGCAAGAACGTTTCATTAGAGAGTTTAAAAGGAGAAGTTTGGCTGGCGGATTTTATTTTTACCAATTGTGAAACTATATGTCCGCCAATGACCGCCCATATGACCGATCTGCAAAAAAAACTGAAAGCCGAAAATATAGATGTCCGTATCATATCATTTAGTGTTGATCCAGAAAACGATAAGCCTAAACAGCTGAAGAAATTTGCCGCAAATTATCCATTATCGTTTGATAACTGGGATTTTCTCACCGGATACAGCCAGAGTGAGATTGAGGAGTTCGCACTTAAGAGCTTTAAAGCGATCGTAAAGAAACCTGAGGGACAGGACCAAGTTATTCATCAATCCTCTTTTTGGTTAGTAGGCCCGAACGGCAAGGTGCTGAAAGATTATAATGGAGTGGAAAATACACCGTACGATGAAATTATCGCCGATGTAAAATCAGCAGGCACACTCAAGTAAGCTAGGAGACTAGGCATTTTCAAATCTCCTAAAACATGATACACTTTCCACTAGTAGAATGGGAAGGAGCAACAAGATTGAAGCTGCGCATTTTTTCAATCATGGCCAGTTTGATTTTGCTTCTTACTGCTTGTACGAGCATACGTACAGCATCTGAGGGAAAACAAAAAGATCATGAAACGAAAACGAAAGATCACATTGTCATAGCGGCTGTCGGAGATTCGCTGACAGAAGGAGTCGGAGATCCCGATGGAAAGGGATATGTCGGCAAGGTGGCGGATTCTATCCGGTCAGATAGACAAGTCAAAACGGTTGACGTGAAAAATTATGCCGTAAAAGGGAACCGTTCGGATGATTTATTAGAAAAACTAAAAGATAAAAAGGTTCAAAAAGGCATAAAGGACGCAGATTATGTCTTTTTTACAATTGGCGGTAATGATTTGATGAAAGTCCTTCGCCAAAACTTCCTGCAATTAACCGTTGAACCGTTTCAGGAAGCGGAAAAACCGTACGAAAAGCGCTTTGAAAAAATCATTTCTGAAATTCGCAAGCTGAATGATCACGCTGAGCTGATTTATGTCAGCATGTACAATCCGTTTACGTTTACATTATCTGAACTAAATGAAATAAACGGTGTCGTCACGGATTGGAACCATATTGCTGAAAAAGAGCTGAAAAAGGATAAGCATGCGAAAATCATTTATATCGAAGATTTGTTCAACCAAAAAAGTGACAGCAGCCGAATTTCTGAGGAAGATGATTTTCATCCTAATGGTACGGGTTATTCTTTAATCGCAAAGCGCGTCTATCAATCCATAAAAAAAGAAGGATTACCGAAAGAGTAGGGTGACAGCATGAATAAGTGGAAACGACTGTTTTTTATATTGCTTGCAATCAATTTTATCCTCGCTGCCGGGTTTGTTACACTTATTTTGCTCCCGGGAGAACAAGGTCAGGTAAAGGATTCGTCTGAGAGCGAGTATGGATTTCAAGTGACAAGCACAAAAGAATCATTAGCTGCGTTTGTTAACTCATATTTAAACGACAAGGCATCAAATAAGCTTGATTATAAAGTAGAGATTGATGATGATGTTCATGTCGCAGGGAAAATCAAGGCATTTTCTACCTCTATTGATGCTTTTATCGCTTTTGAACCGACCGTGAAAAAAAACGGTGATGTAGAGTTGAATGTTACGAAATTTTCGTTAGGGAAATTGAGTATACCGATTAGCTTTGTGTTAAATTATATGGACAGCTTTTATGAATTGCCGTCATTTGTCCACGTTCACCCCGGAGATAAAAGCATTGAAGTGCGTTTGTCAGAAATGCCTTTAACGAATGGTATGTATGTCAAAGCGGATAAAATAAATTTAGAAAATGATGAAATTGAATTTTCCTATTACCATCCTAAACAATAGAGGTGACTGAAAATGAAACAGGTTTACCAGTATTTCAGTTTATTATCCTTTACATTTTCCCTGTACTTCGGCTGGCTGGCTTATCATCATCTGGCCGCTGAAGACATGGATCAAATGTATTTGAATGTTTCCTATTGTGCCTTGTTCCTAAGTGTGATGGTGTTTACATTCGGTATGCGAGACCGAAAAAAAACCGATAAATCATGAAAAAAGAGACATGAAACAACGTCTCTTTTTTCGTGCGGTCCGAAGAAAATTTGAGAATACAAGGAGAAAAGATGAAAGCATACGATTTTACACAGGGGAACGTGCTGAAACAGCTTGTACTGTTTTCAACGCCTATTATGCTCGGAAACGCATTGCAGGTTTCCTTTCAGTTTATAGACAGCTTGTGGATCGGCAATTTACTGGGGGCACAGGCTCTTGGGGCAGCCGCGGTATCAAGCACGATTGTTCTAACCGTGCTGTCTTTTATTTTGGGCCTTAACAATGCGACGTTAACCATTTATCTCAGCAAAAAGGAAAAGATGATGAAAAGGGAATGACGTCGTATATTAACGCTTTTGTTGTTTTATTAACAGGCCTAAGCATCGGATTCGGCGCGGCCGGTTTTTTTCTGTCAGAGCTTTTGCTGCGTCTTCTAAAAACGCCGGAGTCAATGCTGCCGCTTGCTGAGACTTATTTACAGATTCAATTTATCGGCATTTTATTTTTATTTGGTTATAACTTTATCAGTACTGTGCTTCGGGCGCTGGGCGACAGCAAGACACCGCTCCGGTTTATTGCGTTTGCTGTTGTACTGAATACAGTGCTGGCGCCGCTCTTTATTTCTGTGTTTCACATGGGAATAGCGGGTGCGACTTATTCAACGATTTTGTCGCAAGGCATTGCGTTTCTGTATGGGTTGTTTTATGTCATCAAACACAAGCTTGTGCCATTCTCAATTCCGAGAGTGCCCAAGTGGGGAGAGTCCGCGCTGATTTTGAAACTCGGAATTCCGGCCGGTCTGCAGATGATGGTGATTACAGGCGGTATGATGGCGATTATGAGTGTTGTCAACTCATACGGGGAGCACGTGGTATCAGGTTTTGGCGCGGTCCAGCGGCTCGACAGCATCATCACGCTTCCAGCAATGGCTGCCGGTACGGCCGTCAATAGTATGGCAGGGCAAAATATCGGAATCGGAAACAAGAAAAGAGTAGGAACGATTGCAAGGCTTGGTGTGCTGGCTGTTATTTCCTGTATGCTGGTGATTGCGGTTATGATTTGGGTGTTTGGTAAATACCTTATAAGGTTATTTATCAGCGAGCCTGATGCGGTCGCATTTGGTGAACAATATTTGCGGTGGATCGCGTTTTTCTACCCTTTTATTGGGATTAATTTCGTACTGAACGGAATAGTCAGAGCCGCGGGAGCGATGCTGCAGGTGCTGGTTTTAAATTTGATCTCGTTTTGGGTGCTGCGATATCCTTTCACGGTTCTTTTTTCAGCTTGGCTTGGACAAAAAGGAATCGGGCTTGGAATCGGAATGAGTTTTTTATTTAGCAGCTGCGCGGCATTTTTGTATTATAGATATGGCCGCTGGAAAACAATGAAGCTGTTCGCTGAAAAATAAGTGAAGAACTGCGAAAAGCACATACCTATATATAGCGGTATGTGCTTTTTTTTACCGTTTTTTATCAAGTTTGCTGAAGAGCTCGATTAACGTGGCAAGTTCAGCATCAGTGTAACAGTCAAAGCGTTTAAAGAAATATTCCGTTTTTTTCTCGTTAAAGTGCTGAAGGACTTTTTCGCCAGCTTCAGTGATATGAATGCGAATGATACGTCTGTCTTCCTTCGATCTGATTCTCGTAATCCATTCCTTTTCTACCAGCGCATCAGTCACTGCCGTAATGTGGCTTGCCGATACCTCTAAAATAGGCGCAAATTCAGTGACTTTTTTAGGCCCTTGTTCACTGAGGATCCGAAGAATGGTGAATTCATTCCGCGACAGCTCTTTATCTAAAATTTCATTGATTTCGTTTCGTATTTGTTTAAAGACTTTACGGAGTAAAGTTTCCATATCGTACATCATCTGTGTTCTTACTTTCAAATTTGTGAACCTCCATTACATAAGCATATTGCTTAAAACCTATAGATTTTATTGAAAAGCAGAATCATTTTCATTCTATTTTTACATGCTATAATATAATAATACCACGTATTAACAAAGGAGGCACCAGTATGTCTGAAAAAAAAGAAATCGCCACATTTGCAGGAGGCTGTTTTTGGTGTATGGTTAAACCTTTTGACGAACAGCCGGGTATTGAAAAAGTGGTGTCCGGGTATACAGGCGGCCATACTGAAAACCCTACGTATGAAGAGGTGTGCAGTGAAACGACAGGGCATCGTGAAGCTGTTCAAATCACGTTTCATCCTGATGTATTCCCTTATGAAAAACTGCTTGAATTATTTTGGCAGCAAATCGATCCGACTGATGCCGGCGGCCAGTTTGCTGATCGCGGCAGTTCCTACCGCGCAGCCATTTTTTATCATAATGATAAACAAAAGGAGCTTGCGGAAGCTTCCAAGCAACGTCTGGCGGAAAGCGGGATCTTTAAAGATCCGATTGTAACGGACATTTTAAAAGCTGAACCTTTCTATGAAGCGGAAGGCTACCATCAGCATTTTTATAAAAAGAATCCAGCACATTATCAGCGCTACCGGACAGGTTCCGGACGTGCCGGATTTATTAATGAGCATTGGGGGGATAAATAAATGGCGTACAATAAAGAAGAAAAATTGAAGTCATTAAATCGCATACAATATGAAGTAACGCAAAATAACGGCACGGAGCCGCCGTTTCAAAATGAATATTGGGATCACAAGGAAGAAGGGCTCTATGTAGACATTGTGTCAGGCAAGCCATTGTTTACATCCAAGGATAAATTTGATTCCCACTGCGGCTGGCCAAGCTTTACAAAGCCGGTTGAAGAAGAAGAAGTGGAAGAAAAACTGGACACGAGCCATGGCATGATTCGCACAGAAGTAAGAAGCCGAACTGCTGACTCTCATCTTGGCCATGTATTTAATGACGGTCCGGGACCAAACGGGCTTCGTTACTGCATAAATTCAGCAGCGCTGCGGTTTGTTCCAAAGCATAAGCTGAAAGAGGAAGGATACGAAAGTTACCTGCATCTCTTTGATAAATAAAATATTAAAAACAGGCCTGCCTAATGGATAGACAGGCTTGTTTTTATGCCTTTTTCTCTTGATGCAAGTCTTCAATAATCTGGGCAATTCTTTCTTTCGTAATGAGCGGGGCCTGATCAGATTGATACCCAGGCAGATTGACTTTGCGAAAGTCAGGATGCTTTTCAGGCTCTGGAAGGATCGCGTAAAGGTTGCCCCATTCATACAGTGATTCAATTTCATGCGGGGATGTTAATTCTTCGTGAAGCTTTTCACCTGGACGCTTGCCGACTTCTACTGCAGCCGGCCGCGGGAGCCCGTGCTGCGATGCATATTCTTCAAATCCATGAATCAGTTCTTCAAGTTTCAGTGATTCCATTTTAAAAATAAAGGTTTCTCCGCCTTTTGTAATCGCAGCTGATTGCAAAGTCAATGTAGCTGCATCGTCTATTGACATGAAAAATCTGGTCATGTTCTTGTCTGTGATAGTCAGAGGCTGACCCTCCATCATCTGTTCAAATAATATAGGGATGACCGAACCTCTGGAGCCCAGAACATTTCCAAAGCGGACCGAACAAAACACGGTTCCTTTGTTTTGAACGTGGCGGTTTGCTTGATGAAACAGCTTTTCAGATAACAGCTTGGTGGCACCCATTGTGTTCACAGGAGATACAGCTTTATCTGTACTAATATTAATGACATGCTGCACTCGGTGTAAAAGGGCAGCTTCCACCACATTTTGTCCGCCGATGAGATTGGTCTGGATCGCTTCAAATGGATGATCCTCACATGTCGGAACCTGTTTTAGCGCAGCCGCGTGAAAGACGATATCGACACCTTTCATCACCTGATTCACCCTTCTGTGATCGCGCACATCTCCGAGTACAAATAATAGCCGCTTATCCTCCGCATACTTTTGGCTCATGACATACTGTTTACTGTCGTCTTTGCTGAATACAATCACCTGTTTAGGTGTAAGCAGCAAAAGGCGTTTGACAATTTGACTCCCGATTGAACCTGTTCCGCCAGTGACTAAAACTGTTTTGTTATGAAAAAATGGTTTTAGTTCTGCTGTTTGCTGTTTAGGCATGGCTTATCCTCCAACTCTCGTTTCTCTACCATGCATCATATGTTCAACTTTATAATCGAATTAATGAAAGCAACCAATAAAACAAAATTTAGGGGAATGATCATGTCACAACGTGTTCTTTTTTAATAGAAAATGATGAAACTAAATAAACAATGTACTAAATATTCATTATGTTTTTATTTCGCACCTCAAAAACAAAGCTGACAAAGTCATCTCACGTACCTCTTTAGGGAAAGTTGTTTATGAGCCAGAAAACCCTATAAAAAAAGGTTCATTTTCCTCACGGTAAATACATGTATATATTTTACAATAGGGATGATAGTGATAAAAGAGGAGGGTACCAAATGAAATTTTCAAAAACAATGCTGCTAAGCACCGCCGCGGGTTTATTGCTTAGCCTGACAGCAAACTCGGTGTCGGCTCATGATGTGAGTGAGGAACATCATTTCAAAGTGACTGCGCAAACGGAGACAGATCCGGTCGATTCTGGCGATGACGCAGCTGATGATCCGGCTATTTGGGTACATGAGAAACATCCGGAAAAAAGCAAATTAATTACGACAAATAAGAAATCAGGGCTCGTCGTGTATGATTTAGATGGAAAGCAGCTTCATTCTTATGAATTTGGCAAGCTCAATAATGTCGATCTGCGCTATGATTTTCCATTGAAAGGTGAAAAAATTGATATTGCTGCAGCATCCAACAGGTCTGAAGGAAAAAATACAATTGAAGTATATGCAATAGACGGGGATAAAGGAAAATTGAAAAGCATTACAGATCCGAAACATCCTATTTCCACTGGTATTTCTGAGGTTTACGGATTCAGCCTGTATCACAGCCAGAAAACAGGAGCATTTTACGCATTAGTGACAGGCAAACAAGGGGAATTTGAGCAATATGAAATTGTTGATGGTGGAAAAGGTTTTGTAACAGGAAAAAAAGTGCGTGAATTTAAGTTGAATACTCAGACTGAAGGCCTTGTTGCGGATGACGAGTACGGAAATCTATACATAGCAGAGGAAGATGAGGCGATCTGGAAATTTAACGCTGAGCCAGGCGGAGGATCAAAGGGACAGGTTGTTGACCGTGCGACAGGAGAACATTTGACAGCTGATATTGAAGGACTAACAATCTATTATGCACCAAATGGCAAAGGATATCTAATGGCCTCAAGTCAAGGAAATAACAGCTATGCAATGTATGAACGGCAGGGGAAAAATCGCTATGTGGCCAACTTTGAAATTACAGATGGAGAGAAGATAGACGGTACTAGTGACACGGATGGTATTGATGTTCTCGGTTTCGGGCTTGGTCCAAAATATCCGTATGGGATTTTTGTGGCGCAGGACGGTGAAAATATCGATAATGGACAAGCAGTCAATCAAAATTTCAAAATTGTATCGTGGGAACAAATTGCACAGCATCTCGGCGGAATGCCTGATCTTCATAAACAGGTGAACCCGAGGAAGCTGAAAGACCGTTCTGACGGCTAGAAAAGAAAGAAAGCAGCTGAACAAGCTGCTTTTTTCTGTGAATGAAAAAATCGTTCATAGCAATGAACGATTTTTCAAGAAAGCGCCAGATGAATCGCCTTTAGTGTTGCAGGAAGCTCATCAAACGTAAATGCAGGTACGGTCTCATTATAATTGGCTGCTGCAGCTTTATGCCGTTCTTCAGGGTTTTTGATATAGAAAGCGGTTTTTTCCTTAAAGTCGTCCATGCCGTGATAAGAAATAAAGGATGAAAAAGGATGGGCCGCGGGTAAATCGGTTAATTGAAATGCTTCGCATGCAGCAATATCAAACGTTCGGTTATTAAAACTGGCATTTTTGATGCGCATAGTATTTTGGTTGAAAGCAAAATGATAGGGCCGATGCGCATTGATTACGATATCTGCTCCGTTATAATAATGAACGGCCCGTTCGGGTGGAACCCATGTGCTGACGACATCAATGTGCGGCTGTTTGAGCACTTTTTTAGGCAGATATTTTCTCCATTCCTTGCCGATTACCCGAACCGTGAAAGGCAGATGGACCGCTTCTTTCATAAGCTGAACCCGATTAGGGTAAGGATAGCCGATGATTAACAGATTTGAATGATAGGAATGTTCGGTGCCCATTTTTTTAAACAGCCGATGGTTAACTGGTATCGGAACATAATAGACGTTCTGGTAGCCGAGCTCTTGATAATAGAAAGCGGCATTTTGTTCAATCGTTAATATGGCGTCAGCAAGCTTAATTACCTGTAGGCTGATATCAATATAAAATGGGTCTTCGGTCAGCCAAACATACACGGGGATATCCTTACCCTTTAACCAGGTCAGCCAGTCGTGAGGAACGCGGTCTCCAACCATCATAAGTGCGAAGTCCGGCTGAAACGCTTCAATCTTCACCAAAGATTCTGCTTCAGGTTTATCTGCAATCATATACTCTGTATGAGTGTTCTGAAAACATTCTTCAGCCCAGCAATCAAAATAACTGTATATTCCTCCGTATCCCGACTGGATATACAAGACATTCATCGGATGTTATGCAAAAAACGTAACGCTTTCTACTTTGTCTACATCAATTAATGTTGTAGCTTGACCTGCCGGAGTGACGGAGCTTTCCTGTGTTACAAAGACGATACCATGAATTGAGTCGAAAGCAACGAAAACAACCGGCCCGATCATGTCTCCTGAATCGGTCACAATGCTGATTGTCGTGCCTGGCGTAACTCTGGCAAAAATCCATCTAGCCGGAAGAGAAGCATTTAAAACAGATTCAGCCGTAACCGTTTCGCTTTCATCTATTTTTTGATCGATGGCTGCCTCTAGCAAGTCTTTTAAATTATTATTCACATTGACTCCTCCTTCTGTTGAGAATAAAGGGTTTAAAAGGTTTTTAATCAAATCCTTTTTTAACTGTGCATTTTCAGAGCTCATTACACACACCTCCTATTCGATAGTGAACTCACGTTAATCATATTCTTCTGGCTGTTGTTTGGTATGAGTCGAACGCCGTACCTGATCTATTTTTCATGTATTTAAGGAAAATGCTGATTTTTTAATGGAGTGGACATAGCCCTATACCATACATCAAAGTCGCTCATATTGTGAAACAGAGTAAAGGGATAAGGGAGAGGGATTATTTGGATTTAGAGAAACAAGTGGATCGAGAAGAAAACCAAGATGAACTGCATTTTATTTTGCTTTTGCTGATTCTGCTTATTCGTCAATCATCTACTGAAGGAAATCCATCTGATCTCAGACGCCAGCTCGTTTTTGCAAAGGAGCTGGGCGTACCGATTTCAAAAGTTCATTTGATCAACGGAGATACGCTTCAGAATGTCATCGTAAAAGAAGTACTGACTGATTTGGTTATTTTTCAAAACCCGTTAAATAACACGAGATCTCATGTGTCACTCTCAAGTGTTGTAAGCTGGGGTGCTTTTTAAATGATGACAGAGGCTCTGCTTGCTGCGGAGCCGTTTTTATGTTTGACGGCGGGGGCGGTATAGATGGGAGAGAAAGTGTCTATTATTTTAACAAGTTACAACAAACCTAAATATTTGCAAAAAGCGATCGAAAGCGTGATTCAGCAAACGCATGATCTTTGGGAGCTTTTTATTATGGATGATCATTCGAATGAAGAAACAACTGCGGTGATTCACAAGTATCTCCATGACCGGCGCATTCAATATCATAACAGTTTCGTGCAACCTGCAGATCGATTAAAAACAGCCCGTTATGCCACATTAATTAACAGTGCGCTCCCATTTGCAGAAGGCGATTACATTTCCTATCTTACTGATGACACTGTTTATCATCCCGAGCGGCTGAGCCGTATGGTGCAAGAGTTTTCACATCAGCCTGAAGCGCAGGTTGTCTATTCAAAACAAAAAGTTGTACATGTAAACGAAAGGGGAGAGGAAATCTCATATTTCTACAGAAATGCCAATGCAGTGCTAGAGCAGGCGGCTTTTCATGTTGATCATTGTTCAGTAATGCATCGCCGTTCGTTACTTAATCTCATTCACCATAAATATGGAGGCTATTGGGATGATGATATGAAGCATTGGAATCATGGCGACGCAATTTTTTGGGCGAGACTCAACAACTTTACCCCATTTCTGCCGATAAATGAAGTATTAGATACAACTTATAAAACCCCAGATTCATTTCAAAATGCATATCGGTTTCTGCCCGCCGATTTGATTGACGGCTCTTTTGTGAAAGGTTCAGATCAAACTGTGTATTTTCTTGATCAGGGTGTACGGCACCCTGTCGGGGAAAAGTGGAGTTTTTGGTATCTAAATCGGACTGTCGCTGTTCCAGACCCATATTTATTCCAATATAGGATTGGGAAAATTTTAAACATTCCGAATTATATTTTAGTAAAGGAAGCTGACCATCCTGCCATATTTTATATCGAAGCCGGAAAAAAAAGGCGCATTGTGGACCAGTATGCGTTTCAATTTTATCAATTTCAAAGAAAAGACATATTGACAGTTGGAAAAGAGGAGCTGGAGGCGCTTTTGGAAGGACCGCCGATTATGTGGAAGCGATCTGAATTGATCAAAAATCCGCCTGGCCGAAGGCTGTTTTTCATCGAACGCGAGCCGTTTTTGTTTCTAAACGGCTTCTTTCACCCAATTAGTGAACAAGTAGCAAGGAAGTTTTTTTTACATCAGAAGCCAATCTCCGCTTCTTTCCGAAATATTCAGCAATTTCCAATTGGAAAGCCGTTTTATCCGGTGTACGATGAGATTATAAAGAAATTGAACATTGCAACAGAGTATAGGGATAGGTCATAAAAAGGAGACGTTCATGACAGGACATTATGCAAAAACGGAACATCAATATATATTGTTAACGTCTGAATCGACATCGTTTGATCATTACAGCGTATACAGAGATCCTCAGCTTCCGCAAATTTTTTCTCATAATTTTGTTCAGCTCCATGATACGTTTCCATTGGAGCGGTTATTGAATTTTTTGCCCTCCGTACCAAAGCTGCTTGAAGCGAATTATCTCCATTTAAAAGCATCGCCGCAGCATGTTTTTCCGCTCGGTTTGAAGCAGTCGCTTGTAAAAAGCGGTTTTGTCGTCGAGGATGAGCTGCTATATGACATGAAGCTTAGTGACTGGAAGGGACAGATGGGACATCCTTTAACCGCATGGGGGACGGCAAAGAGCCTTAGCGACGGATCTTCTATTATGAAAATTTACGATTCCATTTATATTGGAGAAGCGATCGCCGAACAAAAATTAAATAGAAAATATCCTTTCTACGAAGCGGGTACAATCATTCTTGTTGTTTGTTATAGCGACCAGGCACAGAAAATTCCCATTGGGTGCGGAGAGCTGTTTATCGATCAGCAAGAGAAAACAGCTAAAATCGAAGAAGTGGCAATTTTAGATCAGTTTCAAAGGAGGGGCTACGGCAGTATCTTAGTGCAAGAAATGCTGTCCATCGCCAAATCACTAGGAATGGAAGCAGCCTACTTAGTCGCTACAAGCACAGACGGTGCAACCCATTTTTACGAAAAGCTGACATTTAAAAAATATGAGCGGGTGCATACTGTTTTTCATTATTTCCTTACATGAAATAGGCGTTTGCACAAACCATTTGGGACTTGGCCCGCATAAAATGCCGTATATCGTGATAAGAAAGGATGAAAACAGCATGTATGGATACCCTGGATACGGTTACGGATTTGGCTGCGGGACAAATACATTTGTATTGATTGTCGTCTTGTTCATTTTATTAATTATTGTCGGAGCCGCTTTTATTTGCTAGATGCTGAAATTCAAAAAGAGCCTTCCCCTTCAGGGAGGCTCTTTTTATGTGAAAAAGTTTTTGCTGGGAACGTCATGCCGCCATTTGGACACTCATACAATATGTTAAAAGGGTTTTGAGGTGGGAGCATGAGCAGTTATTTGATTAAGCCGGAGCTTAGCTCGGTCTATCCGGTTGTCGGTTATGCGAGGGGTTCATATGTTTATGATCAGACCGGAAAAAAATATCTTGACGGCTCGTCAGGTGCGGTGACATGTAATATCGGCCACGGAGTTCGTGATGTGACTGAGAAGCTGAAAGAACAGCTTGATCAGGTGTCTTTTGCTTACCGCTCACAGTTTACGAGCGAGCCCGCCGAGCAATTAGCCGCTCTCTTGGCACGGGAGCTGCCGGGAGATGTGAATTGGTCTTTTTTTGTCAACAGCGGATCAGAAGCGATAGAAACAGCGATGAAAATTGCCATTCAGTATTGGCAGGAAAAAAAGCAAACACAAAAATCCATCTTTTTGTCTCGGTGGAGCAGTTACCACGGAATAACTTTGGGAGCGCTTTCATTATCTGGTTTTTATGAAAGGAGATACCGGTTCACCCATCTCATAGAGCGGTATCCAGCTATCTCAGCTCCACACCTTTATCGGCTGAATCAAGAGAAGGCAGAAAATTTTGTTCAGTCTGCAGCTGATGAATTGGACACTGCAATCAAAAGAATCGGAAGCCGATTCATCGCCGGCTTTGTGGCTGAGCCAATTATTGGTGCTGCAGGAGCAGCGATTACTCCGCCTCCGGGATATTATGAGAAATTAAGCGAGGTATGCCGCACACACGACGTGCTTTTTATTGCAGACGAAGTCATGACAGGGCTTGGGAGAACAGGAAGGATGCTTGCGACAGAGCATTGGCACACTGTTCCTGATATTGCTGTACTGGGCAAGGGTCTCGGTGCGGGGTATGCCCCTATTGCTGCTGCTGTTGTATCTGATTCTCTTGTTGAAACGATTAAACAAGGATCAGGTGTGATTATGAGCGGCCACACATATAGTGCACATCCCTATTCAGCCAAAGCTGCTCTTGAAGTTTTGCGGTATGTGTTAAAGCACGGCTTGATCAAACAATCAGAAATAAAAGGAGCTGTGCTGAGGAAGAAGCTTGAAGAGGCGGCGTCTCAAAGCGGCATCATAGGTGATGTGCGCGGAAAGGGTCTGCTATTAGGCATTGAATTTGTGGCAGACAAGAAAACGAAGAAAGTGTTTCCGCCAGAACAGGCGGTAACCCAGCTTATTGTCAGCGAGGCGAAAAAACGCGGGCTGATTGTTTATCCTTCCAAAGCTGGGATAGACAGCGGAGAAGGAGATGCTGTCATTATTGCCCCTCCTTTTACCATTTCTGACGGTGAAGTTGAAGAGCTTATCTCTATTTTTTCAGAAACAGTTGCAGCGGTCGAAAAAAACTTAAAAAAGGATTGACATCAAATGGCGCCATTTCAAAAAGCAATCAGCATTGAAACAGCAATTGCAGATGTTCAGGACGGATCGGTTCTGATGTTTGGCGGTTTTGGAGGAGTCGGGTCGCCTCCTTCATTGATTGAGGCTATTTTGGACAGCGGTGTAACGGATTTAACTGTTATTTGCAATGACGCCGGTTTCCCGGAGATAGGGATCGGCCCGCTTATTGTTAATCAACGGGTCAAAACCCTGATCGCCTCGCATATCGGTTCCAATCCTGTAGCGGGGAAACAGATGACAGACGGGACATTAGAAGTTCAATTTTCACCTCAGGGAACGCTTGCGGAGCGGATTCGCGCCGGCGGAGCAGGACTTGGCGGTATTTTAAGCGATATCGGCATTGATAATCAAATGGTTTGCGAGGAAAAGGACATCGTAACTGTGGCGGGAAAACGATATTTGATAGAAGAAGCGCTGACGGCTGATTTTGCTTTCATCAATGCGTGCATTGCCGATGAATTCGGCAATCTAACGTATGACAAAACTGCGCGCAATATGAATCCGTTAATGGCAATGGCCGCCAGGAGAACCTTTGCCGAAGCTGAGCGTATCGTTCCGATGGGAGAGATTTCTGAAGAAATGATTGTCACACCGGGGGTTTTTGTCGAGGGGGTTGTACGAAGTGAAGGAGTGAAGTGGAAATGGGCATGGGAGTAGCAGAAAGAGAACAAATCGCAAAACGGGCTGCTGCTGAAATTAAGCAGGGCATGATTGTGAATCTCGGCATCGGCATCCCATCCTTGGTCCCTAACTTTTTGCCAACTGACATGCAGGTCATGTTTCAAGCCGAAAACGGTGTCCTTGGCATTGGAGAAAGTCCTGAAAAGGGAGAAGAGGATGCGCATTTATGCAATGCTGCGGGATATCCTGTCCGGGCTGTAAAAGGGGCTTCCTATTTTGATACTACGATGTCTTTTGCAATGATCAGAAGAGGCAAAATTGACATTACCATCTTAGGCGCCCTGCAGGTGAGCCAATCAGGCGATTTGGCAAATTGGCTTGTTCCGGGAAAAAAGGTGCCGGGTATGGGCGGGGCGATGGAGCTTGCCCAAAAAGCGAAAAAAGTGGTTGTTGTCATGAGTCATACAGATCAAAAAGGAAGGCCTAAATTAACAGAAAGATGTACGCTGCCGTTAACTGCCGCAGGCTGTGTGGATTTGATTATTACCGAAAAAGCGGTTCTTGAGGTCGATGGCCATCACTTTATTTTAAAAGAGCTGATGAATGGCTCGACAATCGATGAGGTGACGAGGCTGACTGAGGCTGAAATCAAAATAGATATGCCTTTTTCTTAAGAGGGGGAATGAGGATGCAAGACATTGAAAGAAAAGTTATCGGGTGGCTTGATCAGCATTCGGCCAAAGCCATTCGTCTTCTCAAAAGGCTGATTGGGGAAAAAAGCACTTTGGGGTCAGAGTTTAACGCCCAAGCTGTTGTGCTTGAAAAACTCCGGCAATTTCATATGGACATTGATGTATGGGAGCCAAGCCTAAAGCAATTAAAACAGCATCCCTACTTTAAATCAAATCGTTCTGATTTTCATGAGAGCCCGAACATCGTGGCGAAAAAAACAGGAGCAGGCGGAGGCAGGTCCCTGATTTTGAACGGCCATATTGATGTTGTGCCTGAAGGAAACGTAAAGGATTGGAAGTATGAACCGTATCAAGCTTTCGAAGAGAACGGTAAAATATACGGCCGTGGCTCAACGGATATGAAGGGAGGCAATACAGCCCTTCTTTTTGCTTTAGAAGCCTTGCACGCCTGCGATGTCAAATTGAAGGGAGATGTATTGTTTCAGAGTGTTATAGATGAAGAGTGCGGCGGCGCCGGAACATTGTCTGCCATCATGAGGGGCTATCGTGCTGACGGGGCGCTGATACCTGAACCGACGAATATGAAACTATTTATAAAGCAGCAGGGCTCAATGTGGTTTCGGATCACAGTGAAGGGATTAGCGGCACATGGGGGCACACGCTATGAAGGGGTAAGCGCGATTGAAAAAAGCATGCATGTTATCACAGCGATACAAGAGCTGGAGAAGGTCCGCAATGCGAGAATCTCAGATCCGCTGTATGACAATATCCCAATACCGGTACCGGTGAATATCGGCACCATCTCAGGCGGTGCCTGGCCATCTTCAGTTGCAGACCGTGTCGTCATAGAAGGGAGATGCGGAATTGCCCCCCATGAGAAACCGGAAGCTGTCAAACTTGAATTGGAAAACTGGCTGAAGGATTTAGAATACCGTGACGAATGGTTTAAACGCCATCCCGTACAAGTAGAATGGTTTGGCGCTCAGTGGCTGCCGAATGATTTACCTGATGACCACCCTTTAATTTCTGTGCTGCAATCAGCCTATCAAAAAATGAAACAGACAGAGCCGATTCTCGAAGCTTCCCCGTGGGGAACGGATGGAGGGCTTTTATATCATGCAGGAGATACGCCAGTGATCGTCTTCGGGCCAGGGGAAACAAAAGCGGCTCATCAGGCCAATGAATACATTGAGGTTGAAGCCATGATAGAATCTGCTAAAATTATTGCACTTTTTGTCATGGATTGGTGCGGGCTTCATACAGACGGGGAGGATGCGGATGCTCAAGTCGATAAAGAATAGCGGTGTCACAGCAGTTTTGGACCATGACAGCTTTAATAAACGAATCAGAGTGGTCTGTTATGACGGAGCCATTGAGAAGGCCCTGCCAGATATCGTGGCAGCGGCGAAAGAAGAGAATGCGGAAAAAATCATCGTCTATACGAAGCAGCATGATGAACCAATGCTTGCCAATCAATTATTTGCGCCGGAGGGTTATCTAAAGGGCTATTATCTCGGCCATTCGGCTTGTGTCATGGTTCGTTACCTTTCAGAAAGCCGGAGGCAAACAGATTCATATACTGAGGAACAGGAGATCATCGAATCCTTATATCGCACAGTGCCCCGCCTCCGCAACGACAACATACCCGTATTTACGATGAGAAAAGCAGAGATAAACGACATGTATCAGCTGTCAATGCTGTATAAAAAAGTATTCCGTACGTATCCGACCCCCGTATTTGACCCCGCTTATATTGAAAAGACGATGAAGGCAAATACGGTGTATTATATCATGCTTGATCATGACCGCCTGATCAGCGCAGCAAGCGCAGAAATCAATCCAGAGCTGGGGCATGCAGAAATAACCGATTGTGCTGTGCTGCCGGAATACCGAGGCCATTCGCTGACAAGCTTTTTAATCAAGGCGTTAGAAAAAGAAATGGCTGGAAGGGATATCTTCCATGTGTTTTCTCTCGCCCGTGCTTCGTCTTTTGGGATGAATGCTGTGTTGTACCATTCAGGTTATCAGTATGGCGGAAGGCTGATCAATAATTGCTTTATAGCCGAAGGTCTTGAAAACATGAATATTTGGTGCAAACAACTGTAAGTCAAAACATGCGCGAGGAGGAGTTCGTTTGGAAAACAAATGGTATAAACCAAAACGGCATTGGAAGGAGATCGAGTTATGGAAGGACGTTCCGGAAGAGAAATGGAACGATTGGCTTTGGCAGCTGACACATACTGTTAGAACGTTAGAGGATTTAAAAAAGGTCATCAATCTGACCAAGGAAGAAGAGGAAGGTGTCAGAATTTCTACAAAAACGATCCCCTTAAATATTACGCCTTACTATGCTTCTTTAATGGACCCCGACAATCCGAGATGCCCGATCCGAATGCAGTCTGTGCCGCTTTCTGAAGAAATGCACAAAACAAAATACGATCTGGAAGACCCGCTACATGAGGATGAAGATTCGCCGGTACCGGGTCTGACACACCGCTATCCCGACCGTGTGCTGTTTCTTGTCACGAATCAATGTTCTATGTACTGCCGCTACTGCACAAGAAGGCGTTTTTCCGGACAAATCGGAATGGGAGTCCCTAAAAAACAGCTGGATGCTGCAATTGCTTATATCCGGGAAACACCTGAAATCCGTGATTGTTTAATTTCAGGCGGTGACGGGCTGCTTATTAATGATCAAATTTTAGAATACATTTTAAAAGAGCTGCGGAGCATTCCGCATTTGGAAGTCATCAGAATCGGAACAAGGGCGCCTGTCGTCTTTCCGCAGCGCATTACCGATCAATTGTGTGAGATATTGAAAAAATATCATCCGGTCTGGCTGAACACTCATTTCAACACAAGCATCGAAATGACAGAGGAATCCGTTGAAGCCTGTGAAAAGCTTGTGAACGCAGGTGTGCCGGTCGGAAATCAGGCTGTCGTATTAGCGGGTATTAATGATTCGGTTCCAATTATGAAAAAGCTTATGCACGATTTGGTAAAAATCAGAGTCCGTCCGTATTATATCTACCAATGTGATCTGTCAGAGGGTATCGGGCATTTCAGGGCGCCTGTTTCCAAAGGTTTGGAGATCATTGAAGGGCTGAGAGGGCATACCTCAGGCTATGCAGTTCCTACCTTTGTCGTTGACGCACCAGGCGGCGGAGGTAAAATCGCCCTGCAGCCAAACTATGTCCTGTCACAAAGTCCTGACAAAGTCATCTTAAGAAATTTTGAAGGTGTGATTACGTCATATCCGGAACCGGAGAATTATATCCCCAACCAGGCAGACGCTTATTTTGAGTCCGTTTTCCCTGAAACCGCTGACAAAAAGGATCCGGTCGGGCTGAGTGCTATTTTTGCTGACAAAGAAGTTTCATTTACACCTGAAAATATAGACAGAATCAAAAGGAGAGAGGCATACATCGCAAATCCGGAGCATGAAACATTAAAAGACCGCCGTGAGAAAAGGGATCAGCTTAAAGAAAAGAAATTTTTGGCGCAGCAGAAAAAACAGGAAGAGATTGAAAGCGGAGGAGATTCTTCATGAAAACATGCGAATGGTGCGGCGAACTTGAAGCGGTGCCCGGAAGGAACACGGTGTACTGGGAGCTCCCTGATGGAACGAGGGCTATAGAATTGACAGACACCCCCGCCATGGTATGTGCTGCCTGCGGTATGAGCTATCAAGAGGAAAATACGGTTAAGGAGATAGAGGATCAGCTGCTTTTGATTCAAACAAAAAAACTGCCTGAAAGCCTAACGTATCAGCAGCTCATGGAGACAGAAAGGATTTTGAAACGCAACTATTTTGACTTCTCCTGAGTCATGTTTCAGTATTCTTTTGTTGTAATTTTACACTTGAACTGTATAATAGAACAACAAAAGACAGACACCAGGAGGGGAAACCCATGAAATCCTTTTATCACTATTTATTAAAATACAGACACCCGAAGCCGAAGGACAGCATCAGTGAATTTGCCAATCAGGCGTATGAGGATCACAGCTTTCCGAAAACATCAACCGATTATCATGAAATCAGTTCGTATTTGGAGCTGAATGCTGATTATCTTCACACGATGGCAACGTTTGATGAAGCTTGGGATCAATACGAGGCTGAAGTGCACGGCAGATAATAGCTGTTTCATCCGCAGATCACTGCGGATTTTTTTATGTCCATATCCATACCATAATTGGATATTTCCTTTAGTTTTCATGCCCATGCGAATTGGCTTCCCCCGGCATACGATAGCGTATGAGAAATGTTGCGGCGAGGGGGAGACACCATGAAGCAAAATAAACCGAAATTCCAAGTAGGGGATATCGTAGTCGTCATTATGTATGGAACAGTTGGCACCATCACAAAAGTGCATCAAATTGATAAACACTATCTTTATGAAGTCAATCATAACGAAGTTTTATACTTTGAATCGTCCATTCAGCTTTATAAAGATTATGAGGGTGTCATTGTCGACATGGAAAAGCTTGATATTGAATATGAATTCCTTATTGGGGACGTTGTTTATGTAAAAGATTATGGAAAAGAACTCTTTCGCATTATCGGCCACAGAACAGAAATTTGGAGATATTTAGAAGATGGCTGGGAAGATATCATTTATGAGCTCACCCGTTTAAAGGATGGAGAGTGGCTTGAAACGGAGGAAGAGGATCTCACGCTGGTGCTTAGAAAATATGAAATGGACCAGTTTGTACACCAGCTGTTGTTTGTCCACTATGTCGGAGAAACTGGCCATGAGATCGGCGAAGATATCGCATCGTCTGCTCTTCTTCAGTTTGAAGGCGATGATGAAGATCAAGATACCCTTCACATCCTTGCTGTATCAATTGTTGATGAGCTTCTGGATATTTATAATGATTACAAAATTCTGTACGAAATGTTCCATGATGAAGAATATAAAGATATGATGAAGTTTGTTCTGGAAAGTTTAAAAGAGCATTTCAGTTAGTTTGTGAACATACGGATCAAGATATATAAAAAATAAGGCAGACAGCCCCAAATCATGACACGCGTCATCCCTTTGAGCGTTTTTTCCATTATGATATCAAATCTTTCTCCGTCCAGTGCTTCCATCATTTTAGCGATCATAGCGTCAGCCTCCCATGGCTCGTTTTTTATTCAATATATGACTGAAAGAATTGTTTAGAACACCGGGTATAATTCAGCCTGTTTTTTCATAAAACATAAAAAAGGAGGCGGTACGGAGATGAAAGAGATAGATCTTGTGATTGATACGGAAGAAATCGCTGAATTTTTTTACAGAGAGCTTGCAAGACGGGGCTACATACCGAGTGAGGATGAGCTGTTTGAAATCGCTGATATTACCTTTGATTATTTGATAGAAAAATGTATGATAGATGAAGAGCTGGATGAAGATGAGTGAGGCTTAAAACCGGAGCGGTCAGCTCCGGTTTTATTATTCATGTTCTATGACTTCTGTGAAATTGAGGTGGTTACATTGTTGTACAAGCCCGTTAGTTTGTTTCTTTTCTTCCTCATTCTAGCTGCGGCCATTCATACCAATGCTGTTCAGTCTGCAGATGAAGCCATAAGCAAAGCGGCTGTTTTGATCCGCCAGCCATGGCTTAATGATGTCATGACAGGAATCACGCATCTTGGTGCTTCTTCTTTTCTGCTCCCTCTAATTGTAATCATCGGAGCGGGCCTGTTTTTTTACAGAAAAACATGGGATGGCCTGTTGATGCTCCTGGTATTCGGCGCAGATCGGCTGTTAAACAAAGTCTTAAAAGAATGGATCGAAAGAGTGAGGCCTGATTTTGCACCGCTGGTTCATGAATCATCCTACAGTTTTCCGAGCGGCCACTCTATGAATGCTGCTTGTGTCTATCCTGTCATTGCTTATGTTTTAGTGAAACACCTCCCGTTTTTGTCCAAGTATAAAAAAATGGTATATACCATTGCCGGCGTAATCACTGTTTTGGTCGGCTTAAGCAGAATCTATCTGGGGGTTCATTTTTTGACAGACGTGTTAGGAGGCTTCAGTCTCGGCTTGCTTCTGTTTTTCCTGGTAAAAGATTTTGACGAAAAGATTAAGCGGTTTCGACAAAAATAGAGAGAGGAAAACACAGCAAAAACGCCAATATGTTAAAGAAATAAAAGGGAGGGGATCTTGATGATGTTATCCGTGTTTAAAAAGAAGTCTTGTTCCTATGACGTGACAATATTTCAAACACCCCGGTTTGGCGAAAAAAAGGGCTACAAAGCCGTCTATCGAACTGAACTGAACGGGAGCGATCATCAAGATGTACTGAAAAGAGCGTTCTCTTTGTTTAATGTATTCGACACTGTTCCGAGTGATTATGATGCAAGATTTATGGCTACAGGGGACGTGATCCTGATTGATGAAGGCAGAAAAGGGAAAACATATTATCAACTGCTTCCCGCCGGCTGGAGGAAAATCAACCGTCTGATTGTACAAACGACATAACGAAAAGAAAACTGCGGATATCCGCAGTTTTCTGCAATTTAAGGCTTGCGTTTGGCAGCGGAATATTCTTTTCCGTGTGCTTCTTCAGCTGCAATGATATCTTTTTCAGGTATATGATTGTTCTTTTTTTGGCCGGTAATCCGGTTACGATGTTTTTTACCCATGTCCCACCCCTCCTTCCTGCGGTTAGGTTTTCATATTAACACCCCGATTATCCGTTTTTCTCAGAAAGCGCCTAATAGATCTCCGAACATTTCTTTTTTCTGCATATTCCTTTATAATCAATGCTGAAGTTTGTTTCATCATGACATTCGTTGTAAAATGGACGGGCTGGATGATAATTTAGATTTACAGGAGGATATGAGATGAGCGTACATATAGGTGCTGAAAAGGGACAAATTGCGGATACTGTGCTTTTGCCGGGTGATCCTCTCAGAGCAAAATTCATTGCTGAAACGTATCTTGAAAATGTTGAATGCTACAATGAAGTCAGAGGCATGTATGGGTTTACGGGTACATATAAAGGCAAAAAAATCTCAGTGCAAGGCACGGGAATGGGCGTTCCGTCTATTTCAATTTATGTGAATGAATTAATTCAAAGCTACGATGTGCAGAATCTAATAAGAGTAGGTTCTTGCGGCGCTATCCGTAAAGATGTCAAAGTGCGAGATGTCATTTTAGCGATGACCTCCTCAACTGATTCACAAATGAACAGAGTCGCTTTCGGAAGCATTGATTTTGCGCCTTGTGCAGATTTCGAGCTTTTAAAAAATGCCTATGATGCCGCAAAGGATAAAGGCGTGCCGGTGACTGTAGGAAGCGTATTTACTGCTGACCAGTTCTACAATGACGATTCACAAATTGAAAAGCTTGCAAAATACGGTGTGCTGGGTGTTGAAATGGAAACCACTGCATTGTATACATTAGCAGCGAAGCACGGAAGAAAAGCGCTGTCAATTCTCACCGTGAGTGATCACGTATTAACAGGAGAAGAAACGACAGCGGAAGAGCGTCAAACCACATTTCATGATATGATAGAAGTGGCTTTACATTCCGTATCACAATAAAATAAATCAAGAGGCGTGCTGGGTGCCGGCAGCCTCTTCTTTATGAATGCGGAAACGATTGATAAAAGGAAGGTAATGTAATATGAAAAAGTCCGGTAAATGGTTCTCACTGGCTGCCGCTCTGAGTGTAACGGCAATAGTCGGAGCCGGCTGCAGCATGTCAAATGGAGATGCTCAAAAGGATACGAAAACCACAGCAGAAACAAAGCAAACAGAACAAAAAACAGCTGACAGCAAAAAAACAAACACCCAGGACAGTGAGTTTTCATTGGAAAGCAAGTATTTCAATGATATTAAAAAAGTGGACGGTCTGGAAACCATTCAAAATCCAGAAAATATACTCGCGCTTGTCAATAAACAATACGCGCTGCCCGGAAACTATGAACCTAGCGATCTTGTCATACCTGATGTGGAGTTTTCTTTTGAAGAAAAGATTCAAAAACGTTACATCAGAAAGGAAGCGGCAGATGCGTTAAAAACGATGTTCGATGCTGCGAAAAAGGAAGGCTATGAACTGGCGGCTGTCTCAGGATACCGTGCGTATGACAGACAGAAAGTCATTTTCGACAATGAAGTAAGCCTTAAAGGAGAAAAGAAGGCAAGAGAAGCGGTTGCTTATCCAGGTGAAAGTGAGCACCAAACAGGCCTTGCGATGGACATTTCCAGCCGAAGCAACGGCTTTGAGCTAAATGAAGCCTTCGGTAGCACGGCCGATGGAAAATGGGTGCAGGACAATGCTTATAAATATGGCTTTGTCATTCGCTATCCGAAAAATAAAGAAGATATTACGAAATATGAATATGAGCCATGGCACCTCCGCTATGTAGGCAAAAAGGCCGCGAAAGTCATGCATGATAATGATTTAACGCTGGAAGAGTACTTTGAAAAAGTGAAAAAAATCTAAAAGAGATAGCCCGCTTACCATTGATAAGCGGGCTTACTTGTATTCGGTAATCTAGCATTGATCTGACTATGATTCTCTATTTACCAGAAGAATAAACCAGCCAGAGCCACTCCTGCAATTAAACCGAGGGAAATCCCGTAAGCCGCTCCATATCCCCAATAACCGCCCCAATATCCGTAACCGAAACCTCTTGGCCCTGCGCCGACCGGAGCAATAAAAACTCTGTCTCTTGTTACACGGGTAATTCTGCCGACGTGAACTCTTCCGCCTCTCTCTGTAATTCTGACGACTTTACCTTGATGGTTACGGCAAAGATGGTAATATCTCTCCAATATTGTTCCCTCCTATACTGACTTTCTATCAGCATATGATAGATAGGAAAAAAAGGTTGGACGAAAATAGGGGGCGATACGCCGTTTTACTTATACGCGATAAAAATACAATGACCCATATACTCACTATATATTTGCATGAGCTGATAGTGTGTTTGAAGCGTATCGTAATAGATGGGGGCGATCGTTTGCGATAAATCCATTTCTGTGGTTGGTTCAAATTCCATGTCTTCTGGAAGCAGTGTCATCGCTTCCGTTTTTTGAAAGCCATAAGATCTTAAGAGTTTATGCCATTCGCTTTCTTCATGCAAGCAAGTAAATCCGTAAAAATCCATCATTTGATTCTTTTCTGCAGGGGGCATCGGTTTTTTTAAAGCTGCTTCAATACCAATCAGCATCCCGCCAGGTTTTAAAACTCTTGAAATTTCTTGAAGAGAGGAAGTCAGGCGTGAAAAACTGAGGACCGACTCTGACAGGACGCAGGAAAAGGACTCAGAAGAAAACGGGAGATGTTCCAGCTCTGCCTGATATGCAGGGATGGCAAGCCCTTCATTTGCAAATCTTTTTTTCGCTTTTTCAAGCATGATAGGATCTTTATCAACGACTGTCACAGGATACAGCAAATGTCCTAAATAAGCCGCTGTTTGCCCTGTTCCGCATCCAGCATCAAGTATCGGCTGGTCCGGGGAGGGCGCAGCCTTTTGCAAGACTGCTTTTGAAAAAGCCAGCCCGCCTGGGTGCGCTCCTGCGACACCGAATAAGGACAGCATTTCTAAATATCGGCTCAATATCGAATCCTCCTTTTTCTTTATCATATGTCGTATAAAGACATAGGTTTATGAAAAGCAAAAGAAGGGCGTTTCTCTCTCATTTCTGCTCCGAGTTGACGAATAAGAATTCGTCCATGATAATAATGTAAGAAGAAAAAGGTGGTGTTTAATTGAAACGGCAATTAAAACTGTTTTTTATTGTGCTGATCACTGCGGTTGTCGCTTCAGCGCTTACTTTATTTATTACGGGCAATTCCAGTATCCTGGGCCAAAAATCAGCAAGCACAGGAGACAGCAAGTTCGACAAATTAAATAAAGCGTATGAGCAAATCAAGAGTGATTATTACCAAAAAACAGATGATGACAAATTAGTAGACGGAGCAATTAAAGGAATGATTCAATCTCTGGATGATCCGTATTCCACATATATGGATCAAGAGCAAGCGAAATCATTCGACGAAACGATTTCTGCATCTTTTGAAGGAATCGGTGCCCAAGTGGAGGAGAAAGACGGAGAAATCCTTATTGTATCACCAATTAAAGGTTCACCTGCTGAAAAAGCCGGTATTAAACCAAGGGACCAAATCCTAAAAGTGAATGGAAAAAGCGTTAAAGGCATGAATGTAAATGAGGCCGTTGCTTTAATCCGAGGCAAAAAGGGCACAAAGGTGAAGCTTGAGCTGAACAGAGCGGGAGTGGGTCATATCGATCTTTCCATTAAACGCGATACCATTCCTGTAGAGACTGTCTATTCAGAGATGAAAGACAACAACATCGGAGAAATTCAAATCACTTCTTTCTCTGAAACAACAGCTAAAGAGCTGACAGATGCGATTGACAGTTTAGAGAAAAAAGGCGCCAAAGGCTATATTTTAGACTTGAGAGGCAACCCGGGCGGCTTAATGGAACAGGCGATTACGATGAGCAACCTGTTCATTGATAAAGGGAAAAACATCATGCAGGTTGAATACAAAAACGGTTCAAAAGAAGTCATGAAGGCTGAAAAAGAACGTAAAGTGACCAAACCGACCGTCGTTTTGGTAAATGACGGTACAGCAAGCGCCGCCGAAATTATGTCCGCTGCCCTTCATGAATCGTCAAACGTACCGTTAATCGGCGAGACGACATTCGGAAAAGGTACAGTGCAAACGGCAAAAGAATATGATGATGGCTCTACTGTCAAACTGACAGTTGCCAAATGGCTGACTGCTGACGGCGAATGGATTCACAAAAAAGGCATCAGGCCTCAAGTGAAAGCAGAGCTGCCTGATTACGCGAAGCTGCCGTATTTGGACGCAGATAAAACGTACAAATCAGGTGATACAGGCACAAACGTCAAAGTGGCTCAGAAAATGCTCAAAGCACTTGGTTACAAGGTAAACGTTAACAGTACGTATGACCAGGATTTTGTATCTGTCGTCAAACAGTTCCAGAAAAAAGAGGAGCTGAAAGAAACAGGCATACTGACTGGCGATACAACAACGAAATTAATGATAGAACTTCAAAAGAAGCTGTCTGATAATGATACGCAAATGGAAAAGGCAATTGAAACACTGAAAAAAGAAATGTAAAAAAACCATACGCGGCTGCCGCGTATGGTTTTTTTATGCACCCTTTTGATTTGGATTAGCGTCTTGTTTTTTGCCAAATAAACCTTCAATGACAGGATTGGATCCCGCGTTATTAACGAACAGCGGATTCAGGATCACCACAGCGATCATGTTGGCGGCCAATCCCCAGAATCCTTCATAAATGCCATGTGCGGATTGAGTGGTATACACAATAAACGTAACCGCAAGGCCGACTAATAATCCGATAACTGTCGCTTCTTTCGTTTGACGCTTCCAGAATAGACTGACAGCAATCGCAGGGAAAATTTGCACCATGCCGGATACACCTAATAGCTGGAGTGTCACTAAGGCAGTCGGGAACAGCATTCCAAACAGCAGCGCGAGACCGATGACAACAAAGACCATTGAACGTGTGACAAGAGTAAGCTTGCTTTGCGACACATTCTGATGAATCAAATCCCGGTATAGGTTGTTGGCGAATAAATTCGATGCGCCGATTGCCATAATGGAACAAGGTATTAATGAAGCAAGAGCGATAGTGGCATATGCAAAACCTTGTGCCACGCCGCCGTAAGATGTTTGAATCAAATGCAGCAGCGCGAGTCTTGGATTTGTATCTTCCGGCAGAACAAGAAAGGCGATAAAGCCAAGAAAAATGACCAAAATTAACACAATATTGTAAAGGGGTAAAAACATGCTGTTTTTTCTTACTGCATCAGCGCTTTTTGCCGTGAAAACACCTGTAGCGGCATGTGCCCACATAAAAAGTGCCAGAGCGGAAACAATAGATGCTGTGATAAACCAAGGAATGCCTTTTGGCCCTTCTGACGGTATCGTCAGCATTTGCGGCGCTTCCTTCACTAACGTGTCAATCATTGGCGTCCAGCCGTTAAAATGAATGAGAGGGAGGGACACCACCATAAACAGCATAATGACCCATACTAAAATGTCCTTAATGATGGCTGTATATGTGGGCCCTTTAATCCCGCTGAAAAATGTGTAAAGAGCAACAAGAATAAATGAAATGATCACAACGAATTTTACGTTAATATAGCCAGTGCCGGCAACCTGAAGCGTGTCTTGAATGCCGCTCAGCTGAAGGCATATGTACGGAATAAGCATGAGTACCCCAACGATGGCAACGAGGCTTGCCAAAAGCTTACTGTTAAAACGTTCCCGGGCATAATCCGCGAGTGTTGTTAATTTATGAATTTTCGCAACTTTCCAAAGTTTTGGCAAGAAGAAGTAGGCGATAAAGTAGGCCAACACAGAATAAGGAATGGCGAAAAATGCAACACTTCCGCCTGTAAAAGCAGTACTGGTCAACCCTAAGAAAGTATAGGCCGTATAAAGGTCAGCGCCTACTAAAAACCAGACGAGAAGACCGCCGAAGCGTCTACCGCCGACAGACCATTCTTCCACAGAAGTGCGCGAGGATTTGTCTCTTCCGGCGAGAAAGCCGATACAGACAACGGTTAAAACAATAATAGAAGTAATGAGAAGTGCAGTCAGATTCCCTTGCATTATTCAAGTCCTCCATCTTTTTTTTGCATCTGATAAATGCCAAACGAGCATAACGGCGTAACAATAATCCACAGCAGCAGCCAAAAGTGGAAAAACGGCAGGCCGAACATAATCGGTTCTATTCGATTCACAAGCGGCAAAAGCGCGAGCTGAACGAATGGCAAAAGAATGAGAATAACAATAAGTGCTTTTTTAACCATTTACTTTCCTCCTGAAACATGATAATGCTCACTATAATAGCAGTTGTTAGAAAAGATCACAAGATAATTATTAGAAAAAAATGATTTTTTCAATTATTTAAACAAAACACATGGTTTGCATCCTTTTCAATAAAGGTTTAAAATAATAAATATCTTGAAATCGAGATAAATAGGAGTGAGAAAATGAAAACAGAAGGATTGCACCATGTCACAGCATTCGCCAGAGATCCGCAAGAAAACTTGCGATTTTATACAGAAGTGCTTGGGCTCAGACTTGTTAAAAAAACAGTAAACTTTGATGATCCCGGGACGTATCATTTTTACTTTGGGAATCAAAACGGAGATCCCGGTACAATAATGACCTTTTTTCCGTTCCAAGGAAGCGGACAGGGAACGGTAGGAAAAGGCCAAGCGGGCCGGGTGTACTTTTCAGTTCCCTCAGGCTCCCTGTCTTTTTGGAAGGAGCGTCTTGAGAAAAGCGGGCTGAGCCTAGAGGAAAAAACGTTGTTTGGTGAAAAAGGTTTTATTTTTGATGATACAGAAGACCTTCCGCTGGCGATCATGGAGGATGCGAAAAGCGGCAAAAGCGAGTGGACGCCTGACGGGATCACAACAAATGAAGCAATTACGGGAATGAAAGGTGTGCTGCTATATTCCTACGACCCGCAGGCGACCATACAATTGTTAACGGAAAGCTTTGGATACACCAAAGTGGCTGAAGAAGACCAGATTGTCAGACTGGCAACCTCAGCGGCCGTCGGCGGTGTCATTGATGTCCATTTACACCCTGAAAAAAGAGGAGTCGGAGGATATGGTACGGTACACCATGTAGCGTTTCGGACTAAGAAAAAGGAACAGGCGAAATGGCTGCCGATTATTGCTGAAAACCATCTGCCTTCGTCAGAAATTCTCGACAGGGAATACTTTACATCAGTTTATTTCAGGGAGAAAGGCGGTATCTTATTTGAAATTGCCACAGATGAACCAGGCTTTATGACAGATGAAACGTTTGCTGAGCTAGGGACTTCCTTAAAACTGCCTGAATGGCTGGAGAAACATAGACAACAAATTACAGACGTTTTACCTGAACTTTAAAAGGGGGAATTTATAATGAAGCATATTTATGAAAAAGGAACATCTGACAACGTACTTTTGCTGTTGCATGGCACGGGCGGTAATGAACACGATCTGCTTTCATTGGGGCGGTTTATAGACCCTGATGCCCATTTGCTTGGTGTCAGAGGATCGGTGCTTGAAAATGGAATGCCGCGATTTTTCAAACGTCTGAGTGAAGGAGTTTTTGATGAAAAGGATCTTGTGGTGCGGACAAAAGAATTGAAAGATTTTATCGACGAGGCTGCAGAAACGCATCAGTTTAATCGCGGCCGAGTGATTGCAGTCGGTTATTCAAACGGCGCAAACATTGCGGCAAGCCTGCTTTTTCATTATAAAGATGTGTTAAAAGGGGCTATTCTGCATCATCCAATGGTTCCGATTCGGGGTATCGAGCTGCCTGATATGGCGGGGCTCCCTGTTTTTATCGGTGCCGGGAAATACGATCCTCTTTGCACGAAGGAAGAATCAGAAGAGCTTTACCGCTATTTGCGTGACAGCGGGGCATCTGCCTCCGTTTACTGGCAGGACGGGGGCCATCAGCTGACTCAGCATGAAGCTGAACAGGCTCGTGAATGGTACAAAGAGGCGATTGTATAAAAAAACCTTAGTCCGTATTTCGGACTAAGGTTTTTCATATCCTTACAGCCAAGTTGATACTTTTGAAAGCGGCAGGCGGTTGCTTTGATGGGCAGGCTTCACTGCTTTGCCGATTGAAATAAGCATAACCGGAACATAGCGCTCACTGATATCGAATTGCTTTTGGAACTGCTCTTTGTTAAATCCGCCAATTGCGCAAGTGTCATAACCTTTTGCTTTTGCGGCAATCATAAGCTGCATAGCAGCTAAAGAAGCATTTAAGAAAGCGGAATCACGTGCGAATTGCTCGCTTTGGTAAGCACCGTTGATTTGGCCGAGCAATGTTTGTTTGATTTCATCCGTAATATAGCCTTGGCTTGCTAATTCAGCATAAACTTCTTCACCGTTTTCATTTGCCTTTAAATCGCCTAAAATGGCAACAACAGCAGAAGACTCAACGATTTGTTTTTGATTATACGCTACAGGAAGAAGCTCAGCTTTTGATTCATCGCTGTGGAATACTGTAAAATGCCAATGCTGAAGGTTCCAAGCGGAAGGCGCTTTAGCGGCAAGGTCTAATAGCTCAGTCAGCTCCTCCTTAGAGATCGGGGCATTTGTATCATATTCCTTTACAGATGCACGTGCTTTTAAAACATCCAGAGTATTCGTCATAGTGTTTCCTCCTTCGGATAAACGTGGTATGATAATAGAAAAGTTAGAAGCTTACTAAATGTAACTTGAAAGATTATTGTAATGGATCATTGAATACATGTCAATCAATAGATGAAGGGATGAAGGCTTGTGGGAAATACGATGTGCCCTAAAATGGAATCCGCATTCTCATTGCTGGGAAAACGATGGAACGGTCTGATCATCCATGTGCTAATGGATGGGCCGAAACGGTTTAAAGAGATAACGGAAACAATACCTATGATCAGCCAAAAAATGTTGGCAGAGCGCTTGAAGGAGCTTGAACAAAACGAGATTGTCGAACGGCAGGTTCTCCCTGAAACGCCGGTCAAAGTCATCTACACGCTGACTGAAAAAGGAACAGCGCTTCAAGCTGTATTTCAAGAGATGCAGGCATGGGCCGATCAATTTTGCGAGCCTGGTGACACAGTGTGTGAAGAAGAGAAATAAGGAAAGCGGCGTCTGAAAAAGCGCTCTTGTTTCCATGGTGAGTCATGTAAGTACGGTTCACACCCGTTTACATGACTTTTTATATTTGTCAGAATGGCATTTCGGGATTTGCAAACGTGTCATGTAGAAGGGAGTATGCTTAAAATAAGAAATAACCCATAAGTTACAGCGTGCAACCTGTTGTGGTTTACCCTGTTATGCAAATTACAATGCGGAATGCTAACCGCCAGCAGTTTCCAATTGGCATAGAGACTGGATTTCAAAAAAGATCCAGGCACCTCGTTTTGCAGGATGATTTCATTCTGGTTCCGTAAGAAGAGAGAGCTCTTTTGAGCTCTCTCTTTTTTTATGAAGAAGCGAAATCTTATAGTTTTCCATTCAAAAATTGAGCCTCACCGAGACCGAAACTCCAGTCTGCGTCACCATTCTCGGTAATAGATACCATAAGGTCTTCAGGGGAGATTCCGCATTTTTCTTCTAGCTTTTCAGCAAGCAGAGCATACAATTTTTCCTTTTGGCTCTCTGTTCTTGCTTTGCTTGTCATACTGATAATGACCAGATCTTTGCTTCTTTGCAATCCTAATCCTGTATCCTGGATCATAAGCTCGTTTGCAGGATGCTGGCCGGACTATTTGGTAACGGTCTCTTTCGGGAACACCAAATGCTTCAACCATTGCTTGGTGAGCAGTATCTAATAACAATTGCAGCGATTTTTCGTCACGTCCTTCAATTACATCAAAACGCAATAATGGCATGTGAACGCCTCCTCTTGTGAAGTTGTTATCCGTCTGTTTTCATATGGGTTCAGTTGCTTTCAGACAATGGATAGATGATTGTAGTCAACTTTTAAAAAACATAACATATAACCAATAGTTAATCAACATATAACTAATAAATCGTTGTGACAGACGATAGGTAATCGAAAAAACTCATAAAACAATTGAAAGTTATTGATTAGGAGATGAGTATGAAAACATTAGTTAATCAAAGTATAACAATCATATAACCAAGACGTTTTTTAGATATTAATGAAAACGATTTCTGTTTATCAAGGCATGAAAAGCGCTGAGACATCGCGAGATTCATATCAAACACTTTTGGAGGGTACCATGCCGATTCTAATTGTAGCTGCCGGTGATTTACAAATTCAGGAATAAAAGTATACAGACGACGGTTGTGATTGCCTCTTTTATCATTGGCATTGCCCTAACCGGAGCGGGCAGTGTCATTGCGTGTCATGTAAATGATGCAGGATTTTGGATGGTAAAGGAATTTTTCGGTTTGAGCCTGAAAGAAACATTTCAAACCTGGACGCTGCTTACAACAGTTCTTTCGGTTACAGGGCTCGGCTGTGTGTTATTGGCAGGGCTTGTTGTGTAACAATCTATAGATTCAGTCTATAGCCCAATCGTTTTTCTTCTTTATTGAATACCTTACGTATAGGCAGACATAAAGGAGGAAAAATCTTGTACCCTCATCATTCGTATTATCGCGGGAATCTCGGTCCAGCCGGATACCCGGCGCGTAGTCCTTTTTTGTTTGGCGCTCCTTTAGTCGGCGGTTTATTAGGCGGTTTTCTTGGGAGTGCCCTGTTTAACTATTCTCGTCCCTATGCTTATCCGCCTGGCCCTTATGGATACGGAGGCGGACCGTACGGTTTTGGTGCCGGCGTGCCATATGGGGGATATCCCGGCTTCTATTAATAAAAACGGCCTGCATTTTGCAGGCCGTTTTTTATCGGATGATTTCTACCTCAGACATATTGTAGTCTTGCTGCTTCTGAAACATGACTTCCAGAAGGCCATCCTTATAGACGGCTTTTGTTCCTTTGCGTTTGACTAAACAAGGAAGGTTTACTTTTTTCGGATGATCTGATCTTGGGAAGTTTTCCAACCATAATTCGTGAGATGTGTGTTTAATTCTCACTTGTTCCAGCTGTTCTTCGCTGATTGGAACCTTTACAAACACATGGTCTGCTGTTTCGAATATATCAATATCAGGTTTGACATCAGGTTTTGCATCAGGTTTGGCGGGCTGTTCTTTTTGGGGGAGAGGATCGCGGAAAGGAAATTGAGCCGCATAATCACTGCCGAACACACTTTCCATCACACGATTGACATACGTTTCAACTTCTTTCGGATCAGCTTTTTTTAATGCTTCTTTAGAAAATTGATTGTGGAAAGGAAAGTACTTGTTCCACTCAAACATTGTCTTCACATCCTTTCTTCACGGACAAAATAGTATATGCCCGCCAGATCTTTCACGTGATATAATATAAGATGCTCTAAAGAAAGGCAGGGATATCAATGCAACATGCAGAAACAAAAAAAGGCGTTCTTTACACAGCCGTTTCCTTTATCATGTGGGGGCTGTTTCCGCTTTATTGGAAGCTTCTCGAACAGCTGCCGGCTCTTGATATTTTGGCTCATCGTATTATATGGTCTTTTGTTTTTATGTGTATCGTACTTTTTTTCTTGCGCCAATGGAAAATAGGATGGCAGGAGCTGCGCTCTTTGAAAAAGAACGGAGGAATTCTTTCTTTATTTCTCGCTTCTATCCTGATTTCGATTAACTGGTTTGTTTACATATGGGCTGTCAATCATGGCTTTTTGCTTGAGGCTAGTCTTGGTTATTACATTAATCCGCTTGTATCAGTACTCCTTGGGATTATATTTTTAAAGGAAAAACTGAATCGCCTGCAATTAGTAGCCGTTTCGATTGCGGCGGCCGGCGTCATTATCTCGGCGTTCCAATACGGCTCCATTCCTTATGTCGCGCTTCTGCTCGCATTCAGCTTTGGACTGTACGGGTTAAGCAAAAAAAGAACAAGCCTGCCAAGCGCCATCGGTTTAACGCTGGAAACATTCATGATTATGCCGATTGCATTGGGATATTTACTGTTCAGCGGACATGCTCAGCCAGCGGGTGCAGAAAGCGGAGGGACGTGGCTGCTTCTCTTTTTGGCCGGTGTGTTTACGGCATTGCCGCTTTTATTGTTTGCGGAAGGAGCGAAACGGCTGCCGCTGTACCAAGTCGGTATCTTACAATATATTGCGCCAACCATTACTCTGCTGATCGGGTTGTTTGTTTACCATGAGCCATTTTCAAGCTCGAAGGCTTTTACATTCAGCTGTATATGGGCTGCGCTGCTCTTGTTTACGTTTTCACAAGTGAAGTGGAAACGGGCGTCAAAAAGCCATTGAGGCCTTTGGCTTTTCAGCTGATGCATATATTATGTATAATCATTTCATGTATGTAAGACATAAAGGAGCAAGACGATGGACAATGATAAAGAGATAGTGAAAGCCTACGCTTCACTTTGGAATAACCGATCTCTCGCACATGATGACGCAGAAGCGGTAGCAGAGGCGATTGATCTTGAGCTTTTGGATAAACGTACACATCCAAGACTCCGAAAACCGATGCTGGAAAAATATTTTGCCGCAATTCAGCGCATCGTGAATTCACAGCTCGAACCGTCTGTGAAATATCAGCTGGTCAAATTACATACAAAACGTGCAGAGTATTTAAAAGAAGAAAGAGGGGAGCAATCATGAAAGCAATCATAAAAGAAGATGTGCAAGCATCTTTAGAACGATATGCGGACCGCCCTGTATATATCCATTTAGAAACCACCACAGGTTCTTATTCAGCGCATTTAAATGAAAAGAACATGACGGTTGTTGCATATATCCGCAATGCAAAAGTCACTTATCATCAGGCAAAAATCAAAGGCAATGGACCTTACCGCGTTGGCTTGAAAACAGAAGAAGGCTGGATTTATGCTGAAGGCTTGACTGAATACACGGTAGATGAAGAAAACCGTTTATTAATGGCGGGACACCTGCCGGGCGGTAAACTGGCTATTTCTCTGCAAATCAGTGAAAAACCGTTCACAGTTTAAAGAAAAGGGTGAATAATAATGAAAGAACATGTACTAGTAATCCTGCCTCACCCTGATGATGAATCATATGGAGTGGCAGGCCTCATTGCCTTAAACAGAAAAAAAGACATTCCTGTTACGTATGCTTGTGCCACTTTAGGTGAAATGGGCAGAAATATGGGCGATCCATTTTTCGCGAATCGGGAAACGTTGCCGCTGCTAAGAAAACAAGAGCTCATCAACGCTTGCAAAGAAATGGATATCAATGACCTTCGTATGCTTGGACTCCGTGACAAAACGCTCGAATTTGAAGATGATGAGTATTTAGCTGATATTATGGAAGAGATCATAGATGATGTAAAACCAAGTTTAATTGTCACATTTTATCCCGGACACGGTGTGCACCCTGACCATGATGCATGCGGGGAAGCGGTTATCCGTGCATTGTACCGCAAAAAGAAAGAAGACCGTCCGCGTACAATCTGCATGGCTATTACCCGCAACAGAGAAGAGATTCTCGGCGAAGCTGATGTGGTACTTGATATCAAAGAAGTAGCTGATATTAAAATGAATGCGTTAAGAGCTCACCGCACACAAACAGAAGGTATGCTCAGAGAGCTTGAAGAGAAATTAAAAAATAATGAACCTGTTATGGCAACATGGTTTGAAGAAGAAATATATTGGACGTATCAATGGAATGATTAATCAAAAAGGTATAAGGCCTTAAGCCTTATACCTTTTTTAATTTTAAGTCTGATGCAATTGCTGAAGCGAGGGTGGATCTTAAGGAAATGTCATCGAAAGACAAACCTAGCTGAACCGCTGTTTGCGCGATTTCCGGACGGATTCCCGACAAAGTTGAAGAAACACCGATTAAACGCAGCGCCTCAATTAAACTGAACAGCTGGTGGGCAACCATCGTATCAATAATTGCTACCCCTGACAAATCAATATACAGCTGTGTCACCTTTTTCTCCGCACATTGATGCAGAGTGTTTTCCATAATCAGTTTGGCGCGAACCGTATCAATATCTCCGATTAAAGGCAGCAGCCCGACGCTGTGAAACAGCACAATGACCGGCGCGCTCAATTCAGTAATCATATCTTTTTGGGCCTGCAGCTGAAGGCTTGTGTTTTTGTACATTTCTTCTATAAAAATATGGATCACAAGATCAAACGCTTTGATAAGGGAATGATACAGGTCTTCAGCTTCTTCGCCTTTCACAGTATCCTGATTGAGATGGACAAATTCTTTCACATAGGAAACATATAAATCTCTCACTCTGACAAATTCACGAATAATATAGTGGATAGGAGTCTTTAAATGCTCAGGATCCTGTGTCACTTCAAAGGCCCATTCTTTCAAGATAGGCAGGTATACTTCCTCATCATCTATGAAAATACGGTTGATCTTATAATTGAAGGCGAGGTTCTGGCTCTTTAAATTGTGAATGACAGCAGGGTCTGTTGATGCATAAATGGAATTTGGATCAGTCTCCTCAATTGTTTCATACCATGTTGAACTGATGGTCTCCGCATGCTGAGAAAGATACTCGTATAATTTGTTGTTTTTTGCCATGATTGACACCTCTTTTACATGTATTGTTTTTGCGAATAACGTTTTTGCAGTTTTGCCAGCCTGAAAAACAGCCCAACTGCGCCGGCGGCGAGTCCTGCGATTAATCCAATCCAATAGCCGAATGCACCCAGACTTGTAAACGTACCGACCATATAACCGACCGGAAGGCCAATGATCCAGTAAGAGACAAAAGCAGCCGCAAGCGTATAGTTCACATCTTTGTACCCCCTGAGCGCTCCCTGGATCGGTGCGGCCACGGCATCGGAAAGCTGAAAAAAAAGCGCATAAATTAAAAAGTGCTGTGTCAGCCTGAGCACATCGGGGTCAGAAGTGTACATGCCCGCAATTTGTTCTCTGAATAACAGGATACAGGCGGCTGTGAACAAAGAAAAGCCGATCGCCATCATGATGCCGATTAAGCTATATGAGCGTGCATCTCTAAAACGGGCTGCACCCGCTTCAAACCCGACTACAATTGTTAAAGCCATGGACACGCTGAGCGGCAGCATATATAGAAGAGACGCAAAATTCATGGCTGCCTGGTGGGACGCGATGGTCACTGTATGAAAATGGCTCATCAGAAGCGTAACAGCTGCGAAAATGCTCGTTTCAAAAAATACAGCGAATCCAATAGGCAAGCCGATTTTGAGTAGATTTTTGCATGCTTCCCAAGAGAACTTATACATCGTAAGGAAAATCCCGTATTCAGAAAACGGTGCGTTTTTATGAATAATGAAAAAACTGAAAACGCAGATACACCAATAAGTAAGCGCGGATGCCAGCCCAGCGCCGACGCCGCCAAGTGCCGGCATGCCGAATTTCCCGAAGATAAATGCATAATTCAATACAAAATTGATTGGAAGTGAACTGAGTGTAATCATCATTGTGACTCTCGTTTTTCCTAATGAGTCGATGAATGATCTCAACACGGTGTAAACAAATAAAGGGAAAATTCCCAGTGATAAAAAGCCTAAAAAGTGTTTAGCAATCTGATGCACGTGAATATCAAGGTTCAATCGGCCAAGAATAAGGTCAACTGCAGCATATCCAATCACTAAAACGGCGATGCTAAGAAGCGCGGCCACGTATACAGCTTGTAAAACAGTAAAAGGAATCTTCTGTTTTTTCTCGGCGCCTAATAACTGAGCGACAATCGGGGTGACCGCCATTAATATACCTGCCAGTCCTGTGTAAACAGGGGTCCAAAGGCTTGAGCCAATCGCGACACCCGCTAAATCAGCGGGGCTGACTTTCCCTGACATCACCGTATCTAAAAAAGTCATTAGAGAAAGCCCCGCCTGGGTAATGAATATCGGGATTAAAATGTGCAAGAGCTGTTTGATTTTTTCCCGGGCGTTTTGAGTTTCTTTCATACATTGATCTCCGTTTCTTTTTCATAACGAGAGAAATTATAACATTTTATGTATAAAAAGCAATGAACGCCTGGCCTATTCTTTTTTTGTCGGTTTCGTTTTTCTAAACATTTGGGCATAAATAAAAGAAAGCGAAATCACGCCTAAAAAGGTGCAAATATACTGAATGATTCTTTCGATTTCCATTCTTTACATCCCTCCTTTCCATATAGAATGTGCATCAATAAGATAAGCATTCGTGAAAAGTTGGAAATTTGAACAGGAGATGAAGGCTATGCGTTATGAACAGATATCAGAAAATGCATTCAAAGGGAAAATACAGGTGTACTTAGAGCAAATATTAGGGGATGCATCGTTAATTTTGAAAACGCTTCACGAAAAAGACCAGTGCCTTCTTTGTGAATTAGATGAATTAGGGCACATTTTTCAGGATATGCAGGGGATTGCATCATCTTTTTATTTGCAATCATACATTGAGGAGTTTACGCCGGCATTCATTGAGCTGGCCAAGGCGATTAAAGCCTTATCGGAGCATAAGCACGGTGCCTTAATTGTGATTGAAAGAGCGGACCCAGTTGAACATTTTATTCAAAAAGGCACCGCTCTTCATGCCGAGATCAGCTCATCATTAATTGAAAGCATCTTTTTCCCCGGAAACCCTCTTCATGACGGTGCTTTATTGGTGAGAGAAAACAAGCTTGTGTCAGCAGCCAATGTGCTCCCGCTGACGGCGAAGGAAGTGGATATCCATTTGGGAACCCGGCACCGGGCGGCTCTCGGTATGTCGGGCTATACGGATGCGCTTGTGCTTGTAGTTTCAGAGGAGACAGGGAAGATGTCGTTTGCCAAAGACGGTGTATTATATCCGTTAATTTCACCAAGAACGTAAAAATAATGAAAATGGCCTGATTTAGAATCCTGCCATGAGACAAAATGACTGAATTCGCATCTTTATTAAAGCATTCGCTTCAAGCTGAATGCTTTTTGTCTTGAAGACAGAAAATATAAAGTGGTAGAAAAGTTACATGTGATGAATATTAATTAAGTGAAATACTTTACCTATTTATGTATTTATAGTACCGTATGAAATATTACATAAATTTTCAAAGGAAGGGTGCTGCCGCATGGCTAATGTATTAATGATTGGTTTTCCCGGTGAAGGGCATATTAATCCCTCTATCGGTGTGATGAAGGAGCTGAAATCCCGGGGGGAAAACATTACGTACTACGCAGTGAAGGAATATCAAGATAAAATCACAGCTCTTGATATTGAGTTTCGTGAGTATCATGATTTCAGGGGGGATTACTTCGGCAAAAACGCAACCGGTGATGAAGAAAGAGACTTTACTGAAATGATCTGCGCCTTTTTGAAAAGCTGTAAAGATATTGCGACTCATATTTATGAGGAAGTCAAACATGAATCGTATGATTATGTCATCTATGATCACCATCTTCTCGCGGGTAAAGTCATTGCCAACTTGCTGAAGCTGCCGAGATTTTCATTGTGTACAACCTTTGCGATGAATGAGGAATTTGCTAAAGAAATGATGGGAGCGTACATGAAAGGGTCACTTGAAGATTCGCCTCATTATGAATCATATCAGCAGCTTGTAGAAGCTTTAAATACTGATTTTCAAGCAGAGATCAAAAAGCCATTTGATGTTTTTTTAGCTGATGGTGACTTGACGATTGTCTTTACATCGAGGGGATTTCAGCCAATGGCTGAGCAATTCGGTGAGCGGTATGTTTTTGTCGGCCCTTCCATTACTGAAAGAGCCGGAAACAATGATTTCCCATTTGATCAAATTGACAATGAAAACGTGCTGTTTATTTCAATGGGAACCATTTTTAACAATCAAAAGCAGTTTTTTAATCAATGCCTTGAAGTGTGTAAAGACTTTGATGGTAAAGTTGTGCTTTCCATCGGCAAACATATTAAAGCAAATGAGTTAAACGGAATTCCTGAAAATTTCATTGTACGCCCGTATGTTCCTCAGCTTGAGGTCCTGAAAAGAGCCAGCTTATTTGTGACCCACGGCGGGATGAACAGCACAAGTGAAGGTTTGTATTTTGAAACACCACTTGTTGTCATACCGATGGGAGGTGACCAATTCGTGGTCGCAGATCAGGTGGAAAAAGTCGGCGCAGGAAAAGTAATTAAAAAGGAAGAATTATCTGAAAGTCTGCTGAAAGAGACGATTCAAGAAGTGATGAACAATCGCACGTATGCTGAAAAAGCAAAAGAAATTGGACAATCACTGAAAGCAGCAGGCGGCTCTAAAAAAGCGGCCGACAGCATTCTTGAAGCTGTAAAACAAAAAACTCAATCAGCAAATGCATAGTGTAAAAGCCTGTTCTTATCGAAAGAACAGGCTTTTTGCCTTTTCATAGGAATGCAGAGGAAGGGATTTGGCAGATCGATAGAGAATGATAAGAAAAACAGACAAGAAAGGAGGAAAATCTGCTTCATTCATCAATAGAAAACCATCATTTTTACCCTCACTTAAATAGTTCCTTAGACTTTCGAAAAACATATCGTGTTTATGTAAAATGTTAGATGTTTATTTGAAAGTTTAAAGGTCGAATGATGCTGAAAATGCTGTCAAATGTTTGAAAAGGGTTTAACTTGCTGAAAAATTGACGATAAAACAGTTGTATGCCATTTTTGGAAACAAAATACTAGCTGTTTTTGCCAAAAAACAGTTTAGGAGGTTGAATGAATGAAAAAGAAAATTGTAGCCGGCTTGGCTGTTTCTGCAGTTGTTGGGTCGTCGATGGCCGCAGCACCCGCGGAAGCAAAAACGATAAAAGTAAAAAGCGGTGACTCTCTTTGGAAACTTTCCCGCCAGTATGATACGACAATATCAGCTCTGAAATCCGAAAACAAATTGAAATCAACGGTGCTTTACGTCGGACAAAGCCTTAAAGTTCCTGAAAGCGGCAGCAAAAAAAGCACGACATCCTCGTCTAACTCAAGCAAAACGTCAACATACACAGTTGCCTATGGTGATTCCCTATGGATGATTGCTAAAAATCATAAAATGAGTGTATCTGAGCTTAAAAGCTTAAACGGCCTGAGCAGTGACCTGATTCGTCCGGGGCAAAAGCTTAAGATCAAAGGGACAAGCAGTTCAAGCGGATCAAATGGATCAAAGAAAAACAGCGGTTCCAATTCTTCAGGTTCTTCAAAAAGTACATATACAGTTAAGCTCGGTGACTCACTGTGGAAAATCGCAAACAGCTTAAATATGACTGTAGCTGAATTGAAAACATTAAATGGCTTAACATCAGATACGCTTTATCCTAAACAGGTGCTCAAAATAAAAGGAAGCAGCTCACCTAAGAGTGGAAACAGCGGTTCCAAGAAGCCGCCAAACGCCAATTCCCCAAAAACAACGACGTACAAGGTAAAAGCAGGCGATTCACTGTGGAAAATTGCAAATCAGCTTGGAGTCACTGTCCAAAGCATCCGTGATAAAAACAATTTATCATCGGATGTGCTGCAAATCGGGCAGGTTCTGACTATTTCGGGAACTTCAAAATCTAATCCGACAAAGCCAACAAAGCCAACAAAGCCAACAAAGCCAAAGGATAACTCAGGGTCAAACATTCAAATAGGCTCGAAGATTGACAGAATGATAACGGAAGCGAAAAAATATGTTGGAGTGCCGTACCGATGGGGCGGAAACACGCCTGCCGGTTTTGATTGCAGCGGCTTCATTTATTACCTCATTAATAATGTATCATCTATATCAAGATTGAGTACGGCAGGATATTGGAATGTCATGCAGAAAGTCAGCCAGCCGTCAGTAGGAGACTTTGTCTTCTTTACCACATATAAATCCGGCCCGTCTCACATGGGGATTTATCTAGGCGGCGGTGATTTTATTCATGCAAGCTCATCGGGCGTCGACATTTCCAATCTCAGCAATTCGTATTGGAAACAACGATACTTGGGCGCAAGAAGTTATTTTTAAAAATGAGCATGGCAAAAAGCCTTTTACAGGCTTTTTTGTTTATATCAGAAAATGATTGACCACACTGTTAGAAAAAAACAAGGGGGAGACAGTATGTACCGTCTCTTGCTGTTGATAATGCTGACGGCACTGGGAGTTGCGGGATGCGGACAAAAAAAACCTCCAGACCCGCCTAATCGGGTGCCGGAAAAAAAGGTGGTTGAAACGTCAGCGTTTGGTCACCATGTCCAGCTGGTCAATCGTGATGGGAAAGCAGTCGGTTTCATAGAGATCAAAGAATCAGATGATGAAGGCCTCGATATTCACATTTCTGCAAACAGCCTGCGTCCAGGCGCTTCCCTCGGTTTTCATATTTATGAGAAAGGTTCTTGTGTCAGGCCGGATTTTGAATCAGCGGGCGGTCCCTTTAATCCGCTGAACAAAGAACATGGGTTCAACAATCCGATGGGGCATCATGCCGGAGATCTGCCGAACCTTGAAGTCGGTGCTGATGGAAAGGTAGATGTCATTATGAATGCGCCTGACACCTCATTGAAAAAAGGAAGTAAACTAAATATTCTCGACGGAGACGGGAGTGCGTTTATTATTCATGAGCAAGCCGACGATTATTTGACAAACCCAAGCGGCAATTCTGGTGCGCGTATTGTCTGCGGAGCCCTTTTGGGAAATAACGAGAAGCAGTAATATCATCCAAGCCCTTTTGTATTGAGCATACAGGGGCTTTTTTAGTATACTCGTTAATGGAATATGAATAGGAAAGGGAATCTGTCTATGACAACTCAACTACAGCACTTAACATTGCCGGAAGATATACAACAAAAGCTATTATCATATAAAGATCAGCCAATTTCCCCAGAGTTTCAATCGCTCATCGGAACATCAGGCTATGAGGCGGAGGATGAAGCCATTTTATTCGATGCCATTATTGCATTAGCCATGGGAAAAAATGTCCTGCTGAAAGGGCCTACAGGCTCAGGGAAAACAAAGCTGGCTGAAACATTGTCCAGCTATTTTCATAAACCGATGCACAGCGTCAACTGTTCAGTCGACTTGGACGCTGAGGCATTGGTCGGCTATAAAACGATTGAAAATCAATCTGGCCAGGCGACAATTGAGTTTGTTTCAGGGCCTGTTACAAAGGCAATGAAGGAAGGACATTTTCTTTATATAGATGAAATCAATATGGCGAAGCCGGAAACACTGCCTATTTTAAACGGTGTTTTAGATTACAGAAAAATGATGACAAATCCGTTTACAGGCGAGGTCATACGGGCTAAAGGCGGTTTCGGAGTCATTGCAGCCATCAATGAAGGCTATGTCGGAACTGTTCCTCTGAATGAAGCATTAAAAAACCGTTTTGTCATCATTGATGTGCCTTATATTAAAGGCGAGCTGCTGAAACAAGTGCTTATGTCTCAGTCAGCCCTGAAAGACGAGAAATTGATTGACAGATTTATCACGCTTTCCTCTGATTTGATTGTTCAGGCCAATAACGGACAGGTGTCTGAAGAAGCGGCATCCATCAGAGCTTTAATCGATACATGTGATTTAGCCGCTTATATACCGCCGCGTCGTGCCATTGAGCGGGGAATTGTAGAAAAGCTTGATGATGACCGGGAAAAAGCCGCCGTCCGAAATATTGCAGAAACTCTGTTTGAATGAGGGGGCTGCGATGAAATTTATCAAATTTAACGACAGCACGATTGATTCGTTTTTATTTATGATGCTGGCTGATTTGGCCAAAACACTCACCAAGAGTGAAGCGGTAGAAGTAGAGTATGGCGTTCAGTCCTATTACAATCCATTCGAAAAGAAAATCTATATGAGCCACTTTTGGAAAGACAGGGCAGCTGAGGACATGGAAGCGGGGCTGAAAAGCGACGTCTACCTGCGTTCAGTCGGAACAAGATATAGCTCGCTGCATGAGTTCGCGAACTTTTTGAATGATATCCATCGCCGCCTTTCATTCAAAAGTTTTGCCAAGCAGCTGTTTATGCTGCTTGAAGACATCAGGATCGAAGAATGCATCAAACGTGAGCGCCCGGGTACGAAACATGTATTTGCAAAACGAAAAGACATGTACAGAAAACATTTCTCAACCCAGCTCACCTTAAATTTGGAACGAAGCATTTTTACGGATGCGCTCTTTTGCGCGATCTATGTCAAGCTCACTGCGGAATCACCGCTTGAGACCCTTCCGTCCATGCGTGAAGATATCGATCTGATGCGCCCATTTATTGAGCAGCAGCTCTTGCTTGTGTATGAAGCAGATTCGACACGGCAGGTTCTGAAAATTGTGGAGGACCTCATGGACGGGCTTGAAGAGGTGCTCGATAAAGATATGCTGAACACTTACTTTTTTTTGCCGGAGCTGGATTATGCAAAAGCTGCTGATCAGCCGTTATTCGAAGAAGAGAAAAAAGCGCCGAAGCTGAGTGATGACATTACGCTTCCAAAACAATCAGACGGTGATGAGGATATTCATGAAGAAGAAATGCCGACATGGCACAGGGAAACAGAAGCACCGTCTAAAAGTTTTCTTCAATTTGATATTGAGCACGGCGCAAAATCGGATTTAGGAAAAGATGCAGCAAGGGAAGGCGACGATGGAGATCAGGCCCTTGGCTCTGTTCAAGGATCAGCCAGACAAACGAAACGGAAAGACTATTCCAAGCTGGAAGCGCTGGAATCCCAAAAAGACCAGCCGAATGGAGCGGGTATGGCTGACGGCAAAGAAAATAAATACGCATTCCCAATTTATAAAGAACCGCAGCCGGCAACAAACGAAGAAGAGCTTTCTTATAAACAGCAGGCAAAAACGATAGAATCGTATCAAAAGCGTTTGAAACAAATGATTCAAAAAACGCTGGAACATAAAAAAACATTGCCAAGAACAGACCTTCATGCCGGGAGACTGAACAATAAGCTTCTCCGGTATTTCACTGAGCGAAATCCGCGCCTGTTTTATAAAAAGCAAGAACCATCTTCAGAAATCGACGCTGTTTTTACATTACTGGTGGACTGTTCAGCCAGCATGTTCGACAAAATGGACGAAACAAAACGAGGAATCGTGCTCTTTCACGAAGCGTTGAAATCGGTAGCGGTTCCGCATCAGATTGTCGGCTTCTGGGAGGACACAAATGATGCGACCGAAACAAGCCAGCCAAACTATTTCAATACGGTTATTCCCTTCCAATCATCATTAAGGCAAGAATCTGGGCCGGCAATTATGCAGCTTGAGCCAGAGGAAGATAACCGTGACGGGTACGCGATCCGCCAGATGACAAAAAAAATGCTGCAGCGCAGCGAGGCGCAAAAGTTTTTAATTGTTTTCTCAGATGGAGAGCCGGCTGCATTTGGCTACGAACAAAACGGAATCGTCGATACAAGTGAGGCGGTTATCGAAGCTCGAAAAAGAGGAATAGAAGTGATAAATGTTTTTCTCTCCAACTCAGAAATAGAAGAATCGCAAATGAAGACAATTCAGGATATGTACGGAAAATTCAGTATATTTGTCCCGGATGTTGATCAGTTACCGGATGTTCTGTATCCGCTGCTGAAAAAACTGCTTCATAAAAGCATAGGATAGCCCTTAATCCTATGCTTTTTAGCGTTTCTTTTTTCGAATGATTAAATTTTTTGTTTTTTATAAAGGTTTTTTACTATTTTGTGAACAATCAAGGTAGAATCAAATTGCAAACAGTGGTAAAATATCGTTGGAAGCGTTTTTATTACATAATTTTGGACACAGCGTTCGAAAGTTATTTCAAGATAGTGAATCAATCACTTGATTATCTAAGTTGGGGGTAATATTCAAATGTTTCAAAATAGTATGAAACAACGAATGAATTGGGAAGATTTTTACGGTCCGAACCTCGGCTATGCGCTGGAGCTTTACGATCAATATACCCAGGATCCGGACAGCATTGACCCGGATTTGAAGGAAATGTTCGACGAGCTCGGTGCTCCGCCAAGCGAGTTAAAAGAGGCCTCGGGAACAAAAGAAAAGGGACGTGTTACAGCCGATCTGATTCAAAAGATCGCATCCGCAGTCAGACTTGCAGAAGATATCCGAACCTATGGCCATTTAAACGCTTCCGTCAATCCGCTCAGAAAGGATGGGAAAAAGAGTGAACTTTTTCCATTATCCGATTACGGGCTAACAGAAGAGGAAATAAAAGCAATACCTGCGTCAGTCATCTGTAAAGACGCTCCTAAAAACATTACGAACGGTTTAGAAGCCATTCAGTATTTACGAAATACGTATAAAAGAACCATCTCATTTGAATTTGACCATGTGCATGACTTCAAAGAGCGCGAATGGCTGACAAAGATGATTGAATCTGGCGAGCTGTTCCAGAAGAACTCAGATGAAAAGCTGTCAGCTGTGTTGGAAAGACTGACAGAAGTAGAGGGCTTTGAGCAGTTTTTGCACCGCACATTCGTCGGACAGAAGCGCTTTTCCATTGAGGGTCTGGACGCTCTTGTTCCAGTGCTTGATGACATTATTGCACAATCTGTCAAATCAGGAACGACAAGCGTCAACATCGGGATGGCGCATAGGGGACGCCTGAATGTCTTGGCACATGTGCTTGGCAAGCCGTATGAAATCATCTTCTCCGAATTCCAGCATGCGCCGAACAAAGATCTTGTTCCGTCTGAGGGATCAATTGGAATCAGCTACGGCTGGACAGGGGATGTCAAATACCATTTGGGGGCGAATCGGGAGCTTCAAGACGCTGAAACAAAATCAGCGCGAATCACGTTAGCAAACAACCCGAGCCACTTGGAATTTATCAATCCGATTGTTGAAGGCAGCACAAGAGCGGCACAGGAAACGCGAACACAAAGCGGATATCCGGTGCAAGACGAAACAAAATCGCTTGCCATTTTAATTCATGGAGACGCTGCATTCCCTGGGGAAGGAATCGTCGCTGAAACATTGAATTTAAGCTCCTTAAAAGGGTATCAAGTAGGCGGTGCGATTCATATTATCGCCAATAATATGATCGGATTCACAACAGAAAGCGCTGAATCCAGATCGACAAAATATGCCAGCGATCTGGCAAAGGGTTATGAAATTCCGATTGTTCACGTGAATGCGGATGACCCAGAAGCTTGTCTTTCTGCTGTGAAGTTTGCAGTCGAATACCGAAAAACATTCAACAAGGATTTCCTGATTGACTTGATCGGGTACAGACGCTATGGACACAACGAAATGGATGAGCCGTCAACCACTCAGCCAATGCTGTATGATGCTGTCAGAAAGCATCCGACCGTCAAACAAATTTTCGCTGAAAAACTCGTAAAAGAAGGTGTGCTTACCGAGGAAGTCGTTCAAAATATCGAAAAATCGGTAACGAAGCGCATTGAGGACGCTTATCAGAAAGTACCGTCTAAAAAGGAACATATCGCCTGTGAAATTGAACTTCCAGAGCCTGTATCAAACGGTTTCCCTGATGTGGACACATCGATTGATTTTGATGTGCTTCGCAAGCTGAATGGCGAATTGATCAACTGGCCGGAGTCATTTAATGTTTTCGGCAAGCTAAAGCGCATTTTAGAAAGACGCGCCAAGGCGTTTGATGATGACAGAAAAGTGGAATGGTCTTTAGCAGAATCACTTGCGTTTGCTTCGATTTTGAAAGACGGAACACCGATTCGTTTAACAGGACAGGATTCCGAGCGCGGAACGTTTGCCCAAAGAAACCTTGTGCTTCATGACAGTGAGACGGGCGAAGAATTTGTGCCGCTTCATCACTTATCTGACTGCAGCACATCATTTGCCGTTCATAACAGCCCGCTGTCGGAAGGATCAGTTCTCGGGTTTGAATACGGCTATAACGTTCATTCACCAGAAACGCTTGTGTTATGGGAAGCGCAGTACGGAGATTTTGCCAACGCTGCTCAAGTGTATTTTGACCAATTTATTTCTGCCGGACGCGCAAAATGGGGCCAAAAATCCGGTTTAGTCATGCTGCTTCCGCACGGTTACGAGGGACAGGGGCCTGAGCATTCAAGCGGAAGAATCGAGCGGTTCCTGCAGCTTGCCGCGGAGAACAACTGGACGGTTGCCAACCTGACAAGCGCGGCACAGTATTTCCATATTTTAAGAAGACAGGCTAAAATGCTGCTTCGTGAAGAAATCAGACCGCTCGTCATTATGACGCCGAAAAGCCTTCTTCGCAACCCAAATACAGTGTCGGAAGTGCAGGAGCTAAGCGAAAGCCGCTTCCAGCCTGTTTATGAACAGTCGGGACTTTCTCATGACTATGAAAAAGTAACCAGACTTGTGTTATCCAGCGGTAAAGTGTCAATAGACATCAGTGATCATTTTAATAAGCTAGAAGACGGTAAAGAGTGGCTTCACATTGCGAGAATTGAACAGCTGTATCCATTCCCGGCAAAAGGAGTCAAAGAATTATTTGCAAAACTTCCGAACCTGAAAGAAATCGTATGGGTGCAGGAAGAGCCGCAGAACATGGGAGCTTGGAGTTATATCAGCCCGTATTTGACAGAGATTGCACCAGAGGGAGTAAGCGTTCAATATATTGGACGAAGAAGACGGTCCAGCCCTGCAGAGGGAGATCCGACAGTTCATAAAAAAGAACAGGAACGTATTGTATCTGATAGCTTGACTCGCAAAAACTAAGGGGGAAATGAAAAAATGGCGGAAATTAAGGTACCTGAATTAGCAGAATCAATCTCAGAAGGAACAATAGCCCAATGGTTAAAGCAGCCTGGTGACTATGTAGAACAGGGTGAATATCTGCTTGAACTAGAAACGGATAAAGTGAATGTTGAATTGACAGCAGAAGAATCGGGTGTACTTCAAGAGGTATTGAAAGATTCGGGTGATACCGTCCAGGTCGGAGAAATTATCGGTACGATTTCAGAAGGCGCGGGTGAAAGTTCTGCCCCTGCTCCTACAGAGAAAGCAGAAAGCAAGGAAAGCGTGAAAGAAGAGAAACAGGCTGAACCAGCTGCACAAGAGGTGAGTGAGGAAGCGCAATCTGAAGCAAAATCAAGAACGGTCGCTTCTCCGTCAGCCCGTAAGCTGGCGAGAGAAAAAGGAATTGACCTGTCTCAAGTTCCAACTGGAGATCCGTTTGGAAGAGTGCGCAAGCAGGATGTCGAAGCGTATGAAAAACCAGCATCAAAACCTGCTCCTCAGCAAAAACAGCAGCCTCAGGCTCAAAAAGCACAGCAAAGCTTTGACAAACCTGTCGAAGTGCAAAAAATGTCACGCCGCAGACAAACGATTGCAAAACGCCTTGTAGAGGTGCAGCAAACATCGGCGATGCTGACTACATTTAATGAAGTGGACATGACGGCTGTCATGAATCTCAGAAAACGCCGCAAAGATCAATTCTTTGAGCAAAACGAAGTAAAGCTCGGCTTTATGTCTTTCTTCACGAAAGCGGTCGTCGCTGCATTGAAAAAATATCCGCTGTTGAATGCGGAAATTCAGGGCGATGAGTTGATCGTTAAGAAATTCTATGATATCGGTATCGCTGTTGCGGCTGATGAAGGCCTTGTTGTTCCGGTAGTACGTGATGCGGACCGCCTGACATTTGCAGGAATCGAAAAAGAGATCGGCGAGCTGGCGAAGAAAGCAAGAAACAATAAATTGACCCTTAGCGAGCTTCAGGGAGGTTCCTTTACGATTACAAACGGAGGGACTTTCGGTTCACTGATGTCAACTCCGATCTTAAACAGCCCTCAAGTCGGTATACTGGGCATGCATAAGATTCAGCTGCGCCCAGTAGCAATTGATGAAGAACGTTTCGAAAACCGTCCGATGATGTATCTCGCTTTATCTTATGATCATCGGATTGTAGACGGTAAAGAAGCGGTTGGCTTCCTCGTGACAATCAAAAATTTACTGGAAGATCCTGAACAGCTTTTATTAGAAGGATAATAAAAAAAGGTACATCACTTTATCGTGATGTACCTTTTTTGATGATATTTAAAGTGATAGATTGCTGCTTTTGGATCCTGCTTGTTTCTTTTTTCACTTTTTTAGACCAATATGTTGCAAGCATAGAACCTGAAAGGTTATGCCACACACTGAATATTGCGCTTGGTACGGCAGATAGCGGTGAGAAATGGGCCGTGGCAAGTGCAGCCCCAAGTCCTGAGTTTTGCATGCCGACTTCGATTGCAATCGCTTTTTGAGAAGGGTAATCCATTTTTAAAAGCTTTGCGCCCATAAATCCAAGCAAATAACCGATACCGTTATGCAGGATAACAACTGAAAAAATCAGCAACCCTGATTGAAGCAGATTTTCCCGGTTGCCGCTGACGACAGCTGAGACAATCGCCACGATGCCAATGACAGAAACAAGCGGAAGGGCATGTACGGCTTTCGCCACTTGTTTTCTGAAAAACATTTTGACGATCACACCTGCAATGATTGGAAATAAAACCGCTTGTAAGATTGAAAGAAATAAAGATCCTGGCGAGACAGGAAGCCATTCCTTGGCAAACAGCATAATCAAAACCGGAGTTAAAACGGGTGCCAACAAGGTAGATATTGTTGTAACAGCAACAGAAAGGGCCGTATTTCCTTTTGCTAAAAATGTCATGACATTAGAAGCAGTTCCCCCTGGACAGCAGCCGACAAGAATAACACCTACTGCGATTTCAGCCGGAAGATGCAGTCCAATTGAAAGGCCGAAAGCAACGAGCGGCATGATGGTATACTGAGCAATCACCCCAATAATGACATGCCAAGGTTTTCTGAGCAGCTCTTTGAAATCATCGGCTTGCAGTGTAAGTCCCATCCCAAACATGATAATACCAAGAAAAATCGTAATATAAGAACTGATCCACGTAAAAAAAGACGGGAAGGAAAATCCCAGCACGGCAAACACAATGACCCATATGCCAAAGGTTTGTCCCGCAAAATGGCTTATTTTTCTAATGATGTCCATAAAAACACTCCTAACACATTCATCAAGAACTTCAGCAGAAATTCTCACAGATTTTTAAACATTCTCTTATTATAATTAATTTTCTGAATAATTCAATATCAATCGCCGAATAATAGTCGATAAATTTATTATGTAAACTAATCAAAATGTTCTTGACTATATAGGAAGATATTCTTACAATGAACCTTTATAACGGTTAGACAAAATAGGAGTGATAGGGTGAAGGAAGCGAATCAATGGTCTTCGAAGATCGGCTTTATTTTAGCCGCGGCAGGATCAGCTATTGGGCTTGGCGCGATATGGAAATTCCCATATGTAGCTGGAACCAGCGGAGGAGGCGCATTTTTACTTATTTTTATTTTATTTACGGTTTTAATCGGACTGCCTTTATTGTTAGGTGAATTCATCATAGGCAGAAAAACGCAGAAAGATGCCGTTCAGTCCTATAAAACACTTGCTCCAGGAACGAAGTGGCATTGGATCGGATATTTAGGCATGGTAACGTGCTTTATTCTTCTCTCCTTCTACAGTGTCGTCGGCGGGTGGATTTTAATTTATATTATAAAAGGCTTCACTGGCGGTTTGTCGCAAACATCTGGTTTTGATACGATATTTGCAAGTACCATTTCAAATCCTTATTTGGCTGTAGGAGGCCAGTTGCTCTTTATGGCAGTGACCATTTTGGTTGTTGCAAAAGGAGTTAGCAGCGGAATTGAAAAGGCTAGCCAAGTATTAATGCCGGCGCTATTTATATTATTTATTATTTTAATGGTGCGTTCTGTTACCCTTGACGGTGCGGTGGAAGGGCTCAAGTTTTTCCTGATGCCTGATTTTTCAGCGATTGACGCTAATACGATTTTGTATGCGATGGGCCAGTCCTTTTTCTTATTAAGTGTCGGTGTATCTGTCATGGTTACTTACAGCTCTTATTTAGGGAAACAGGAAAATCTTGTGCAGTCCGCTGTATCAGTAACTGTATTGAACGTACTTGTTGCAGTTATGGCAGGGATTGCGATTTTTCCAGCTGTATTTTCATTTGGTCTCAAGCCAGACCAAGGACCGATTCTGTTATTTAACGTGCTGCCAACTATATTTAATCAAATGCCGTTCGGAATTATCTTTTTATTAGCATTTTTAATTCTATTTTTATTTGCTGCATTGACATCTGCTTTTTCAATGCTGGAAATTTTGGTCGCAGTGCTTTCAAAAGGTGATGTCAATAAGAGAAAACGATTCGCTTGGTTAGGCGGAATCGCTATATTTATTGTCGGTGTGCCGTCTGCACTATCATACGGTGTCTTAAGTGACGTTTCTATATTTCACTTATCCATTTTTGATGCGGCCGACTATCTTGTGAGCAATATTTTAATGCCGTTAGGCGCGTTATTGATCTCGATTTTTGTCCCGCTTAAAATACCGAAACAGGATTTGTTTGACGAGCTGAAAAGCGGTTCCAGCCTCAAACGGAAGTGGTTTGCGGTTTGGCTGCTGCTTATTCGTTATCTATCTCCTGTGGCCATCATCATCGTGTTTTTGCATGTGATAGGCATTTTTTAACACACGAAGCCCCGGGGGAAAGGGGGCTTTTTTAATATAGTTTCCAAACGACTTCTTTTGCCTGCTCAAAACGTTTTTCTGCCTCGCGCCAATCCACGACATTCCACCAGTGATCGACATAGCTTGCCCGGTCATTTTTATATTGCAAATAGTAGGCATGCTCCCATACGTCAAGCGGTAAAAGAGGGATCACATCCCACTGGCTGAAGAGCTGGTGTTTTTCTGCTGTTAAAATCTCCAGCCGTCCTGATCGAGGTGCCCAGACCAGAATGGCCCAGCCGACACCTTCCACTTTTTTAGCGGCTCGGGTAAAATGTTCTTTAAAAGCGGAATAGCTTCCAAATGAAAGGTCAATCATTTGAAACAATGCCCCTGTAGGGCGCCGCTTTCCGTTTGGATGCATGGAAAACCAGAAAATACTGTGCAAATAATGGCCTGCTCCATGGAACGCAAGCTCTCTTTCCCAATGAGTGATCAAGTCAAAATTCTTTGTCGCCCTCGCTTTTTTAAGCTCCAATTCTGCTTTGTTCAGGCCATCGACATAGCTTTGATGATGTTTTGTATGATGAAGGACCATAATATCGCGTGAAATATAAGGCTCTAAGGCGGAATATTTGTATGGAAGCTTTGGCAGCACATGTTTCCCTATAGGGACATAAGCGCGTCTTTCATTTGTATCATCTGATTCTGTAATATCCCGGTAAAGGGCAGCTGCCTGCTTATACCAATCTTCTTCTGTTGTTTGGTCATCTTCCAGAGCCTCAATCATCTTGTCGATTTGATCTTCGAACTGGTCAAGCTGTCCCCGCTTTTGAATCTGGTCTTTCAGTGCTTCACACCAATTGAACATCTCCGTTTGATAAGATTCACGTTTCATTTGCTGTCTCCTTTTCAATAGAATCAAAATACTTCCCGACAGCCAGCAAAGAGAATACATATGGATAACTGTGATAGCGAATATAAAATTGCTTTGGCAATCCGATTCCTGCTGGATATGCGAGGTTATCAGCGCTGCGTGAACTGCTGTCAGTAAGGTAGTGCATGCCTTTCACAACAGACGGATGTTCGGGTTTTTCGTATGTGAGTAAAGCGTCTAAAGCCCAGGCCGTTTGTACAATGGTTCCTCTTTGAAGCGGTACATATGTTTTGATTTCGGCGCTTTTGCAAGATTCTCCCCAGCTCCCGTCATCATTTTGTATGGATTTGAGCCAACGCAGAGCCTTTTGTATAGCGGGGTGCTTTCGGTCAACCCCGCATGCATGCATACCCGTAAGAGCAGCCCAGGTGCCGTAAATGTAGCAAACACCCCATCTTCCGTACCATGACCCATTTTGTTCCTGATTCTGGAAAAGCCACTTCACTGCGCGTTGAATATGCTGATGTTTTTCTGTGAAGCCAACTTTCTCGCCTAAAAAATGCAGTACACGTCCGGTGAGGTCGGCGGTTGAAGGGTCAACTGCAGCGTCCTCGGCGGATTCAAGCGGCAGATGGCGAATCAGTGGATGGTTCACATTTTTTTCAAAAGCAGAAAATCCGCCATCATTGTTTTGCATCGATAAAAGCCAAGACACCCCTCGTTCCCAAGCTGCAGGAGAATAATTGCGGGGAATCGCTTTTAAAACAGCTGCAGTGTCGTCACAGTCAGGGTTATTTGTATTAATGTTTGAAAATCCCCAGCCGCCGGGAATTGAATTTGGATTTTTGACAGACCAATCTGCTATTTTAGCATGCTGGCGTTCTAGCAAAAAGTCGGCTGCTTTTGTAACAAAGCCATCCGTTTCGGTCACACCATTTTTTTGAAGAGCATAGCTGATTAGAGCTGTATCCCAAACAGTTGAAGTAGAGTTTTCTAGATAAGGAATCCCGTTGCATTTAGTCATCAGTGATTTGATACCGTTAATCGCCCTGCTGATAACAGGGGAGTAGCGCGACACACCTAGTGACAGAAGGCTGTAAACCATAAATATGGTTGCACTCGCATAGCTGTATAATGTTCCGTCTTTTTCAATCCGGTCCAGCATATACGTTTTAGCTGTCTGTAAGCCCAGCTGCTGGAACGCAAATGGCGCATGGAAAATGCGTTTCCAATGTGACAAAATAGACGTGAGATCTCTTTCTTCAAAAGCATCAGACCGAAGCCAAGTGAAAGGGTTTTTTGTCATGTGCGGATCGAGATGGCGAAGAGATGAAATATTGCGGTTATTAAGGATAAATCGCTGATTGAGTGTTACAGCCATAGGAGCAAAATGAATACGGGCATATGAGCTGAACTGATAGAAATGAACCGGCAATGTTGGTGGGAGCGCCATAAGTGATAATGGTAAATACAAAGCAGGCCAAGGATAAAGTCCGTTTGCGGCAAGCATCCATTTTGTCATGAAATGAACGTGTCTCAAACCTCCATGTGAGATGATAAATTGTTCGGCTTTTTTCATGTGCGGGTCAGATCTGTGAAAACAGCCAGAAGCCAGCATCCCGACATATCCTTGGACGGTAGCCGTTAGATTTCCGGGAGTTTCATCGGGATAATTGATAAATGTGCCATCGGGCTGCTGTTTTGCACGTATGCCAGCGGCAAGTGCTGATATCAGTTCTTTTTCATTTTTGCTTTCATCTAGGGAGGTCAGGAGCAAAATAAAAAAGGAATTTGTCATGATTGGTCCTTCAAAGCAAAATGTCCATGAACCATCAGCATTTTGCCTGTCTCTTAACTCCGTAATGGTTTTCTTTTGAAAACGCCTCACTTTCTCCTGAAGTGTGCCCACCACGCTCAACTCCTTCAGAAGCATATATATTCAGCATCTTTTATGGGCATTACAGAAAGAAAAAAACTGCTGGCAGGCAGCAGTTTTTTAAACATACATGTTAGTCTTCAAGATTTATCCAAACACTTTTAACTTCTGTGTAATTATTCAAGGCATATGATCCCATTTCTCGTCCGAGTCCTGACTGTTTATAACCGCCAAATGGAGATGCCGCGTCGAACACATTATAGCAGTTCACCCAAATGGTTCCGGCTTGAAGGCGGTCCGCGATATAGTGCGCCTGCTTGACGTTCTCTGTCCACAGTCCGGCCGCAAGCCCATATTCTGAATGGTTTGCCCGTTCAATAACTTCATCGACTGTTTCGTACGGAATGGCAGTCAGCACGGGTCCGAAAATTTCTTCTTTTGCGATGGTCATTTCATCATCAACATTCGCAAACACAGTCGGTGCGACAAAATATCCTTCTTCAAAAGGACAGCTTCCGCCAGTCACTGCTTTTGCTCCTTCATCTTTTCCTTTTTGAATATAGGAAAGAACGCGTTCATGCTGTTCCTTGCTTACGAGAGGCCCGATTTGCGTATCTTTATGAAGACCCGCTCCTTGGCGGAGTGACTCAGCATAGGACACCATTTCATCAACAACTTCATCATATTGGTCTTTATGAATGAAGACACGGGAGCCCGCACAGCAGACCTGGCCCTGGTTAAACATCACACCGTTTAAAGCGCCCGGGATTGCTTTTTTCAAATTCGCATCCGGCAGAAGAATATTAGGCGATTTTCCGCCCAGCTCCAATGTAACACGCTTAATGCTTTTCGCTGCGGTGGACATGATTTTCTTTCCAATTTCAGTCGAACCGGTAAAGGCAATTTTATCAACCGCTTCGTGGTTCGTCAGCGCTTCTCCCGCATCTTCACCGAATCCTGGGATGATGTTGATTACACCGGCAGGGAAACCGGCTTGGTCAATTAATTCTGCCAAATAAAGGGCTGAAAGCGGTGTTTGTTCAGCCGGTTTGAGAACGATTGTACAGCCTGTTGCAAGTGCCGCACCCATTTTCCACATCGCCATCAGGAGCGGGAAATTCCATGGAATGATCTGGCCGACGACACCGACAGGCTCATGACGCGTATAATTAAAATAAGCGCCGGAAACCGGAATCGTCTGTCCTGTTATTTTTGTACACCAGCCGGCGTAATAGCGCATATGCTCGATAGCCAGCGGAATATCTCCATTAGTCGTTTCATTAATTGGTTTCCCATTATCAAGTGTTTCAAGCTGAGCAAGCTCAGTTTTATGCTCTTCCATTAAGTCTGCCAGCTTATACATCAGTCTGCTTCTAGAAGCTGGAGACATTGTTCTCCATTCGCCTTGATCAAAGGCTTTCCGGGCAGCTTTCACCGCTTTGTCCACATCCGCAGCCTGGGCTTCATACAGCGTCATCAAGGTTTCGCCGGTCGCCGGGTTGGGAGTGTCAAAGGTTGCCCCTGAGGCACTCGGAACAAATTTTCCGTCAATATAAAGCTTCTTTGTTCCCTGTAAAAATGTCTCCAGCCTTTTCGTCACTTGCATCGTTAAAGAACTCATTCGTAACAAACCTCCAGTCATTTTTTATGGTCTGTCCTGAGATTCTTGGTGATAGCACATTGATTTCTTGATTGCATAGCAGAAATAAGCTGTGATATTTGCTGCAAACGTAAGCGTATACAAACATTCTATAATAGAAAACAAGGCAAAATCAATGAATAACCGATATTGCAATTTACAAAAGAAAAAAGCTACAATAAGCTTATAGATAAGTAAAGGAGATTTCATCATGATTCATAAAAATTGGCTTGAAAAAGAAACAATCAAAAAGGTAAAATGTGTGCAGACAAACGCAAAAAAATATATCGTAAACAGGGTCTTAACTCCGGGAAAAGAATATGAAGTGAAAAATGAAACAGAGGAGTTTCTCTTTGTGGTCGACAATACCAATAAAGTGGGCGGCTACTATAAAGAATACTTCGAAGAGATGTAATGTTTCCTTAAAGCATCAGACAAACTTGTTAAAAGCAGTCGATACATAAAACCGCAGCTCAGCTGCGGTTTTTTTGTGATTAAACAGGAAATATAAAACAAAATGCATGACACATTAAAAACAACTTTTTTTATAAAAACATTGCTGAATATTGAAACTTTTTCCTCAATATGTGCGTATTACTTGATGACAACAGCTTAAAAGCCGAAAAACAAATCAAAAATTTGAAAAATGTAATCTGTTCGTAATGGTTTAAATGTCTTCTATGTCGTATTCTTATATAGGGATAAAGGACTTATTTTTATGTAGTGAATGATAAAACAAATAGATAAATGCAGAAAGAGGGGTTCTTCATTGGGTATTTTTTCTGTTAGCAGATCAACGGACGCAAAGAAGCTTGAAGCTTTGCTCGTTGAAGGGGAAAGAATAGAATCGATTTATAAGCTCCGAGTGGACCAAATTTGCTTTACAAATAAGCGGATCATTTTCTTTGACAATAAAATGTTTTCCAAAAAGAAGGTTCGTGTATTTCTTCCATATAAAACAATTGAAAGCTTTGCCATCCAAGAAGCGGGAATGTTTGATCCGGACACTGGGCTTTTACTGATGACAAGAAGCAAAACGTTCGAATTAGAATTTGCGAAAGACACCGATTTAAGCGAAGTTCAGGCGGTGCTGACAAAGCATTTGTGCAGCTGAATATTTCATGAGCCAGCCGTTCAAAAAATGGTTAGGCTTTTTTTATAAAAAAACAGGGCATATGCGCCCTGTTCTGGTTATACCACACTGTTTTTCGCTGAGTTCGAATCAATAAGATCTGCATCTAATACATTTGAAATCGGTACGACAAGAGGAGTAAAGTCGCCATTTTCTTCTCCAAAGCCTTGATTTATTTTGGCTGATAAAAAGTAATCGACCTGCTGATACGGACCGAGTGTTAAAGAGGAACCACGGTCCATCGTATTGATTTTAAATCCGCCGACATTCACGACGGAGGGTGAAAAGAACATATCATCACTTCCTTTTGATCGAAGAGTTAACCGCTTCACTTTCAAAAGAGGCCGGAGAATCAATTTGGTCTCTGTCATCCACATGGCTTCTCGTGCCCATAAATCCGCTCGCATCTCCAAAATTCTGTCCGTAGCCTTGATTTTTTTTATCTGAATTTTGCCATTCTGCCAATAAATTTTGTCCTACGTTAACCGCTGAAGCATTTTCAAAGGAATTAATTTTCAGCATGAAAATATTAATATTGATATACGGAGTTGGTTGAACCACAGGCAAACCTCCTTTCTATAGTTGTATGCTGGCGGTTATAAAGTATGTTAAGACAGGGGGCTTCAAATGGATTTCGAAAAGATGAAGCAGTGGATGGAATTCGCACAGCAGATGTACGGCGGTGACTTTTGGAAACAGGTATTTGATGAAGACCAAAAAACCCCTTTTATGACAAATGGCCAATCTCCGTTTCCGTTTTCGCAGCAAGATCAGCGAGGGAAAGGAGATGCTTCATTTCCAAGCATGGATATTGTAGATACCGTTACGGAAGTCCAGTTTTTAATTTATCTTCCAGGCTACCGTAAACAGGACGTTCACATATTATCGTACGGAGATTATTTAGTGGTGAAAGGGCAGCGCTTTTCCTATTTTAATGAACAGGACTTTCGCCAAAAAGAAGGGAAATACGGAAGTTTTGAAAAGAAAATTCCGCTTTCCGATCATCTTCATGGAAAGATGAGTGCCATTTTTAAAGACGGAATCCTATACATCACCATTCAAAAAGACGAAGGTCAAGCGAAAACCATTGTTATTGATGATTGATTTTCATACTGAGTGCATCTGCTCCGTCACGGTCATCAATTGATTCAATCGGAATGACCATGACCACAAAATCTGCATTTTGTTCCCCGAAACCGTTATTTCTTTTGATAGCAGAGCACTTGTTCCTTAATTCCGCAGAACCAGAGGTAAGGGATGAGCCGCTGCCTATCGTGTTAGTTTTGAGATGAGCAATATTGATGTTAGTCGGAAGCATGAAAACCTCTCCTTTCTTTGGGATATACACATTATATATGTAGACAAAAGAGGAGTATGCAAAGGGTCGTGATGTCATGAAAAAAATGCTTAGGTCCCTGATCAGGCATTGTTTGAAATCAGAATTTGGCAAACTGCGTGAATGTGAAGAAAGGCTTTCACGGCTTGAGGAACAGAACAACAGCAGCAAACAGCAGGCTGAAGAAACCTATATACATATTGAAACGCTGAATGTTGAAAAAATTGATTATCATCTCGAATTCGGCGAGCTGACCATTGATGAACTGAGCGGCAGATTAAATATAGGCGCAACCTATTATATGCCGCCAGAAGAGAAAGACAAAAAGTGCCGGCGAAAATCCGAAGCGCCACCAACACCAGCGGTCACGATCCGTTCAAAAAGGCAGTAGCTCATCCTTCCATCCATGTTCCCATGTTTGACAGGAGGCAAAACGGGAAACAGAATAGAAAGGAGAGGATATACATGGCACTGACAAATGAACAAACACAGCATCTCTATCATAAATTGCTCGATATGCAAAAAGAATTGTCTGGAGAGAAAAAGGAAACAGAATCAATGACAGAAGAAGTGGGGGAGCTTTCCAATGGGGTTGACAACCATATGGCAGATCACGGTACGCTCGTCACAGACCGGATGACAGACCAAACGGTGAGAGAGATTGACCGGGAGCTGTTAGAGGAGGTTAACCATGCATTACAAAAGATGAAAGAAGGAACTTACGGCGTGTGTGAAAAAACGGGCCAAGACATTCCTTACGAAAGACTTGAAGCTGTTCCCTATGCGAGAATGACAGTTGAGGCGCAAGCTGATATGGAGGATGACCTTGAGGCAGATGCTCCTTCATATGAACGAGCGTTTCACGAACAGGTAAAAGATCTATCCAACAAAGAAACAATTGATCAAAAAAGCTCACAGACGTATGAAATCTTGGATCGTGAACAAGATTCGAAGTAAAAAAGCCAGGCAAGTACACCGATATTAGATGTACTTGCTTTTTTTTTGAAAAAAATCTCATATTCAAAATAAAGTGATTGACTTTGAGTGAAAAAGAAAGTAACATACTATTTGTAAGTAAATATAAAAAGTTTACCGGGAGGAATACAAATGTCTACAGTTTTATTTGTAAAATCAAGCGACCGTACAGCTGAAGAAGGCGTTTCAACTAAACTTTACGAGGCTTTCTTAGCTGCTTATAAAGAAAATAACCCTAATGATGAAGTGGTTGAATTAGACCTTCATAAAGAAAACCTTCCTTACCTCGGAAGAGATATGATTAACGGAACATTTAAAGCAGGTCAAGGAATGGAAATGACAGAAGAAGAGAAAAAACAAGCAGCAATTGCCGACAAATATCTGAATCAGTTTGTAAAAGCTGACAAAGTTGTTTTCGCATTCCCGCTTTGGAACTTCACAGTGCCAGCAGTGCTTCATACTTATGTTGATTACCTGTCTCGTGCAGGCGTTACTTTCAAATACACACAAGAAGGACCAGTTGGTTTAATGGGCGACAAAAAAGTTGCACTCCTTAACGCGCGTGGCGGCATTTATTCAGAAGGACCAATGGCTTCTTTAGAAATGTCATTAAACTTCATGAAAACAGTTCTTGGTTTCTGGGGTGTTCAAGACTTACACACAGTTGTCATCGAAGGACATAACGCAGCGCCTGATCAAGCGCAAGAAATCGTTGAAAAAGGTTTACAAGAAGCAAAAGATCTTGCTGCAAAATTCTAATGAACAAAAACTCCTATCGCATTGATAGGAGTTTTTTTGTATACATATTTATATAGAAGAAAGTGATGAATCCTCTTAGCGAAAAAAGGCTGTTTTTTTATTGTAATATATTTTTTGATTTGTCGAATCTTTGGATATAATAGCGAAAAAACATTTTTATTGGCTGGAAAAAGTTTTTCTAAACAATTGTTCTGGCCTCTTGATTAAAACCGCCCGATGGTGTACTATATAAAAGAAGCTACTTTGTGCGTATTGTTAATTAAGTTTTAACCTTTAAGCTGTAATAGGGAGTTTTATATCGAAGCCGGAATGTCATGCCTCCATTGCTGAGGACGACAGGAACGTTTCTGCAAACACCCACTTTGAGGAGTGGTGGTTTAAAACTTTCTTACTTGCATACGGCAAGATGTAGCGAAAGCCATTTCCTTTTCGGAAATGGCTTTTTATTTTATCTGAAAAGGTTGGTATAGCAAAAAATTCAATTTTTGTGTGAAAGAAATGAAGGCCTCTTTTTTATGATATGATGGGAGAAATTCAAGGAAAAGCGAGGTTTACACATTATGTTACATAGAGCCCAATCCCTTCTGGCTCATTATTTTGGTTATGAAAAGCTTCGCAGCGGCCAGGATGAAGCGATCCGCTTGGTAACGGAAGCGAGGCAAAATACGGCCTGTATTATGCCAACGGGAGGCGGCAAATCGATTTGCTATCAAATTCCAGCATTAATGTTTGAAGGGACGACGATCGTCATTTCACCGTTGATTTCCTTGATGAAGGATCAAGTTGATGCATTAGAAGAAGCGGGGATTAACGCCGCCTACATTAATAGCACACAATCCAATCAGGAAATATACGAGAGGCTGAACGGACTCAAAGAAGGGGCTTATAAGCTTTTTTACATTACACCAGAGCGACTAACGTCCACGGAGTTTATCCGGATTTTGCAGGGCATAGATGTTCCTTTGGTCGCAATAGACGAGGCGCACTGTATTTCTCAATGGGGGCACGATTTCAGGCCAAGCTACAGAAATATTGAGATTTTGTTCCGTGAATTACACGACAAGCCTGTCATCATGGCGTTAACAGCAACAGCCACACCCGAGGTTCATGATGATATTTGCAAACAGCTGCACATTCAAAAAGAAAACACGGTATATACCGGATTTTCACGAGAAAATTTAACCTTTAAAGTAGTAAAAGGAGAAAATAAAGATCGTTTTATAGATGAATATGTGCAAAACAACAGACATGAAGCAGGAATTGTCTATACCGCGACCAGAAAAGAAGCTGATCGGATATATGAGAGATTGAAACGAAATCAGATCAGGGCAGGGCGGTATCACGGAGGTTTGGCTGATGATGTGAGAAAAGAGCAGCAGGAAAGGTTTCTTAATGATGAGCTTCAAGTGATGGTGGCAACCTCTGCTTTTGGAATGGGGATTGATAAATCAAATATCAGATTTGTTCTGCATGCACAAATTCCAAAAGATATGGAAAGCTATTATCAAGAGGCTGGACGAGCTGGGCGGGACGGCCTTGCCAGTGAATGTGTTCTCCTGTTTTCACCGCAGGATATTATGGTGCAGCGCTTCTTAATTGAGCAATCAGAACATGAAGAGAAACAAAAGCAGGATTTAAAAAAGCTGAGACAAATGGTCGACTATTGTCATACGGAAGATTGTCTGCAGCGTTTTATCCTTATGTATTTCGGAGAAAAGGAGCCCGATGCGTGCGGACAATGCGGAAACTGCACTGATACAAGGGCGGCCCATGACGTGACGCGGGAGGCGCAAATGGTCTTATCTTGTATCATTCGCATGAAAGAACGATTTGGCAAGACGATAGTTGCCCAGGTGCTTGCCGGCTCCAAAAATAAAAAAGTTCTTGAAAACGGTTTTTCGGACCTTTCAACATACGGAATATTAAAACACCAATCAGTTGGTGAAATCAGTGATTTTATCGAATTTCTTATTTCTGACGACTTTATCAGGATGTCAGATGGTACGTTTCCGACTCTTTTTGTCAGCAGTAAAGGAAGGAATGTGCTGAGAGGAGAATTATCAGTCACGAGAAAAGAAGCGTTAAAAGCGGCAGCGATTACTGAAAATGACGAGCTGTTTGAACGATTGCGCATGGTTCGAAAAGAAATCGCGGCTGAGCAGGGTGTTCCGCCATTTGTTGTTTTCTCTGACCAAACGTTAAAAGAAATGTCCGGAAAACAACCCGTAAATGATGAGGAACTTTTGTCTATAAAAGGAGTCGGAGAACAAAAAAGAGCAAAATACGGCCGGCTTTTTTTACAAGAAATACAGGCTTATGCAAGGATGACAGACTAAAAAAACAGAAAATCAATCTTTTTTTCTATAAAAAACACATTTTATTTTCTCTGTTTTACCTTAAAATAAAAAGACTTGCGAAGCCTATTATATCAAGGGTTCAGCAAGTCTTTCCATCAGAGAGAAATCCTTCATGTAAAGGAACTGTAATCTAAATCATATCTTTTTGTTATTGATTTGACATTTACGTGTGTTACGATATCACCTGTTAGCCGCCAATAAAAAGCTAACAAGGGAGGATTTACTTATGAAGAAGACGATTATGTCCTTTGTGGCAGTTGCTGCACTTTCAACAACTGCATTCGGAGCTCACGCTTCTGCAAAAGAAATTACGGTGCAAAAGGGTGATACGCTCTGGGGAATCTCTCAGAAAAACGGAGTGAACCTAAAGGACTTAAAAGAATGGAACAAGTTAACTTCTGATAAAATCATTGCAGGAGAAAAACTGACCATTTCTTCAGAAGAAACAACCACTAATGGGCAATATACAATTAAAGCGGGAGATACGCTTTCTAAGATTGCTCAAAAATTCGGCACGACAGTCAACAACCTGAAAGTTTGGAATAACTTAAGCTCTGACATGATCTATGCTGGATCAACTCTTTCAGTAAAAGGTCAGGCAACAGCAGCAAACACAGTTGTTGAGAATGCGCAAACAAGCGCACCTCAAGCTGCACCAAAACAAGAGGCTGTGCAAAAAGAGCAACCTAAACAAGAAGCTGTACAACAGCAACCTAAACAAGAAACAAAAGCTGAGGCAGAAACTTCTGTTAACACAGAAGAGAAGGCTGTTCAATCAAATACAAATAATCAAGAAGCTTCAAAAGAACTAACAGTTACTGCTACTGCTTACACTGCTAACGACGGCGGCATCTCCGGCGTTACGGCAACAGGCATTGACTTAAATAAGAACCCGAACGCGAAAGTTATCGCGGTTGATCCTAATGTGATTCCGCTAGGTTCTAAAGTCTATGTTGAAGGCTACGGGGAAGCAACAGCAGCAGACACTGGCGGCGCTATTAAAGGAAATAAAATTGACGTATTTGTACCAAATAAAAGCGATGCATCAAATTGGGGCGTCAAAACTGTAAGTGTGAAAGTCTTAAACTAATGATATAGATTGTGATAAAAGACATGAGCTTTTGGCTTGTGTCTTTTTTTCTTTATCATATGCTGATAAAGAAAAGTGGTCCCGTTTTTCTTTTTATGTGCGATTTAGGGGCTCTCGGGTTCAAGGAATGATTTCACATTACAGAGACATTTTGCACCATGGCATTTATAGCTGGTTGTTAATATCCTTGATCGGCGAAATGAGCTGCTGTGTATCTTTTTTTGCGGATAAAAGGCAGTTGGATGTAGCAGTTGCCATATACGGAATCGGATTCATTTTAGGCGGTTTTTTATTGTCATATTAGGCACTCTTGCAGTTGGGCAAGGCAGCTTGTGAGCGGAGTTGGTCAGCAGATGACTTTCCATATTAAATACGCAATTCAATTGATATCAGCAATTCAGCAGATGTGCAGTGGCGGCGATTTTAATAGGACAACTAGTCAATCTGAGGCTGTTAAGCATATCATCGTTCAGCTGGCTTTAAGCGTGAAGGATATCGATCCGTCTTGTTCCGGTTCCGGCGATGTATTCAGGTTAACAAAAAAGATCTTGGCATCTGCCAAGATCTTTTTTTATTTAAACCAGCCTTTTTCTTTTGAACGGGTAATGGCTTCAATTCGATTTTTCACTTCAAGTTTTTCTAGAATCATTGAGATATAATTTCGCACCGTTCCGCTTTTGATGCTGAGTTCCTGAGCGATTTCTTTGGTATTTTTACCGTTAGCCACAAGTTCAAGCACTTCTTTTTCTCTATCTGTAAGAGGGTTAGCCTCGCTGTATAAGTCCTCCATCAGCTCAGGTGCATAGATGCGCTTTCCGTTCATAACGCTACGGATGGCGCAGGCGAGCTCTTCGCTCGGACTGTCTTTTAATAAATAGCCTTTTACGCCTGCTTTAATAGCTCTCTGAAAGTAGCCGGGTCTGGCAAAGGTGGTTAGGATTATAATTTTGCAGCCTGTATTCTTTAGCTCCTCGGCAGCTTCCAGGCCTGTTTTTCCAGGCATTTCAATGTCCATAATACATACATCAGGCTGGCGTTTTTTGACAAAATCAACAGCATCTTGGCCGGTTGTCCCTTTTCCTACGACTTCCATATCGTCTTCTAGGTTTAGAAGTGATCCTAAAGCGCCCAGCAGCATTTGCTGATCTTCTGCAATAAATATACTAATCATGTAAGCCATCCTTTATGTTTATTTTGAATTATTAGGAATTGCCATGGTAAGCTTGGTGCCGTTTTCGGTATCGATGTGAAGGCTTCCGTTTGCAAACTCAAGCCGTTCTCTCATCCCAAGTAAGCCATGTCCTTTAGAAAAGGAATTTTCTTCTCCTTTAAATGTTCCATCGTCAGACACTGTAATGACAACTTCCTTCCAGAGCTGCTGAATGTCTACTCGGCAAGTTTTAGCCTGACTGTGTTTGACGACATTTGTGACAGCTTCTTTTAAGCACATGCTCAAAATGTTTTCATTTAGCAATGAGATATTTTCGGGCCACTTCTCTTCTTCATAGATAAACGTAATGTCTGCGGCTTCGAGAATCTGTTTGATGTTGATCAGTTCATCCTTGAGCCGGATGCCTTTCATGGAGGATACGATTTTTCTTACTTCATTTAAAGAAGTTCTCGCTGTTTGCTGAACACTTTTCAATTCACGAGCTGCTTGTTCGGGATCTTTGTATATCAATTTTCTCGCTAAGTCGCTTTTTAATCCGATAAGAGAAAGCTTTTGTCCAAGCGTATCATGGAGATCGCGGGCAATTCGCTGCCGTTCTTCTAATTTTACCAGTTCTGCAATCCGTTCATTTGCATCCTCAAGCTTTTCTTCCAGCCGTTCGCGTTCCTTGCGGCTTCTTATACTGAAGGGCAATAAAATCGCGCTGATGAGGGTAATGACGACAAAAGGAATTTGAGTCAAAAAGAATTCCTTTTTTAATACGAGACTGAAATTAGCTGCGACAGCCGCGCTTATTAAATGGACATAATATAAAATGTGAAAAGGGACGCGTTCCTTAATGTTTCCAATAAAATACGCGATAAAAAACGCAAAATAAATATAACTGAACAGAGTAATGGAGGACGTCGAAATGCCGATTAATAAAAATCCCCACAAATAAATGGTCCAGCCTTTTGAGACGAAAGCAAATCTATATACGGAAAAAAATAAAAGCGTCAAAATGATGCCGACAATAATAACAAATGTAGATGATGATTTCCATATAAAGTAGAAGGGGAGAATGAAAAATATTGTCCATATATAGGGAGTAATTCCGCTTAGTTTTTGAAATGTAAAATGCTTTTTAATCATGATCTTACCTCATTTTCAGCTTTTCATCTTACTTGTAACTTTATCATTGTGAAAGCCGGAATGCACCCTCCAATAATAAAAAGGAAGTCCTCTAGTATATTAGAAGACCTCCTTCATCATCAGGCGTTCTTTCGCAACTGCTCTTTATCTGGTGAACCAGGCGAAGAGCTTGAAGGTTTATGTTTGATGTCCCGAAAGGACACAAATTGTTTTTTATCTTCATCCCAAAGGCGGAATGCAAGTGATTGCAGACTTGTTTTTAAGGTAATTGTCGGTACGTTTTTTAATGGTTCATGATGTTCATGAGCCACTTCAAGCTTATAGTTAGGCACCTTTGGACTCAAATGATGCACGTGGTGGTAACCGATATTGCCTGTCAGCCATTGAAGCAGCTTCGGAAGCTTATAAAATGAACTGCCTTCAACAGCGGCCTGAACGTAGCTCCAGTTTTCATCCGCTTCAAAATAAGAATCTTCAAAGGTATGCTGCACGTAAAACAGCCAAACACCGATTGAACCTGAAATCAGAAATATCGGGCCTTGAACGAGCAAAAACGATTGCCAGCCAAAGATCAGACAGCAAGCGGCAGCTAACGCAGCAATTGCCAGATTCGTAAGGTATGTGTTTACACGCTCCTTGCGTCTTGCGCCTTTTTTGTTAAAACGGTTCGTGATCAGAAAAACATAAATCGGTCCGAGAATAAACATAATAAACGGGTTTCTATAAAGTCTGTAGGCAAGCTTTGTTCGTCTGGATGCAGCCTTATATTCGTTCACTGTTAACATCCAGATATCACCTGTTCCGCGTTTATCCAGATTGCTGCTTGTCGCATGGTGAATCGAATGGCTGTGCTGCCATTGAAGATACGGGAATAAAGTCAGGACACCTGTCAGAAAACCAAGAATATGGTTATAGCGTTTTTGTTTGAAAAAAGATTGATGGCAGCAGTCATGGAAGATGATAAAAATTCTTGTCAGAAAACCCGCGGCAATCACTGTTAATGCTAACGTAAGAAGATAGGAGACATTGAGGCTGAGAAAAGCAAGAAACCACAGGCCGAAGAATGGAATAAACGTGTTCAAAAGCTGAATCAGGCTGTTTTTCGTTTCAGGCTGAGCAAATGCAGCGACTTGCTTTGTCAGCTGTTTTTGTTTATGTGCAACGGTTTGTTCAGTCATAGTAAGTATCCTCTCATTGTGTGTCTCGGTTCAGTATACGCTAATGAGAGAAGTCTTTTGTAGTAGCACACATCATGCCTCCTATATGACATTTGTCATGTCTGGTGCGCCTTTTGCATAACCGATTACGCTAAAAAAGCTTGTAAAAAAATTTACAAGCTGATTAATGTTTATCGATCCATATTCGCGAGGTGCCCGAAACAGCTTCAATTCTGCATGTTCCCCCTATAGGGAATGTGGCAATTGGAGAGGTATGTCCAGCATTTATGTTTGCGATGACCGGGATGCCGGATAATTCTTTTTTTGTTTCGATCATGGCTTTTACGAGATCCATTGATACGTTTGATGCTTTCTGAAATCTGCCGATCAAAATACCCTTTACATGTGAAAAAGCGGGGAGGTGGATGAGTGATTGCAGATCGCGGTCAAACATGTGGATGTCTGACATATAATCATCTTCAATCAATAAGATGGTATGTTCTGTTTCTGGTAAATACTCCGTTCCCTGCAGCAAATTAAGCGTGCATAGGTTTCCGCCAATCAAAGTGCCTTCCGCATAACCCTCTTGAATCACAACAGGTTCGTTATTTGGATAAAAGCGTCTGCTTTCTTGATCCAAATACCAGCGGTCATCGCTCCATTCGCTCGAAGGATGAATCTCAAACGGGTCGTCCGAAGCGCAGCATGAAAGAAAATAATCTTGTGTATAATCGAGCCCTTTTTTCATTGCAAATGTTGAAAAGTGGGGGCCTGAATACGTAACAAGACCCGTTTTTTGATAAATGGCATTGCTGAGGGCCGTTATATCAGAATAGCCGCACAGAATTTTTGGATGCTGTTTGATTTTTTCGTAATCAAGATAGCGCAGCAGCTGATTTGAATTGAAGCCTCCGAGTGTCGTTAAAATCGCTTTGACGCCTGGATCAAAAAAGGCCGTGTGCAGATCATGGACTCTTGATTCGATAGAGGATGAATCAAATACGTTACATTCATTTGCATGTTCAGCAATGGTGACCCGATAACCTAAGTGTTCTAATGTTGTTTTTGCTTGAACTTTTGCTTCGTTTGATAATATAGACATGCTGGTTGCGGGAGACACAATCCGGATCTCGTCTCCCTTTTTCAGTTTTGAGGCGTACATAGAACCCTCCATCAATGGTTTTACACCATTACAGCACATCTAGGCTCATTATTCCAGATTTTTTTACAAATCAACCCACTTAATGCTGCCGGATTGTGTATCAGGATCGACGCATACTTTGAATTGATGTTTTTCATAAAAATGAATCAGCCGGTCTACATGATTCCAATCACGCTTGGCAATGTCGCCTGTGACTTTCGGAATATTGTGGTCTCTGGCGATATCTTTTAAATATTTCATGCAAATGGAACCAAACCCGTGATTCGGAGGGCCTTTGATGTCCCCGATATGAATGGCATCATCCTTGTAAGACGCTACAAGTGAAAAACTGCCTTTTCCTCTGTAAGCCGTTTTACAATCAGTAAGCATAATTTTGCATGTTTGGCCATCATCAATCGAGGAAACAATCATCCACTCTTGATGTTTCGATTGATCAATACCAAGCACTTTGGCATCCTTAGATAAATCCTTCATATTCTCCTGCATTCGGTAAATTTGAAATTCTAATTCATTTAGCTCTTCCTCAAGCTCTTGACGATTTTTTTCTTTAATAGTAAACAAGATCAAACTCCTTTCAAAAAACTGCTTAGAAACACAGTTACCAATTGTATTAGAAGAGAGGCGTATTGTAAACAACAATTCCATTATTACTAGAAATTAGCGCTAAGTCAGGTTTGATCATTTTTAAGAGAGGAAAAAGAAAACTAACCTGTGAAAAAGGAGGAAGCGGAATGGCGATTGATTCATTGATTAACAAATTACAATATGTCCAATTGGTACCGCCGGATAAAATTCTCTCCCTGTATCTCAATACAGATACGAGAGATCCAGAGCAGCAGAGGGGGGAATGGAAGATTGCCCTAAAGTCAGGATTCAGCCGATTAAAAGAGTATTTGGCTGCTAGTAATCCAGAGGAGGAGAAAGTGTCTGGATGGAATCAGAGCTAAAATGAATCAATACCTGAATGCAATGGGAAAAGACATGCCCCGCAGTCTCGTGTTTTTTGTTTCCGACAGTGGCATATGGGAAGCGATTAAGCTTCAAGTCCCTGTAGATACTAGATTTTACTGGGAAGAAACAGCTGTCCTGGATCAGTTAAGGGATTTGCGCCAAACATACCCAAGTACGGCGTTTATTTTAACTCAGCAGCATGAAGTGAAAATTATTGAAACCGTTTTAGGGGAAATTGAGACGGTGGAGCGTTATGAGTATGATATGATCAATGAGTCTTGGAAGAATTGCCGTTCCGCTGTAAACAAAGCGGAAGCATTTGAAGAGAACCGGATGAGGGAACATGTAACAGAGAACCAATCGAGACTATATAAGCGGCTGGCTGCCAGCCTAGATCAAAAAGCTGCTGCGAAAAGATGGGAACGAATGGTCATCGCCGGGGATAAAGAAACGGCTGATATCTTGGATCAGCATATGAATAAACCCATTCATTCGAAAATTCAAAAGAACCTGCTGAATGAAAATGAACATAAGGTCATTGAACATCTGATAAAAGAAGCGTAAACCTAACAGGGCCGGGGCTAATAGCCGCCGGCCTTTGAAGTGTGTCTAATTTCTGACGAAGCAGTCGAAAACGTTGACATCTTCTTTGAATTTGCATACGATTTGGATAGCCAGTACAAATTAGGAGAGGTCACCAAATGAATCAAACAGAAAATAAACCGAAAAATTACACGGGGATTGTCCTCACGCTGACAGTTCTGATTAACGGTTTAATCGCAGTGCTGTTTTTTATGCCTAAATTAGATCAATTCAGCCATGCGAATATTCACATTTTGCCCATGCTGAATGCGATATTCAACAGCTTTACGTTTATCTTCTTATTGGCCGCGCTGATTATGATTAAACAGAAAAATATTAAAGCTCACAAACGCTTTATCTTAGCCGCATTCACAACAACATTACTATTTTTGATTTGCTATGTGACTTACCACTCGATTGCGGAAAATACGCTTTATGGCGGAGAAGGTATTATGCGTCCGATTTACTTCTTTATTTTAATTACACATATCTGCCTTTCTGCAATCATTGTGCCGCTTGCGCTGTTTACGCTGATCAGAGGCTTCAGCATGCAGGTAGAGCGCCATAAAAAAATCGCCAGATGGACAATGCCTTTATGGCTGTATGTAAGCCTTACAGGCGTTATTGTATATTTGATGATTTCACCATATTATTAAAAGCCATACTGAGTATGGCTTTTTTTACATGTAAACATGACAAAAGCCCAAATTCATGTTTGGGCTTTTGTCAACAAATTGATAGACTCTTATTCATGAGCCTTGGATTCCATGGTTTCAAGTGTTGCAACCTGCATAGATTCTTCAACAGTTTTTGTTTTTTCTTTTACTTTTTCTGCATACGTATAATCACCGTAGCAATACGGATAGCGGAAATTGTTCATGTTTCCCCCGCAAGTATACAGATCAGGATTTTTTTTGACTTGCTGCTCGGAGTATTGTTTTGCCAATTCCTCAGTATGCGTTCCTCCATGTTCAGCTACAAAATCAATGTAACCTGCCCCCATGTTGTAGCTTTGAATAATGGTATCCAAATCCACACCTTTTTCCTTACCGGTTTTGTACATGAGGGTAAATTGCTTGATGCCTTGTTTAACACTGAGTTGAGGGTCTGTTATCTCATTGCGTTTTAACCCCAGAGATTCAGAGGACTGCATGGGATCATTGCCTTTTCCTTTTGACTCCTGATACATCATGCCTAATATGAGTGATGTATAATGAGAGAGTCCTTGGCTTTCAAGCTCTTCTTCCACCAAGGGTTTGTAATCGGTTAAACGTTCCAAAACAATCGTTTTTGTATCGATCGGAAGTTTTTTGATTAAATCCCGGTTAAAAAAAAGCAATACCAATAAAAAAGAGGCGATGACAAAGACAAAAATCATCATAAAACCCGCAGCAGCGAAACAGCCTTTTCTCTTTTTCTTCACTGTGTTTCACCCTCAATGTTTGGAGCAGTATGACCTTTTTATTATGACATAGAACGATAAATCAGACCAAGTAAAAACCTAATTTGAAACATAAATTTAAACTATGAGATTGAAATGGAATACAAGCAGGCTGTTTTGCACTCAAGCGCATTTGTTATAAGATAAAATTATGAATAAAGAAAGGTGATACATATGACTGAATTTAGAGAAACGGAACAATCGGCTGCTGATCTGGACGAGGAGACTTTGTTTCTAGTAGCGCAAACATTCAAAGCGCTTTCTGATCCTACCCGAATCAGAATTCTTCATTTATTGTCACAGGGTGAACATGCAGTAAACGGAATTGCAGAAAAGCTGAATTTACTGCAGTCTACAGTGTCCCACCAGCTTAGATTTTTAAAAAATCTCCGGCTTGTCAAATCGCGCAGAGAAGGAACATCAATTTATTACTCTCCGGAGGATGAACATGTTTTAGATGTTCTTCAGCAAATGATCCATCATACACAGCATGATTGAAAAAGACATCCTTGCTTAATTCGCTGTTAGCGGGCAAGGATGTCTTTTTCTTTATTGTGTCTGTGCTGTTCGAGTTCGTTTCGGCTAAGCTTGATGACAAAAGAGGAAAAACCGATATAATAAACGGCTATCAGAAAAAAGACGCCAATTGTCAGAGGGTCCGTTCCGATTGACTGACTGTATGATCCAAGGCTGTTTAGATCAGGTGAGGTAAGATAAATCTCCGTCACTCGATACAGAAATCTTGATAGAAATAAAGTTAAGAGAATCACCTCTACCCAAATATGAGTCCGAAAATAGATCTTTCCTCTCCGTTTTTTAAAGGAGATGTTTTTCTTAGCGAAAAAGACAAGGAGCCATCCGCCAAGAATACCCATAATGAGATATCCATATAAAAAAGGGTGGATGAGGCTGAAGATTGAAAGCACAAAAGCAAACAGCGAGAAAAGAATGATGCGGGTGAACAGCCAGCGGGGCTTCAGCGGCTGGTATCCGATGGACCTTTTAATTTTTTTATACAGAAAAAAGATGATGATCATGGCAGGATAAACGCTTTGAAGTGTAAAATGCATGATGTGAAATCCCCTCCGTTGAGAAGTGTATGCTTATCCGGTTGGAAATAGTAGCTGAAATCAAATACTGAACACAAAAAAGAAGGGGGAACCCCTGTTTTCATAACATATGCGAGGTGTATGTGGCCGCATAATAGATATGCCCAAGCTTTATCAAAATGTTATGATTGTTTTGATGGGAAATACAAGAAGAAAAGGTGCGCAGAATGAAACTGGAACGTTTGTTAGCGATGGTTGTATTATTAATCAGCAAAAAACAAGTGCAGGCTGCTGAACTTGCTGAGCTGTTTGAAGTATCAGTCAGAACCATTTACCGTGATATTGAGACGATCAATAGGGCTGGTATTCCAATTGTGACCTCACAGGGCTCCGGGGGCGGAATTGGCATTATGGAGACGTATCGGCTTGAGAGAGAGTGGCTGAAGGAGGAGGAACTGTTTGCGATCGCTTCTGCTTTGCAGAGTGTTTCATCTATGCACGAACCTGTTTCTCACAGCACAGCTTATCAAAAAATCAAGCACCTCATACCTGAGCAGTCAGCCGAAGCATTTAAGCACCAAACTGAAAAATGGTTTATTGACATGACGGCTTGGGGCCAGACTGAGGATCAAAAGGCGCTTCGTGAGAAAATCAGCGCCGCCATCGATCGATTGTCAACGATATCTTTTACATATACAAGCGCAAGCGGGGAAACACTGCTTCGGGAGACTGAACCTTATACATTGGTTTGCAAGGCGGGGCACTGGTATTTATATGCCTACTGCCTGGTAAGAAATGATTTTCGTTTTTTTAAACTAAACCGGATGAAAGATCTGGCCATCTTACATCAGACCTTTATCAGAAAAGACATTCAGCTGGACACTTTGCCATGGGATAAGAGATGGTACCAAAAGGACCGTTTAACTGAATTGGTTATTCTTGTTCAGCCGGCAGCACGTCAGCGCATAGGTGAATGGTTCGGATATGATGTCCTTCACTGTGATGAAAATGAAATCTGCCGGGCAGTGATTTCGCTTCCTGAAGATCAATGGCTGATCGGTTTTTTGCTCCAGTTCGGAAAGGATATTGAGGTTCTGCAGCCTCTTCATATACGGGATAAAGTAAAAGAAACCATTCATCACATGCAAAAAATATATGAAACCTGACACACTGCTGTCAGGTTTCTTTGTCTATAATCTTAAAAAAAGGAGGAGATCGTATGGGCTTTTCACATATGACACACTTAGACCGGAAACGATTTGCCGGACTCTCACAACGGACAAGCAACGCACTGGAAATGACGGAAGAAAGGAGGATTCCGGCACTGTGGGACCAATTCTGGAAGCAGGATATGAGCGTTCTTTTATCACAGGGAGAAAAAGACCAGAGCATTACTGCCTTATATTCGAATTATGAACAGGAGACAAATGGGCTTTACACATTTTCAATCGGAACGTTTCAGGAATACGACGACATCCTTCCGGAACCATATGAAAACATTGATTTGCCGGCTTCCGCTTATGCCGTTTTCACTTCCAGAATCGGTCCTATTGAAGAGATTGTGCTTGAAACGTGGAAGGACATTTGGACGTGGGATAAGCGACATCTGCGCACGTTTACAGGTGACTTTGAGGTGTATGATCGAAGTGCTGCAGTGCCACAGCGGGCACAAGTTAACATTTATGTAGCGATAAAAAAATAATAAACTCTTGAAAAACTAATGGCATTAGTTAATAATAAAACTAACGCTATTAGTTTTTTGTTAGGGGGAATAAAAAGATGAGAATGACTCAGTATCAAACCGTTTGGCAGCTGACTTTTTTTCCAGCATTGTTTCCAGTCAATTGCTATTTAGTAGAGGAAGAAAACGAAGTCACCCTTATTGATGCCGCGCTTCCAGGCAGCTATAAAGGAATCATTCAAGCTGTGAATCAGATTGGAAAACCGCTTCAGCATATTTTACTGACTCATGCACATGGGGACCATGTTGGATCACTGGATACATTGGCACAAACATTTCCGCATGCGAAGGTCATGATCTCGGAACGGGATTCATTCTTGCTTCAAGGTGACACATCCTTGCGGCAAGATGAACCGCAGACGCCTATAAAAGGAGGTATTCCGAAACACATACAAACAAAGCCTCACCAACTGCTGACGGGCGGTGAAACAATTGGTTCCCTGCTTGCCATCCCTACACCCGGCCATACACCAGGCAGCATGTCATTTCTTGATACAAGAAACGGCACTTTAATAGCAGGGGATGCGCTTCAGTTGCGCGGAGGAATCGCTGTTTCAGGCCAGATAAAATGGACGTTTCCTTTTCCCGCTTTCGCCACATGGAATAAGGAGGAGGCCATCAAAAGTGCACAATTGCTCGCCGATAAGGCGCCTTCCTGTCTCGCTGTCGGACATGGGAATTTTCTGCGATCACCCTCAGAGCGGATAGGACAGGCGATTCAAAAAGCAAAGAAAGGATGATGAGCATGTCACCGAGAATAGGATTAACCTCAAAAATGATTATAGACGCTGCAGCTGAGATCGCTGATCAGGAAGGGGTAAATGGTGTCTCACTTGCGGCGCTTTCTAAAAAAATGAATGTACGCCCTCCGTCATTGTATAACCATATCAACGGGCTGCAAGCAATCAGAACAGAACTTGCTGTCAGAGGACTGACAAAGCTTTTTGATCAAATGGCGGACTCCGTAACGGAACGAAAGGGAGATTCGGCTATGCTTTCTTTAGCTCATGCATATGTTGATTTTGCAATTGAAAATCCCGGATATTATGAAGCGGCTCTGCTTAAGGTTCAGGACAAAAGAGCGGAAATCGCTTCAAACCAAATTGTCCGTCTTGTGACAGAGCTGCTCATTGAAAACGGCTATGCAAGTGAAAAGACTGCTATTCATGCGACAAGGGGGCTTAGAAGCCTGCTGCACGGCTTTACTGCTTTAATTGCAAAAGAAGCATTTGAACGCGAGGAGAACATTTCAGAAAGCCTGTCATTTTCAATTAGAACGTTTTTGTCAGGTTTATTAATAAGCAATAAAACTATTATGTAAACCTATAAAAGGTGTCTTATATTTCTGAATATTGTATAATGTCAAGGAAGTATACATAGGGGAGAGGCATTATGCAATGGATGACATTCACAAGATTGAACGGTTAGCGGCAGCTTCATGGCCGCCTTATATTCAAAAAAACATAGGGCAATGGCTTCTCAGAGCGAATTTTGGAGTAACCAAAAGGGCAAATAGTGTATGGACTTCTGCGGATATGCCTGAAGGTGATTTTCAGCTTGAGGCCGAACTTTTTTATCAAAGTTTAGGCTTGCCTGTTTGTTTTCATATTAGCAACGCATCACCGAAAGGGCTTGATGACACATTGGCAGAAAGCAGATATGAAAAGGTTGACGAGTGCTTCCAAATGACGGCGTTGTGCCGGTCGATTATGAGCCGAACAAATGACAACAGCCGATTTACATACAAGTGGGAACAAGAGCCATCATCTGTTTGGATAGATGAATTTATTCAATTAGAAGGGTTTTCGCCCGAGCGTCACCAAGGTTACAAACACATTTTCGAACGCATGCCGCCGTGTAAAACTTTTTTTAAGATGTATGACAAAGGAAGCCTGACAGCGCTTGGCACGGTTTCTGTTATTGATGGTTATGGCGGACTTAGTAATATCGTTGTAGCCGAGGAGCACAGAGGAAAAGGGGCGGGAACCCAAGTGATCAGGGTGTTGACTGAATGGGCAAAAAACAACGGAGCGGAACGCATGTTTTTACAAGTGATGAAAGAAAATCTGGGGGCAGTTTCGTTATATGAAAAAATCGGATTTTCGCCCATATCGGAACACCATTACCGGATCAAAAGATGACCAAAGGAAGGGGGTTGCTGATGGATTCGCTTCAAGAGATTATTTGCGAAAAACGGACATACACACGCCTATATCATTCACATAAGCACGCGTACAGCCAATTTCTATTTCCGCTTCAAGGAAGTATAGATCTTGAGACTGAGGGGCGCCAGGTGAAATTAAATCCGGATCATTTTTTATATATTCAACCGGAGTGCGAGCATCGCTTCCGCTCTATCGGAAGAAATGAATGTCTTGTACTGGATGTTCCGCTTCATGCAATGAAAATTGATGAGTATCGTGCAGGATCGGGAATTGAAGCTGCACTCGATCCTTTCTGGTCTTCGATCAGGTACTTGCTGACAGAGGAAGCAAAGGCCGGAACAGCCAACTCGCTTCATATGCTAGTACAATACATAAAAGAAAAGCTTCAATCCCATAGCTATGCCTCAATTGCATACATTCACAGCCATTTATTTGAGCGGCTGACGATTAAGAAGCTGGCAGAAATCGAGCATTATCACCCAGCTTACTATTCAAGCTGGTTCAAAAAACAGACAGGGAAGTCCCCACAGAACTATATTGCCGACCTTCGCCTTGAGGAAGCAAAACGAATGCTGATGGAGAGAAATGAAACTCTTACCGTTGTGAGCGAGGCGCTGGGCTTTCAAAACCTTTCTTCTTTTACCAGATGGTTCACAAAAAGCACAGGAATGCCGCCCCGCCTGTATCGAAACACCTTATATTCAGATAAAAAATAATGGCTCTTTGGTTAAGCGAATCTTGAATATCTCCTTTACAATAGGAGAAAAAGGAGTTATTGATATGGCAGTCATTGAAGACTTTGAGAAATTGGATATCAGAACGGGAACAATTGTAAAAGCGGAAGAATTTCCTGAAGCAAGAGTACCGGCAATCAAGCTTGTAATAGATTTTGGGTCGGAAATCGGCATAAAACAATCGAGCGCGCAGATCACGAAGCGTTACCAGCCGGAAGTTCTCGTCAACAAGCAAGTCATAGCAGTCGTGAACTTTCCGCCCCGCCGGATCGCCGGATTCAAATCGGAAGTCTTGGTCCTTGGCGGCATTCCTGGCCAGGGCGACGTCGTTCTGCTGCAGCCGGATCAGCCTGTTTCAAACGGCACAAAAATCGGATAACACAAAAAAGACGTTTGCCTAAGGCAAACGTCTTTGCGTATTGAGGCGATGCACCACACGCCACATTCGTGTGTGCCGTAAAGGCATGTACATCGGCTTACACAATTCAGCTCATCGCTATATGAATATAGCATGGCGGGCGTAGGAATGCAAGGTAAATTTGTAATTGTGAGTGAATTTGTTGTCAGAAATCGTCTTATTTTGTCGAACATAAGCGAAACACACAATTCCAATCATGATATTGTTAATTTGTATTTACAATAGATAGCTTATGTTTTATCGTCCAAACTTAGAAAAGTGACTTAACTGTGACCTGAGTGTGACCTCCAACACCGTTTTGATAATGTGAATAAAACCTGTTAAATCAATAAACACGTACTAAATAATAAGGTGAATACAGGGGAGTAGTGTGACCTGGATTTTTAACTCAAGTCTTTTTTATGCACAAAAAAATGCCTATCTAGAGATCATAGGCATTAAATATTATTATCAATATCTTCATTTATTTTTTGGCTAAGTTTCTGAACCTTCTCTTTAACATTTGAAACAGTCTTTTTTGAATCTCATCAAAGTTCTCTTGAATATAGTCCATGACACTTCTTATTAAAACTTCGCTTTCAAAATTGAATATCTCATTTATTTCTGACTGTTCTTCATCTGTTAGGTGATGGTATTGAAGTTGTTTAGCATTTACTTCAGCAGCTACATCAATCCTAACTTTAGTTGTCTGGTTGTACAATTTCATATTCGCCTTCTGCATACTCTTGCTCCGCATAATGGCTTCCCCATTGACATAGCTCCTGCAAGATAGGTTTAAGAGATTCTCCAAGTTCAGTGGATGAATATTCAACCTTCGGCGGTACTTGATTATACATCTTTCTGCTCACAAGTCCACTGGCTTCAAGCTCTCTTAGTGTTTGAATCAGCATTTTCTGAGTTATATTTGGGATAATGCGCTTTAATTCACTCGTTCTCTTTGGTCCATTCATTAAAAAGTATAATACAAGGCCTTTCCATTTTCCACCAATAACTTCCTTTGTCACTTCAAACCCACAGCTAAATTTTTTCATGTCGAAAGCTCTCCATTCCACATTTATTACTTTTTAGTTACTATATCACAAAAAAGTGGGTACTTCCGATAATGTGCTTACTGAAGGATACTATATCTTGTAAGTTGTTCTTCAAGTACTTAAAGGTACTAGACATAAAATAAAATTAATTCTAAAGGAGTGTTAAGTATGGGTAAATTTGAAGGTAAAATAGCGCTTGTAACGGGTGGAACAAGCGGGATTGGTCTTGCTACAGCACAAAAATTTGTAAACGAAGGTGCATATGTTTATATCACGGGACGTAGACAAAACGAACTTGATAAAGCTGTTAACCAAATTGGCAAGAACGTAACCGGTGTTCAAGGTGATATATCTAAGCTTGAAGACTTAGACAAACTATATGACATTATAAAGCAGGAAAAAGGTAAGTTGGACATTCTTTTTGCTAATGCAGGCATCGGCAACTTCCTTCCATTAGGTGAAATTACTGAAGAGCAGGTTGATAGGACGTTCGACATTAACGTTAAAGGAACCATCTTTACTGTTCAAAAAGCGTTATCACTATTCCCGGACAAAGTAGGTTCTATTATTGTAACGGGCTCTACTGCTGGATCAATTGGCAACCCAGCGTTTAGTGTATATGGAGCATCTAAAGCAGCATTAAGAGCACTAGTTCGCAACTGGATTCTTGACCTAAAAGGTACTGAAATCCGTGTGAATGTGGTTAGTCCAGGAGTTATTCTTACACCTGCATACGATGAGCTTTTTGGTGATGCACTTGAAGGAGCAATGGAAAATACCAGAAATACTGTCCCAGCTGGAAAAGTTGGGACACCTGAAGAAGTAGCAAACGCTGTATCTTTCCTTGCTTCAGACGAAAGCAGTTACTTGACGGGTGTTGAATTGTTCGTAGATGGCGGGCTAGCACAGGTATAATTTCACTGCGCAGAGATTACAAATAGTCCCCGAAAAAGGTTAATGGGGATTTACTTGAAGAAGTCGTATAAAAAAGTCGTTTTCCTTAATGGACAGGGAATTCGACTTTTTTATGTATGAATTTGATTAACGTTGTAAATTAGCATTTACCTGGGGCTACCACTAAATGACCTGTAAAAAAGATTACTTTGTGAATAAATGTACTTAAAGTAACGGGGGCGTTAGTTGAAGAACAAACAACACCGTTGTTGTAGTAAATGAGGTCATTTGTTGTCTAAAAAAAGGATAGTTGAATACAGGCATTTTCACCCTGTTCATCTATCCTCTTTTTTTGTTTATAAAATGTGTGACATTTTAATTAGTTGATTAATTATTAATAATATTAAGCATTTTCTTGACTTTTAATTATAATATTCCTGTCCTTGTATTCTAATACTTTTGAAAATATTTAAAGGAATCCTTATGTCCTGAATAACCACAAATGCTGCATACATAATCACCTGCGCTTGTCCCAAGGTAATACTCTTTATCGGGTCTATTAGGGTGGTCACAAGGTGGATTCCCTTTTTCTTTCCAAGCTTTTCTTAACTCAGCTGCTTCGCTCATTTGCATACTAGTATTCTCCTTTCCGGTTGTATAAAATAGTATATACCTACCAGAGTAATATATTTCAATTAAACAAAATCTATGAAATGAACCATTTGAAACAGGAGAATAAGGAGACTTTCGCTTCCTTTCTAAGGATTACTTGCCTCTTGACTGAGCTAACACAGAACCAGCTAATGTTTTAGAATCTTTACTGTAGCTTCCATCTCTTAAGACTTTAGATGCCAGTTTTGCAGTTTTCGGGCTTGACGTCTTCTTTTTACTAGGTTTCCCGTTTTTTCTTTTCGATGAAGCGCTTTTCTTCTGGGGCGGGTTTGTAGTTGTTGTTTTAGCTTTGATTGCTTCCTTACTCTTTAGAAATGTTGGTTCTAGCATCAGGAGATATCAGGCGTAACTCAATCTGGTCATTTAAACAATAAAATATCCCTTATCTTGAATACATCCCAAATATAAAGTATCCTGTAGATGTATTTAGTTGGTGTATCAACCACTATAGGCCAGAGAGTTCCCTCACACACTCTCTGGCTTTTTGTTTCGTTTTAACTTGGAAGGAGACAGTATTGTGTGGAAAACTTTAAGACAATTATTCAAGAAACAGAAGAATCAAAGTCCAATCGATGAAGGTTATATACAGATTCCAGAAAAGGATATCAATCAAGTATTAAAACAAGTGATATTTGAGTTGGAGAGCCTGGGGGAGGCAGTATCCGAAAAGCTGCAGAATAAGTATGCAGGTGTTTTTGAAGCTCAGGGTAAACCAAATCTCAGCATCAAAGTTTGTAGAGACATAGATGGAGATGTAATAAATGATTTAACAGCTGAGAGATGCTTGGAAAAAGAATACCGTTCACAAATAACCATTAATTATTATCAACCTGCAAAAGCTTATGATGAAGATATAAACTGCATAACAATGGATTTGTGGTATTACTACGGTGGCATTGTAGGAAGCGGTTGTGGAACGTTATTTGATTTAAATAATAATGACTTAGAAAAAGAAATTGAAGAAGTGCTAATATTTTTACTCAATTACAAACAATTCGAGAAATAAAAACAAAGCCATATAGGCTTTCAATTTGGTCTGTCTTCTGTAATACATCCGTAGATGCTTACGAATCATTTGAGCTGCAGGCAGCCAACGATAAGCTCAAAGTGAATGCTGCAAAACCTAATAATCTCTATTTATATAGGTAAACCATCAATCGATATAACCCTGTATCCAATTATTGCTAATTTAATTTTTCCTTAATATCATCGCATTCTTCTTTAAAACTTCCAGGAGCATGTTAGATTTTTACTGAATTTATAGTCAGAAGGGGAATGTTTTATGCTTGGGATCAACGTTGAAAAATCAAATGAAAACTTAATTATCAAATGGCAGCTATCCAAAATTGAAATTCCAATCAGAGAAATTAACGATGTATTCCTTGATCCAAACTTTGGGGGAGAGGAGAAAAGCGCAATAAGGATAAGGTAGTAATTAAAACAGCAAATAACACTTACATGATGTTCACCACTAATGCTGCTTCAATTATGAGTAAAATTGTATCTTAATAAACTGCTTATGTCTCTTTTAAATTTCTCTATTAATGTTTTGTATGGTGAAATTTAGTGAGACGGTTTGAGGAGGAGGAGCTCTTATGGAAAAAGGAAAGTTAATTCACATGACTCTAGATGGTATTAAGAAAGCAGTTTCTAAATATGGTACATTCCCTATGTTTCATCATGGAGGATATGTCATGGAAGATGCTACTTTTCATTTCAAAGATCCTGCTAGTCCTCAAGAAATTAGCGATATAGAACAGAAGCTAGGTGTTACTTTCCCTAATGACTATAAAGAGTTTTTGTTACAGCACAATGGGATGGAAATGTTTGATGGGATTGAAATACTTAGCTTAGAGGGAGTCATTGAATATAATGAGGTTCAAGATTTCCCAGAGGGATACGTTTTAATTGGATATCATTTTGATGGAAGATATGTCATAGACACAAACAAATCAAAAAATGGATTAGGCTATATGCTATATCTAGACTCAATTGATGATATTGAAGATGCGATTAACTTAGATTCTAATTTTGAAATATGGTTTGATATGTTAGTGTCTTCTAATGGAACAAAATATTGGGAAGTGAATCCGAATATCCGAGAGTATTATAAACTGGTTTTAGAATAAGAAGACTCCGCATAGGAGTCTTCATCTACATTCATCTACAATTTTTACTTCTTTTTTGAATAAGAAGCCCATCATGGATTTACTTCTTTCCTATGAAAATTCACATCGATAGGAATTAAATTGCTTGTCTGATTTCCTCCGCCATACTCTCTAGGTAGTTGATGATGAATCTCAAATTTCGCCCAATTTTTTGCTGTATTTTTTATCATATCAGTTCCTATATTTTAGCGCTAGGCACCCATTTAAATGCATTAGGTGGAGCTAAATATATTTAATCCTGATTGTTTTTCAGTGTAATCGGAGGGGAAAACATACCTTTCATAAGTACTTAACAAAATCACAAAAGAAAGATTCATGATGCGTATTTGTGGTAAAATTTACATAGGGTAAGAATGGAAGGAGAATGTTATGAAGGTTTTCGAAGCGGAATCTTTACTCTCTGAAGTGGATAAAAGAACCGAAGAGTATAAGGAACTTAGGTCACAAATGGAGAAGCTAAGAAAAGCGTTTAAAGACGTTGCTGATCTAGATGACAGTGAGTTTTCAGGCAAGGGTGCAGACAACATTAAAGAGTTTTATCATGATCATGTCGGTGTTACAGACCAATGGATTGATCTTATCGATATGAAGATTGCTTTCTTAAGTAGCATTTCTGCTAAACTTGAGGATGCGAAGATGTCTGATGCTTATATAGAAGAATCCTTTCTAGAACATGAGCTGGCTAATACTTACACAAAATCAAAATCCATTATGTCCGAACAAAAGAAAGCATTGAAAGACATTCTAAACGACATCAATGATACTCTTCCCCTTGAAATATTCTCAACAGAAGACTTCAAAGACAAACTTTCTTCTGCAGATGACAAACGTGAAAAAACAATTGATAAGCTAAACAAGCTTGATGAGAATTTGAAAACAGAATACGCTGAAACAGAACCAAACGAACAATTTATTCAGCAAGATTTTAAAAAGCTGCAGGAATCTACAGGCAAAGGGAAGAACGCCACTCCGATTCACTATAACGCTAAAGCGTACAGAGAAAGTGACATACATAAGAAAAAAGGCGATATTGAGAAGCATTCTGAATCTTATTTAAACGTGAAGCAAGAAGAAGCTAAAGAACGTGAAATTAAAGAATTAAAGAAAAAACTTAATGATGGTGTATCTGACCCTGATGAATATTTAGAGATTGCTAAGAAAGTAGGGTACGAGAATCTGGAGCCAGCTCAAGTACAGCTTGCAGTGCAAATTGAACAAGCTAAGCAGCTAGAAGGAGCAGGAGAAATCACCTGGGACATCGTAAAAGGTGTAGGAGTAGGCTTATATGATGTAGGAAAAGACACTGTAACCGGCATATGGGACTTCATCACCGATCCAGGAGAAACACTCTCAGCACTGGGGAATGCAATTATTCATCCAGTGAAAACATATGATGCAATATCTGCTGCAATTGAAGAGTCATATCAAAAGGATATGGTGAATGGAGATGCCTATTCTAGATCAAGATGGGTTACCTATGCTGTTGGTTCAGTGGCAGTAGCTGTTTTTGGAACCAAAGGTGCAGGAGCCATTAACAAAGCAGATGCAGCGGGCAAGGTAATAAATAAAGCAAGTCAAGCAGGTAAGAAAATCAAGGACGTTAAGATTCCAGATTTGCTGCCTTACAACCCTAAGTATAAGCTTGCTCTAGCAGATAACGTGCCATACAATGTGGTTGATAGCCAAAACCTTAAGAATGAACTTTTGACTAATGCGAAGAAAATACCAGATGGAACAAGAAAACCGTTTACTGGCCAAAAGATAAGTCCTCCATGGCTAAATAAAGAAAAGTATGAAGCATATGAAATAGAGGGGAAAGTAAAGGCGAAGGGGAAAGTTAAAGATGTAAGCCGTAGAGTGTATACAATGAAAGATATTGATATTAATCAAAAAACAGAATTCGGTGTTACAAATCTTCAGCTAATGAAAAACGGGAATGCCCCTTATGCAAAAGACGGTACACAGATTAATTTACATCACTTGATTCAAGAAGAACCTGGCCCAATGCTTGAAATCCCGAACAGCTTACATACAAAATATAGTGATGTCATTCATCAGCTTAAGTCTGATGGTGAAAGCTTTAGAAATGATAAGGTTTTAAAAGCACAATACGAGAGCTTTAGAAAGAGATATTGGAAGTGGAGAGCGAAACAATTTGAAAATGAGAATTGAGGTGTCTATATGATTTATTCGAAGGTTGAGAACTTTATTAATGAAAATAAACAAAATGCTATATTTACAGCAGGCGCAAGTCATGAAAACATTGGTCGCATTGAAGAAAACCTCCAATGCGATCTTCCCAATAGCTATAAATGGTTTTTAGAAAAATACGGTGCTGGTGGTTTATTCGGTGTTTTAGTGTTAGGTTACAACTTTGATCATGCATCAGTTGTAAATAGAACTAATGAATATAAAGAACACTATGGCCTTACTGATGGACTTGTGGTTATTGAAGATGTTGATTACTTTGCTTACTGTCTGGATACAAATAAAATGAAAGACGGAGAATGCCCTGTAGTTGAATGGGATAGGGTAATTGGTTATCAAGATACTGTTGCAGACAGCTTTATTGAATTTTTTTATAATAAGATTCAGGAAGCGAAAGATGACTGGGATGAGGATGAAGACTGGGACGATTAAAACTGAAAAGGAAGGTCTTTAACTCATTTTTCCTTACATATGAAGGGATAATAAAGTGAGCTTTTATAATATCAAACAAAAGTTGAAAGAGTTTTCAATTGATGCAAAAACAGATCCCAGAATCAATAAAAATGAACAACTCAAAGAAATTGAAATGAACATAGGAAAACAATTACCTTCTGACTATAAGGACTTTTAGAAGGAATATGGCGGCTGTTATCTAGAAAGTACAAAAACAACAGATGAGATTGAGTATGACGTTTGCTATAAACCTATAGAGAAAGACCCTTGGATGGCAAGACGATGATACACAATTGTTAGAAGGTTTTTATGGTTTAGCGAACGATCATAACAGTCTTCAGAAAGCAATCGATACATATTCTGATCGTTTTCCTAGAACTATTTATTCCTATCGCAAGCTTCGCAGGCGGGAATGAAATATGCATGGATACCGATAATGAAAAGACATTGTTTTAGGATCATGAATTAAGTCTTCCAAATAAAGATTTTTTCCTGATTGCCAATTCGTTTGAAGAGTTTGTCTTCAGTTTAGTTGATGAACCAATTGAAGCTGATAAAGAAGATGATGGAATTCTGTATATTGAATTAGATGATGACTTACTAAGCAGTTAAGAAAACGTATGGAGATAACTGGAGGAAAAGTTAAAATGGCAGTTACTTATTGGACTGGAGAAAATCTTACACTGCGGGCAATTCAACCTGAAGATATCGTTATATTTGATTCGTTAGATGACGAAATTCTACGAAATATGGACTCGATTCATTTTCCTCGTTCAGCTAATGACATGAGAGAATGGGTAGAAGAACAATTAGAAAAAGATGAATTCCGTTTTATTGCAGTTGATAGTGATAATAATATAGTAGGTATGATTGAAACCTTTGACTGTGATAGGAAAAATGGTACCTTCGGTTATTATTTGGCTGTATTCGAGCCATATAGGGGTAAAGGATATGCCAAAGAAATGATTGTGATGGTTCTTCGCTTTTTCTTTTTGGAACTTGCTTATCAAAAAGTAAATACAACTGTTTATTCTTTTAATAAGCCATCTATCCGATTGCATGAAAAATTAGGTTTCATGAAAGAGGGACAGCTAAGAAATATCATTTTCACTAAAGGTGCCTATTATGATGGTATTTGCTTTGGGATGACAAGAGAAGAATTTGAACTGAACCATGGATAATATCACATGTGCATCGATAAAGTACTGGGTTCCAATAAAATAATGGTTTTATCCATAAAACAAAAGTTTGTAAATTAGGGAAAGAACATGCTTAATGCAGGTTCTTTTTTTATTTTAAATCCTAAACAATTTATTTTGCCAATATTTCTAGAGCGGGTACTCCATTTTCGGAGCCCGCTTTTATTTATTTCAAGACAATAATGCAATCAGTAGGCGGACTAATTAAAAGAAATAGGGACTTTTTTAGCATGCCCTTCCCCAAAAGGTTATTGCGGTATGACGAAAACTTACCGAAAACCACTTTTAAATTATTCCAAATATTGCAAATGTCTGTTATATTGTTTAATAATTCGAAACATTTTAGAAAAGAGGGGTTATAAATGGGTACGATCGCACACGAGGTAGTCGCTAATACTCTGAATGAACTTCATGTTGCTATTAAGAAATGTGAGATAGATTTGGCAGAGCAACTTCTTAAGAAAGCTAAGGAATCCTTGAACCATATGGAGGAAGACGATAAGGTTATCATTTATTATCAGCTTTTAGAGTCTAGGTTCAAAATGATGCTTTTCAAAAACAAAGGTAAGGGACTGCCTCCAAACGACTGGAAAGTGAAGAAGAAAGAGCTAGAGGGTTACAATATTGATAACTTGATTGACTACTATTTTTACCTCTACGAAGCTGAGTACATGTCCTATACAAAGAATTATGAGCGAGCTATCAGTTTGCTAAAAATTGCGGAAAAGAAGCTCTCTAAAATTGAAAACGATATTGAAGCAGCAGAGTTTTATATGAAAACAGCTTCTCTCTATGTGACACTACATCAAAGTGCAGTGTCGTTAGGCTATATTAATGAGGCAATCAATATATACAGTCAACATGAAGATTATAAAAGACACCTTACAATCTGTTATGTCATTAAGGCAACGAATTATATGCATTTAGGGAAGTTTGAAGAATCAGAGGAATACTTTCTTACTGCAATCAAGACTGCCAAGGAACTTAAAGATGAGTTTTATGAGGCAATGCAATATCACAACATTAGCATTCTTTATTCGAATTTTGATAAATCTCAAGAATGTATAAATGCAATTAAGAAAGCTGTTAGATGCAATGAATGGCGTGAATCTGTTTACTACATTAACTCCATTTATATGATTGTCCGAGAAAGATTTAAAATAGGCGACAGGGATAACGCCATGTATTATCTCAAGAAAGGACAAGATGAGCTTAAGTTTAGATCGAATAAAATTTATGAAACCAAAATAAATATTATTCATGACCTATATTGTAAAAGGGTAGATGAAAGCATTGACAAATGCAGGGAAAACGTACAATACTTAGAAGAGAAAGGTGACTTAGATGGAGTAAGTGACCTTTCCTTGGTTATCTCAAGGTATTATGAGAAGGGTGAGTATTACAAAGAGGCTTTGGAATTTGCTAATAAAGCAATCGAAGTCAAAGAGAATATGAGGAAACTGGAGGGAATTTGATGAAGAAGTTTATCCTTGGCTCAGTCTTAGCGGTAACGTTCTTTGGATTATCTTTAAGTCTTGGTACACACGCTAACAGTAGTACAGCATCTGGTGACATGCAGGTCGCAGAGCTTCCGGTAGGAATCTAAGTATAAAAGTTGAGTTTGTAAAAAAGGATCAGACTGTTGAGTAAAGTCTCGACAGTCTTTATTTTTCCCATCTGAAATGGAATGAATAAAGGACAAAAACGTGGTGTAAGTCAGCCTCGTTTTTTTGTTGTCAGAAGTAGTTCACAGAGGGAAGATCCAAACCCAAGTATGAGGTGTTTTCAAAAAAATTAAGCGCCAATTTTTTCAATATGAAGTGAAAATGTGACTTAGGTCTATATTTATGGAGGGGTTCTTTTGTACCAGTTTTATGAGTCTTGACAAGATAAATCGAAAATTGGCACTTGAATAACCCAGAAAACGTGACATAAAGAACAACTTGTGTGTTTGTTAAAGATCAACTACGCACAACTTTTTTCAAATATTGGAATAAATGGTGATTTTGATCTGTTTATAAGACAAGGTATTCAATACAGCCTAATATTGTGATAGGGTCTGGGTAGGGGGTGATTTGGTACATAAAAAGGGTTTAATTAACTTTTGTTGCTGTCGAGCATCGTCAATGTAGGAAGATTTAGTGAGAAAGGGAGTTATTAGGATAACGAACAATTCACTTCCATAACTCTAAATTAAAGCACACAAATCCTTTGGTGTGCTGCTTCAAAAGTGTTGTTGCTTCTATATTTTTGAAAAAAAGTTAACAATTGATAGGGAGGATGTTACAATGAAAAGGAGTAAGTATTTATTAGCAACCATGTTCTCTACAACAATGTTAATTTCTGGTATGGGGTTTAGTAATAGTGCAAAAGCGGATGGATTCCCGAGTCTTGCCGATCAAAGAGTTCAAACTGAAATCCAAGAGTTAAAAGCAGAAGGCTTGACCGATGAGCAGATTAATAAGTTTTATGAAATGAGCAAGGAAGAATATCAATTTGTACAAAAACATGCAGATGACTTATACAATGAGTCACAAGAAGAAATAAAAAAATTGAAAGAATCCGGTGAAATTGATGAAGTTTTACACAAGTGGAACGAACCTGAATATCAACCAGAAAACAAAGTCTCAGGGTCATTGGGCACCAAAGGAGATGTCTTAGTTAGTTATGAGGTTAACTCTGGCAGCTGGTCTAATGGTGTAGGACATGCCGCTATTGTATCTAGAAATAAAGCAAAAACAGTTGAAGCCTGGCATAAAGATTGGAGCCCAATTAAACAAGATGGAGTTCGTAGATATACTAATAACTGGGGAAGCAAAAAGAAAGTTTATGGGCTATGGGTTAGAAAATCAAATAATGATAAATATATAAATGCTGCAAAATATGCAGAGAAACAGGCTGACGCCAAAAAGAAATATAATAAAAACTTCTTTGACAAAAAAACAACAAAAAAATTCTACTGCTCTCAACTAGCATGGCGTTCTTGGAAAAACCAAGGACACGACATTGACAATATTAAATGGGACACTGTTGTAAGTCCAATGGAATTAGTCAAATCAGACAATACGGTAATATTCCACCACAGAAAATGATGATTTAAACAAATCAGAAAAAGCCAAAACAATCGGATTAAAACCGATTGTTTTGTTGCTTCATAAGGAGGAAAAAATGAAAAGACTAAAGGCCCTTTTTATTCTGATGAGTATTCTTATAGTCACATGCTCTTGTGATTTACAACCGACAGGGAATAAGACAGAAAGGAACAACAATAAAACTGGTTTAAAAAATATAAGTAAAGGAGATTTTATTGTTGGATTTTCACACACATTAGACAGAGGTTCTGAGTTAGCAATATATAAAGATGATGGATCAGTAGAGGATAGTATCATGATAAAGGACGGAATTAATCTTAGCACATCATCATACAATAAAGATGATACGTTTTTTTCTTCAAACAGAAGCAATAACCATTTTATGATCAATAACAAAACTGGACGTATTAAGAAATTTAATGATAAAAGCTTATCTAAAGCAACCGAAGATGAAGGAGCTTTTTTCATTAACACTTCAGAGAATTATGTGTTACATGATATAAACGTTGGGTACACTGACTCAGGATTACAAGGTGAATTGGTTTATTGGAAAGATGACAAACAAAAGAAAAACCAAATTAAACTTGATGGAGAGATTGTTTCAGCACAAGTCCTAGATAATAAAATTTACGCTATTACGAGTGATGAAGAGAATATGTCCATCATCTCAATTAATCCAAAAACGAACAAGCAGGAAAAGAAGGTCTCCATTCCAAATAAGACTGTTTATTTCACAGATGATAAAGATGCATTCCAAACTTTTGATAAAAGAACATTTATGTTAGCTATTAATGATAATGTAAATGAAAAAGAAGCTTCAAAAATACTATTGATTGATAAGGAGACATTAAAAACAAAAAAAGAAGTTGTAATGGAGAATGGATTCATCCCAACAAAATTAAAAAGAATAAATGATGAGATCGTTGCTGTCTCATACAATGGAAAAGTTAGCTTTTTTGATGAAAATCTAAATAAGAAAAAATCTTTCAAATTCTATGCAGGCAATAGTGAAATGTTATTGAATGATATTAAATTTGATGATAGTAACATGTACGTCCTTATCAAGGGGTTTGACATGCAAAAAGAGAATGTCTTAGGGGAAATAACCTCCTATGACTTAAAATCAGGGAAAAAGGTTAACACAACACCATTAAAAGCGAAAAAAGAATGGGAAATTGCACGTTTTGAATTATTGCATAATGAATAAGATTAGGAGGATATCTCATTTGGGTGGTCCTGCATTTTTAATACTACTAGTACTGCCGGCTGTATCATTTATCTTAGGGATAATAGGATACTTTATTTTCAAAAGAGTATGGGTAACAACCTTGATTATATTTGTACTCTCTTTAGTTTTTATGCTAATTGAAATAGGGTTAGAGCCGACTTTTTTAATCTGGGTGACTATCATGACAGTTGTATGTTTTATATCTGGAATTCTAACTAAATCCATTGCAACTTTAATTAGAGGATGATAGCAGAAGCGAAGCGTTGCGATAACTTTGACAGCATATTTGTCGTACATTTCTTTCAATGAAACCCTAAGTAATATGGCAACTTGATTTGCTCCTAATTAACCCCCTTTTATAAGGGGGTTTTATTTATTACCAACATTTACATCGAACTTTTGTTCCTACTTATATCGAATAAAGAACGTTTGTTCTATTAATGTTAGATCGATAAAGGAGTGAGTCGATATACTTAGGGATCGAGGAGCAATCAAATGGGCATCAATGATGCTTCCGGAACATTTAACACAGCTTAAACAAGATTTGATTGATGTATCAAAAATGAAAAGCCATCCTTAGATGACAAGCAAATTGAAGCGATGGATCTTCTCGTCTCTGAGGCACTTGAATTTAATAAAGAACAATGGATTCGTTGAAAAAGTCACCGGCAGAGTCCATTACATTAATTTTGAACAACAAAAGCTACACGTAAATGAAAATACAATTTATATCAACATGAATAACATCATAGGAGTTACATACAATGATTGATTACTCACAATTTCCGCGTAAGAATATACTTTGTGTCGATATGATACCCTTTTATGCTTCTGTATCGGCTGTAACAATGGGCTTAATCCTTTAACATGCTACCTTGCTGTTGTAGGAAATACGGAGAGACAGGGAAGTTAGTGTTAGCTACATCTCCTGCACTTAAAAAAGATTTTGCAAAACAGGATCGAGATTGTTCGAGATACCTGAAGATCCAAGAATACACATTGTAAATCCGCAAATGAAGCTTTTCATCAGAGTTTCGACTGAGATTACAAAGCTGTTTTACAGATTTGTTCCTGAAAAATGTGTCCATACGTATTCAATTGATGAATCTTTTTTAGATGCAGGAAAAGAAAATCCTGAAGAAATGGCCAAAGCAATTCAAAGTAGTATGCGGAGAGAGTTTGGCCTGATGTGTACAGTTGGAATTGGTGACAATATGTTGCTTAGTAAGCTTGCACTTGACCTGGAGAGTAAGAAAACGAAAAGTGGCATTGCACGTTGGAGATATGAAGATGTGCCAAATAAACTCTGGAAGGTTCACCCGTTGTCTAAAATGTGGGGGATAGGAGGGAGGATGGAAAGAAATCTGAACCGAATGGGGATATCAACTGTAGGGCAGTTAGCCAAATTTCCTTTAGGGCTGCTTGAAAGAAGTTCGGCATAATGGGAAACCAGTTGTATTATCATGCTCATGGAATTGATTTATCAGAAATAGGCGCTCCGTTGATGCAAGGGCAGATTAGTTTTGGTAAGAGTCAGATTTTACTGAGGGATTATACGAGGAGAGAAGAGATTAAGGCTGTTCTTTTGAAGATTTGTGAGGAAGTTGCAAGAAGGGCACGTACACATAATAAAGTTGGTCGAACAATCAGCCTGGGAATTGGTTACAGTAAAGAGAGCTTGGTGGTGGATTTCATCGAGCAAAAACAATTGATCTTCCTATAAATATCACAATGGATATTTATATATGTTGCTTGATGCTTTTTGATAAATTTTACTTGGGTAAAACAGTAACGTAACTGTAATACTTCTCGGTTTGTAATGGATGGGATTAGAAGTAAATACGGATCGAAAGCGATTCTTAGAGCAGTTTCTTATACATCTGCTGGTACTGCGCTTCACAGAGCAGGGCTGACTGGTGGACATAAATCATAAAATAAAAGCCCACTCAAATGTTTGAGTAGGGCTAAATAAATTAATCAACCTTTTTTAACCTCCGACAGGCCTTTCAGCTACCTGGATGTTAGATGGTGAATCTGTACTCAATTGCGTTAAAGCTAATCCACTTAAAATCACAGCTAAAATAGATACGCAAAGCACAAGTTTTTTCATAAGATTCCCTCCACCTGATTCATTTTCTGTTCAGCCCAAATTTTCGCATTGAAAAAGCTCGTTGCTTCTTCAAAAGCACCTATTGATTCAAACCTTTTTGCAGCTATGTAGGACAATTCATCTACACTTTCAAGTTCATTTTGCTGTTTTAAGAACTCAATATTACTAATACAATTATTGAAATTATTTTTTAACTCCCCACAATAAAGGTTATACAGGATGCTGATTTTGGCTTCGTATACTTTATTCTCCATTAATATGAGTCTTTCCTGTGCTTTATTGTAAAAATTAATGGCTTTCATTTTTTCGTCAATTTTAAAGAGTTCTTTAATCATCATGAATAATGAATTTATATAATAAATAGAATTTAACCAAGATTCATTTCCTATTGCTTTTTCAAGAGATTCAATGCATTTATCAGGTTTGTTCCAATCCGAATAAACGATACTGAGGTTGTGATATAATTGAGCTTTCAAAAATTCATCTTTTGTTTCTTTTGCAATATCAATTGCTTCTAAATAATATTTTTCTGCTTCCGCAAATCGCTTAATATCAGCATAGTTTGCAGCTGCAATCATTGTTGAAGTAGCTAGTTTGCATTTATAATCAGGGTGTCGCTTATATATTGAAATTGCATTTTTTATATAGTGTTGTGCCACAATGCTTTGTTTAACAAGAGTGTATAAGTAAGAGACTTTAGAGTAAAATTCAGCTGCTTCAATTTCATCTGGAATTTCTGCAAGCTTTTTCTCAGCTAATCCATATAGGTTAATTGCTCGATCATAGTTTTTGTTGTATGCCTCATACATTGCTTCAAATAAATAAAAGTTGTATTCTAATTTGTCATTTGTTTTTTTAATGAAGTTTTGATTGTCTTCAGTGAAATAGGTGTGCATTTGTAAAGGTTCTCCTCGTGAGGAATGCAGCAACATTTTATGTCTTTCTTCTAATAGACTATAATACGCAAGAACCTCTTGATCTTCTTCCATTTCATCAAAAAGTTTCTTTATCTCTGAATAATATTTTATTGATTCATCAACCTTTTGTTTTTTTATAGCAATGTACCAGTCATTCAGTGTAGTAGCGACAACTTCAGAAGCGATCTTACTCATTTAAACCCCTCTTTCTGAAAATTTCAAAAATCTCTCGAAGAAAATCATAACATATTCATTGAAAAAATTGTAAAAGGATGTAAAGTTTTCTGCGATTTTTTCATTTGAAAAAACGAAAAAATACCCTCCTCAATCAAAAGAAGGGTAGGGGAGTTATCTTGGTGAATCATAATCCATTGCTTATTCACTATCAGAAATATCTTGAGTTGTTGGGTCAACAATGATACCCATTGCAGTTAAAAAAGTTAGAAGTGCATTAAATTTCTCAGTCAAATTGTCGCCAATTACAGTTAAGTTGTATATCGTACACGAATAACATGCTTATCGTAAAAATTTATAATGAACTAAAAAAAGACAGTAAATATAAGGATTTTTGATACTTTAATTAGTGAATAGGGGATAAACGATCGTAAAACATAAGCGGGAGTAGGGAAAAGCGGTTGTTTTAAGGAGATATTGATAAAAATGGTAAAATTTCGAGAAGGAAAAACGTTGATACTATAGGCTTTTACGATAACGATTACGATGTGAAAAAGGACGATTTAATGTGAAATTAGGAAAATGAAAATTTGGAAAGGGTGTGGAAATGGAAGTACTATGGGTACTTATGTTCTTGCTTTTGAGTATTTGGATGTTAACAGAATCCCACATATTGGTAGTTGAATTATAATAAGTATTATACCTGCATTTCAGTTCCATATAAGGTTTATGCTCGAATGCTTTATGGATATATAAGTGAAAATCAAGAATATTTTTAAAAAAAGCAGAATAATTTCTAGCTTGAAATGGGATAGATAACTCTGTTTTTTGATCATTATCGTAACAGGAAAAATTAATACGAACACTAATAAGCAAAATGTTCTGAGTGAAGTACTCTATATTCAACCTTGTCTATTTAATAGAAATGGAGAATCCATCGTTTTTTTATTTGGCCATATTTTAATCCCTCAATGATCTCGACTGACTAAACTTTATATGCAATATAAGATATGGCCAAGTAATCGTTATTACTCAGCGGTAACAGAAGAGAAGGAATTAGGGAAAGCATTTGATTCCATATATAAGAGACTACAAGGCAAAGAGTTAAAACTCTTTACCATGAGGTTTTTTCCTTAACCGGTTCGCAATGAACTTCATTAAATTTACTGCAATAGATACCAAAACAACAATCAAAGCGATTTCAAGTAAGATGATAAGTCCAATATTTAAGTTAAGCCTATCAAAGTAATCACCGGTAAAGGAAATGAGTTGATAAATACCTAGCATTAGAGCTATAAAGATTGCTCCTAAAACAATTAGAGATTTTTTAGAGAAATCCTTAGCATGTTCAAAATTATAAATTATTAGGAATACAAATAGACAAGCCATAGCAATCTCATGAGTCAACGAACCACTTGCTGAAAACCCTTGCACAATTAAGGAAATAATTAATCCAATTATTCCGATTATTTTATTCAAAACATCACCTGCTTTGTATGATCCTAGGTGCCAGCTTACCAATTGAAGGGGAATTTCTCAAGACAATGTACTTTAAAGTTAACTTAAAATCGTGATTTTAATTAAACTAGGGGTAACGAATGGATCAAGATATTCAGTTTTTAAAAGAGTACAGAATGAGTTGGAAACTCAAGACATTGACGGTCAAGCTGCATCACGGTTTTGGATAGTCGGTGATTATGAATGGGTCGAAGCTCGGTAGGAAAACGCAGAGCGCTATTCTGTATACCTCCCATATATTGCAGAATCATATGTTTTAGATGTATCTAGAAGAAAATAAAAGAAAATAGTGAGCTGTCTAAGGAAGTCCTAACAGAGTTGCAAGAAATTGAGGAAGACTATGATGATGCTATTGAGTGGATTCGAAAATAATTGATGAGGGAGCAGAACTAAAAGGAGAGTTGCTGAACGAGGAGAGGTGTATAGAGAGGAAGAAGAATACATAGAGAACGCAGATCTTCGAACTTTACCAATTGGGACAAAAGTCTTTGTGCAAAACGGTGTTGGAAGGGTGAAATTGTTTCGGTGAATGAAAAGAATCATTTATATATGCCACAGATTGGAGAGATGAGGGAAATTAAAGTGGGAGCAACTGGGTTGAATATAGAGATTGAATAAAAGATAGTTTTTAACTAAACATATAAGGATGGATCGTTATCGGTAAAAGTACACGCATCGATAACGATCGCAGAAGGGGTTGTTAATCTCTATAGCGGCGTCTTTTCTCGAAATAATATTTATTCTGCTTTGATCTGGATTTAAATACAAACCAAATTGCAAAAGCAAACATATAATCCAGGACTTTTTCAAAAGTCCAATTTGTGAAAAGATCCAGAAGAAAATTCATTAGATTTCACCTCCGAGACAAAAATGTCCTATCTCTCTTAGATGGCATGTGTATGACACACCTCTATAAATAAAAGAGTGAAATCCAATATGAAAATCTAAAAAAGAATTGAAAAAACATAAAAAAATATAAAGGGTGCAGTAAATGACGGAGACTAAAGCGAACGCAAATGTAAAGATTCACGTACTGGTTGACGAAACACTAAGCGGTATCAAGCGCGAAATACGTAGAGGTAGATGGTAAAACGGGGGTTGGCGAGAAGATCATAATTGTTGATAAAAATGATCCGGATGATGAGTACGAGAACAGAGCTAATTTAATATGGATTTTCAATTTTCAAAATTGTAAGGTTAATTTATCTACCTGGAGGTGATGTTAATGTATATAGGAAATGGCCATTACTGTTATTCAAATTCAACTGCAATGTTTCTTTCATCAATAGGAGAAAATGTATCTCCTCAACTTGTAGAAATATTAACTGGTGTTGGGTTAGGTGCGATGATAGAAAATGAAAAAAACCTTTATTTTAGTATGAGAGATCCTGATGATGGTATCAATTACGCTTTAAACATCCTTGGATTTACTGCAGAAGAACATCAGCAAGCTAGTGACTTAGATGACCCATTTCCGTTATTAAAACAGCAAATCAAACAAAATCCTGTCATTCTAGGTCCTTTAGATATGGGGGAGCTAACATACCATCCGAATCATAAAAATTTAAATGGTTCTGACCATTATGTTCTAGGTTACCAAATGGATAATGAAAATATTTATGTGCAAGATCCAGCTGGCTTTCCATTTGTTCCATTATCACTGGACCAATTTAAGAAGGCTTGGATGGCGGAAAGGATTCCGTATAGGAAAGGAATCAATAAATATTGGTCTACAGCAAAAAAGGTTGTCACATTAGACAATAACGAAATATACGAGAGAGCTATTGATTATTTTAAGAGAACTTATCGGGAATTCGAAAAAGTGGATATGGGATTAATTGGAAGGGGAGCAATTTGTTTTTATGCTGATCAATTATTAAATGCCTCTATTACAGCTGATACTATAGGGCATACAACATTCTTCCTTTTCCAATTAAGTACAAGAAGGGCCAACGATTATGCAGTGTATTTTAAAGGTAGGCATCCACATTTATCAGTGTTGAAGACTGAACAGGCTAAGGTGTTTGGTATGTGCCATTCTATGTCTGTAAATAAAGATTGGAAAGGTATATCGGAGAAGTTAATGAAGCTAGCCGATTTAGAGGATAATTTTAGATTGGAAATTTTAAAGGTCGGCTATTAATTATAGAGATTTCCACTTTAACAAACGGGGCGTTTGTTAAATAAAGGTCTCAATACATATTATATATATCAACTAGGTATGAGCCCTTAATTTTAGTCTTGATAATTTAAGCTCAGTGATATAGTTCTCGTCGTCAAATGGCCCTTTTATTGAAAGCAATAGCATTGGCGATATAAACAAAATATCAGCTCCTACTTAGAACATATTAGCTAAGAGAAGGTGATATATAAAGCGATCTGGCAGTGGTACTTAATGGGGTTCAATGAGCTCAGGTGAATTGTTTTTAGGTGAATTCACTAAAGATGAAACCTGGTATGCTTCCATGTTATCAGCATCATAAGGCTGCAGTAAGCTTTGTAGATAATCAGGATCAGTATTTTTAGGGTTGAGCCATTCCTTTTCGTTCTCATCAGTAAGGATAACCGGCATCCGATCATGAATGTCTTCCATAAGCTCATTAGGCTTTATTGTAATGATTGTGCAAGTGTACAACGGATTCCCTTCTGGCGTGTTCCACTTTTCATATAAGACCAGCAAAAGCAAAGAGATTAGATGATTTAAGCTTAATCCGCATAGGAATCTTAGTCTTTGGGTCAAGACGTTTCCATTCATAAAAACTGTCAGCGGGTATGATACAACGTTTGCTGACAAGTGGCTTTCGAAAGCTTGGTTTCTCGGCCAGTGTTTCGGCACGAGCATTAATCATCTTGTATCCGATCTTTTCAACTTTAGCCCAAGGAGGGATAAGGCCCCATCTAAGCTTGCCCAGACGGTTATTGGATCCATCGTTAATGATTTGTCAGGATGTTTTGTGAAGGAGCTACATTATAGCTTGGGGATATTCTACCTTCAGGTAAGAATTGATCTATGTTGAATTGCTCGATGATGTCATCAAACTCAGAAAATAAAGTAAACCTGCCACACATATTCATCATCCATTTAAAAAGTTGTTATCTATACATAAACAGTCACTATTTTACCCAACTAGAAGCATAGCTTTAATCTGGATGTATTTATTAGTTTTGCAGGAAACAGACAACCTTTAATTGACCTTTTATTTAATGGAATAAATATATGAGTGATTAAGTCAGACTAGTTGAAAAATCTCACTTTATAGTTTAAATGGATAAATGTGGGGTAATAACCGAATGTACACAATTTTACATTTGGAGGAGGATTACCTTGAACTCTACAATCTGTAAGGTAGGTATTGTTGGAGCGCTGGTCATTGGTGGACTGTTTTCACCTTTTGCGACTGGAGCAGAAGCTAAAGAAGAAGCTAGAAACAACCATACAACTATATTAAGTGTTAATCAACCAGTTAATGTAGTTAAAACAGCTTCAAGGTTTAATAGTCAAAACATTGAAGCAACTGCTGATGACTGGGAATCAGCAGGAACTGAGTATGGAAGCACAAAGTTCGAAAAATATTCCTTAGCTGCAGTTGTTCAGACTCTAGGATTTGCATTAAACCTTCCTTCAGGTGGATGGTCTTCCTATTTAGCCGGATTAGCAAATATGATTATTCTAGGCGAATATCCTGTTGTTTATTTTAAAGATCGTAAAGAGTTTAAAATGGCCGGTGCGACACTAATGACACGCCACAATGTTACAATTTATGAAGACAAAGATCGTAAGAAGAAAATTGGATCAGATAGCTTTATCATTACTGATACAGGTGGCCCAAAAGCAGCTGAGAAATAAGTTTAAACAAATAATCCTCCCACAAGGGAGGATTATTATTACATATTAACTAAAGTGTAAGTCAATGAAACGATGAATAAAAAATACGAAATATAAGAAAGTGCTTTTGACGAACTTGTTCTATGTTTTTGGAATGTATAGATAAGTGCAAAACCCAAGAAGAAAACTGTTACAAACCAAGAAGTGTATTCTGGAAAGATGGCAACCAGCAAAACCATGATTGTTGAAAAAATAAATGAAGAGTAATGCGTAACTTTATGATCATTATTCAAAGAAATCACCTCTACAAATTTTTACCCAATTTAGTTTGTATTAAAACATTATATAAAAAGGAGAATGGAAAAATGTTAAACATTATTTCTAAAGAACAGGATGAAGCATTTAAATACTTTAGAAACAAATTAAATTTATCAGACAAAGACTTATGCATACCGTTGATTAATTTTGAACTGCCTAGAAACAAAAATGAATAATAAGCCAATGTTCTATATGAGCTGTATAAAAATGACCCTTATTTGTTTAACAGAGCATTAAAAGAGGATACGTGGTTAATCAGCCAATTGTATTTGATGAGGCCATTGTACGTTACTTTAATGTAGAAGAGTTAGTTATTGTACATAGAACAGTCGGCAAGAGGTTCAATGTTAATGTGAAATGAAGAAGCTGCCTGACGGCTTTACATTGCAAACAATAGATATGTGGCTGTGAAGTGAAATTGTTTAATTATAGTAAACTCTTTACCTATATAATGAAAATATGATAGAATATAGAAGAGTTTGATAATTGAGGAGATGTTTTTGTGGAGTTTAAAGTTGGTCAAGACGTATCAGAAATTTGGAATATTCATGGATCGATTCTTCCGGAAGTTTTAATGTATATGTTCCCTCATTCAGACGAATCTTATCATTGGGAATTTGTAAATGATAACGGGAGACATATCTTTACTGCTTGGAGAAAAAGTGAACCTATTCCTACAATAGAGGAAATTGAAAAAGCAGCAATTGAGCTTGAAGAGAAGAAAAATGCGCCTAAGCCAAAAACTCTTGAAGAAAGAGTTGCTGATTTAGAAAAACAAGTGGCTTACTTAACGAGTAAGGTTGAAGGAACAAACTAACAAAGAGTCCCTTATAGGGGCTTTTTATATTAAAAATGATAATTTTATTTTGAAATCGAAAGAATAGTTAATCTGTCAGCTTATATACCCGAAGAACATAAAACTGTTTCAAAAGCGGTTTGGGTATGTTGAATGGAAGCGGCTTTAAAAAGGGGTGAAATGCCATTAAAAATTTAGTTTTATTGTCCAGCTTTTTCGGGGTTGTGCTATCAATTATAGGGCAATTATTTGGAATCCTGACAGATTTCTTTATTCCAGGTATTGCACGGCTTATGGGTGTTTTAGCTGGCCTCCTCGTATTACTTAGCTTGAAGTCAAGAAACACAGAAATACAGGCGTTTATAGTGGGTTCAAGTACCGCGTTAGGAATAATGGGTGCAGGGATTTTATATTTTCCCGCTGCGATTGTCAACGTCTTAATTGGGTTCAAACTAAACAAAAAGTTAAAGGATGAAAACACTAAGAAGCAGATCTGAATTGACTGCTTTTTGTTTATTGGAACTATGGGGAATTATAGTATAATAGTAATAAAATAATTATTTTATTCATTGTGAGGTTTAGAGTGTGTTTAAAGAAAGAGGTAAAATAGGTCAAGAATTTGGCGCTGAAGAAATTGCCGACTACTTAAAATCAAAGAGTTATAAACCAAAAATGAAAGTTAGTCACTATCGAGATCACTTTGGTGGCTCTATAACCTTTTGGCACAGATATTAAATCATTTGAGAAATTGTCGATATCTAACATATGAAAAAGATGGAAAGGGTGCTCTATAATTATAAAAAGCATGAAAGGATTGTGATTAGGTTGGTAAATGTAAACTCAAGTGAACTTATTTATGATCCAAAATTCTTAGCATTTTGCAGCTTGGCTACAGAAGGGTATGGAGGGAATAATCCAACTCCTTCATCCATTGGTTTTAGTGAATTCTGTGAAAAACTTGAGAAAAATGAGGTAGTAGAACCCGAGAATAAAAAAAGCTCACTTGACCTAAATAAGTCTTTAGATTATTGGAAATCAAGATTAAATGGTGGAGACAGCCTTTCTGCATTGGATTCGCAGTTATTAGATATGATCAAAAAAGCTTACAACTTAGGCATGGTTAATAAAGATAATATGCTGTTGCGAAACGAAGCAATTAATGCTTATAAAAATTCAATTTACATATAAAACAGGGACCAGTTTAATAAAGTGCTGGGCGTTTTTCTTATTGAAATCATTTTCTTGTAAATTCTTCTCATATTCTCTGAAATTGTTTTGTCTTGTTTGAATAACAGTTGCTACGACCGCAGATTGAGTTGGTGCATATAGAGGAAGGGTATGAACCCTTTCCTTACTGTGTTTTCTGCCGAATATCGTTGTTGCCAACTTCCCCAAAGTTTAATAAAAAAGTTTTAATTTTTAGATATTCCCGCTTAAACACACCTCATCAAACAGTTGTATTTGCATATTGTACTTTCCAAATAATCTGTTGATAAGAGTGTTTTTTCCTCACCTTGAATAATCCTTCTTTCTTTTCTGTTATTAATTTAATAAATACTAATACTATTTTTCAGCTTGACTTTTTTACTGTAGCCTTTTAAAGTATGGAATGTTGTTTAGACTATGTTTAACGGTTTTGATATTGAAATTAGAGGTGGCTACTTAGATGAAACAGAATGGAAATCCTTGGGCGCTATTGCCGCTAGTTTTATTTGTAGGTCTTTTTGTCGGCTCTGGTGTATTGACTGGAGATTTCTATAAATTACCAATATTGATTGCGGCAATTATAGCATCAGCTTTCGCGCTATCATTTAACCAGAAGCAATCGCTCAATCAGAAAATTGAATGGTTTGCTTCCGGTGCGGGACATCCTGATATTATTATTATGGTTATCATTTTTATATTAGCAGGTGCTTTTGCTTCTGCAGCTGAAGCGATGGGAGCAGTACACTCAACCGTCAACCTTGCTTTGAGCATTATTCCGCAGCAGTTTATACTGCCAGGGCTTTTTATCATTGCTTGTTTTATTTCTGTTTCGATGGGAACATCAATGGGGACGATTGCGGCAGTTGCTCCAATTAGCACTGGTATGAGTGGAGAACTGGGCTTGTCTTCTGCAGTCGCAATTGCAGCTGTTGTCGGCGGAGCTATGTTTGGAGATAATCTTTCTTTTATTTCGGACACCACCATCGCGGCAGTACGTTCACAAAAAACACAAATGATGGATAAATTTAAAACGAATTTTTTGATCGTTTTGCCTGCTGCTATCATAACTATCATTTTATTATTTTTTATACCGACAGGACACATAGGACATACTGGAGCTGAATCTTACAGCTGGTTTAAAGTACTTCCTTATGTTGCCGTGTTAGTCTTTGCGTTAATTGGTTTTAATGTGGTGGCTGTCATTTTTGGCGGATTGATCTTAACAGGAATTATAGGGTTTGTAAGCGGCAGCTTAACGCTTGAGTCTTATTTTAAAGCAATTACAGATGGAATTGCCGGAATGTCTGATCTTATCGTCCTTTCAATGTTAATTGGCGGAATGGTCGGTGTCATGAAACAAAACGGCGGGATTGACTTTTTACTGGGAGTCATTTCTAAAAAAATCCATTCGAAAAAAGGTGCTGAAGCCGGTATTGCCGGATTGGTCAGCGTTACTAACCTAGCTACTGCCAATAATACGATTGCTATTATTACAGCCGGGCCGATTGCCAAAAATATCTCTGATGAATTTAAAATAGACAATCGAAAGTCGGCAAGTATCTTAGATATCTTTTCCTGCATGATACAAGGTTTAATTCCTTATGGAGCGCAGATGTTATCGGCCGGGAAGTTTGGAAATGTTTCACCCGTCAGCATCTTGCATTACTCCTTCTATCCTGTTTTAATCGGGATCTGTGGCATCATAGCAATTATATTTGAAATTCCAAAATTTACAAGAAATACGAAGTGAAGATAAAAAAAGTACCAAATGGTACCTTCAGCTTGTAGAGAAAACGATGTTTTTTCTACAAGCTTTTTTTGTTTTATACAGTTTCTTTAGATATTCATCAGGTTTCAGAGATGCAGAAAAAGCGCTCCCACATGCCTAGCCCTGCTTGGCTAGGTATGTGGCAATCTTCTTCATGTTCTGGCATGCGGCTGTGAGGAGAACTTGTTCACTCACATTTCGTTTTCCCCTCAACCTGCAATAGCGAAGCCCATGCAGCTGTTTTGAATCTGCAAAGCTTAACTCTATTTTTTCTTTTCTTTTTTTGTAGAGGTTTTTTCCTGAAACAGACAAGCTCTTCCCATACATGCCGAGTAATCACTTTCTGCCGATTCTTTGATTTCGTACAGTTTTCAAGCAGCGGGCATGCGAAACATATTTCAGGATTTGATTTGTATGATCGGTAGCCTTTTCGGTCAGTTGTTGAGTATGTAAGTGTTTGGTGATTTGGACAAATGTATCTGTCTTGTTCACTGTCATAATGAAATTTCCATTTTGGACACAAGCCTCGGATAGAGTGATAACGTCTATGTGCGATGACACCAAAGATTTGGCGGTCAGATAATCCTTTACAGATCGGAGTCGTTAAATATCCGGAATCAAGAGCGACGGCTTCTACTTGAAAACCAAATCGTGTCTTAACATGTGACCTGACGAAATAAAAAAACGATGAACTGCGCTGTGTAAGGCTTTGTCATACCTCTTTGAACACACCACATTCGTGTGTGCCGCAAAGGGCATGTACACCGGCTCACCCAATACAGCTCATCGCCATCTCAATAAAGCATGGCGGGCGAAGGAATTCAAGGATTATTTTGATAATGTGATTGAAAACGTAATAAAACTTGTCTTATTTTATCTAAATTAATCGTGAGTTATTCTATAACTATAGTGAATTCAAAACTGTCTTACGCACAGTGAGCGGCTTAGAGGCAATTGACTGACTGTCTTTATAGATAACATCGACAATCATATAAGCTAATTTTTTGGACAAGAAACGTTGCATTAGAGCTTGAAAGTCAAGATCACCACCTGGATCAGCTACAATAATTTCAAAATCTCTCATGAATATCACCTTTATACGAAATGGTTCCAATGGGAATTCGTTACAGATGTTACTCCATCAGATTTAGAAACAAGAATTGTGATCCTGCGAAGAAAGAATTAGAATATGGCAGAACAAAACCATCTATAATATGATTTTTAGGTATTTGTAATTAAATTACAAATACTTTTAATATTCACTCGTGAATTCGTGGTATTATACTGAAGGGAACGATCAAAAGCTATGGCGTTAGTCATTAGAATGTTTTAAATATATACAAGTGCTACCTCATGTCAAAGTCAGAAAAAAATTATAGGAGGTAACAAATGTTTAAGTTTAAAAAGAATTTTTTAGTTGGATTAACGGCAGCTTTAATGAGTATAAGCTTGTTTTCTGCAACCGCCTCTGCAGCTAGCACAGACTACTGGCAAAATTGGACTGATGGTGGCGGAACAGTAAACGCCGTCAATGGGTCTGGCGGGAATTACAGTGTTAATTGGTCTAATACCGGAAATTTCGTTGTTGGCAAAGGCTGGACTACAGGTTCGCCATTTAGGACGATAAACTATAATGCCGGAGTCTGGGCGCCGAATGGCAATGGATATTTGACTTTATATGGTTGGACGAGAGCACCTCTCATTGAATATTATGTAGTGGATTCATGGGGTACTTACAGACCTACCGGAACGTATAAAGGTACTGTAAAGAGTGATGGAGGTACATATGACATATATACAACGACACGTTATAACGCACCTTCCATTGATGGCGATAACACTACTTTTACGCAGTACTGGAGTGTTCGTCAGACGAAGAGACCAACAGGAAGCAACGCTACAATCACTTTCAGCAATCATGTGAACGCATGGAAGAGCCATGGAATGAATCTGGGAAGTAATTGGGCTTACCAAGTCATGGCGACAGAAGGATATCAAAGTAGTGGAAGTTCTAACGTAACAGTGTGGTAACAGATCATCTTTAATCAGGGGTAGCTAACGGGCTGCTGATCGTTCCTTTATCATTGTTATTGTGAGTTACTAAGAGGCGATGGTCTTTTAGTTGAATCCTAATATATGCCTCGGATATTGGTATTGTTTGAGGTAGGGTTTTCTCCAAGTGGTTGGACTATAAAGGAAAGCCAACTAAAGTTATTAGACCGATTGAATAACAATGAATTTCCTAGATAATCAGTATACATATTGCTCAAAGTTAATGTATCAAGTCTATGGTTTTAGCACATCTGGTGTTTTCCCACTTAATGAAGGAAGCCATTTTTGGGAACCTTATCATTCTTTACAGGGAAGTGCATACCAAAGTGTGACACCTAGGTTGGTTTATAAGAAGGATATGGTTGGAAAAGGAGATATTCAGTGAGCGCAGGGAATAACCTGCTTTTTTTATTTGCATCAAAATAAGATTTTTAAAGAAATCTATTTGGGAATGGGATTATATTCTAGTTTGAAAAACTGACTATATCTTTCTTAGTTTATAATTAGTAAACAAAGTGCAGGTATATCTATTATCGATCCATAATTTTGTTTTATATCATTCAGCATCAGACAATACGCAAGACACACGCATAATACTTACCTCTTAATTTTCGGAACAAATCCTAAATAGTACAAGAGAGGTTAGGTCATTCTGATATTAAGCAAATTTTAGGAACATACAGTCATGCTCTTTTGTCAATGCAAGTAGAAGCAGCAGATAAGGTGGTTTTATTGTTAAAAACGTGACCTGACGAAAAACAAATAGCGATAAGCTATGATGTGTAAGGGTTTGTAATAACTCTTTGAACACGCCATATTCGTTTGTGTCGCAAAGGGCACATACATCGGTTTACACAATTCTGCTCATCGCTATCTGAATATAGCATGGAGGGCGAAGGGAAATGAAAATTGCAATTTGTAAATACTTAAAGGAGAAACCGAACTTTATATCTATTTGCTCATTTCAATAGTAGCTTTGTATGTTAATCGAATTTTTCAACCTCAACCATTTCCGAATCTTAACTATCGTAATCAACTTATATTATAACAATAAGTTTTGACAACTGCTCCTTATCGTTATTTAATAAACGAACCTGATAAAGGATCTAATTATTAATTATATGGATGAACATATATTGAACTTGTCCTGGTGTCCACTATTTGATGACGGTTAGAGCGATACCATATCCTTTTTCTGATGTGTAAGCAGAGGTTATTTTCATTACTTTCCAGCTTCCTTCGGTGGCTTTTGTTCCTATTCCATGATGTGCTGTAAGATAGTCACCTTGACTGACAGTTTCGTCAATACGCACATAATGTTGGCCTACTAACCCTACTACGTGCCACTCGTCTCTTGCTGCCCGTGAATGATAATTTGCCTCAAATGCTGTATCGTAGTCTGGGTTTTGTTTGGGAACTTGTATGAGTTCACCGCTTTCCTTATCAGTCACTGTCTCATAAATAAATCCGCCAAACTCATTAGTCAAATAACGGCCCTGCCAGACGAAACTGGAGGCTCCTGAAATGAAAGCTGAAGTTTCTGAAATAACGCCAAGCATATAATCTCCCACATTCGCGGGCGCTATCTTTTCACCTCTTAAAGTCACGATTGTACCCGTATGGATTAACTGTCCATTTGAGCTCTCAAAATACTCTCCATATCCACCTAAAGAAGAACTGATTGCCCCGGCAAACGTCCCGTTTCCCCCAACAGAGTCAAGAAGCCATTTCATTGATTGATGACCTCCTGCGACGGTGTATGGTTCTTCAAGTATAATATTTTCAGAAGACAGTATCGTTCTTGAAGCATGGTTTCCTTTAAGATGTGCGTTATTTGAAGAAGCGATTAATGCGCGAGAGCCTTCAGTACTGGAGCCTCCAGAAGAGCTGATGACCGCATTTCTTTCTCCGCGGGCCATAATGTCACCGGTACCTGCTATAACTGCGCTTGTTTGGTTTACGGCAAAGCCAGAGGTCGTCGCAAGCTGTACGCCTCCTTTCAAATTGATTGGAACTTGTTGGTATGCTTGACCTTTGATTGAGGCTGCTATACCATAACCTTCTGACTGTACACCAAGAATTGTGGCCTGATTATTGGGAGACTGGATTCCAACTGTCCCATTGTCAGTAATCATCGTTCCATTTAGAATATTCACATTGTAGAGACCGCCACCGATTGAAATTCCTTTAGGTGCAGATTTATAAATATCGAAATTTGAAATTTTAATATAGTCTGTTTTATTTGATCCGCCTGATAAATTAATATCAACGCCGGCCTTTTTAAACCCTCGAATTTTTATGCCATTAATAGTTATATTTTGACTGCGATATTGCAAAGCCACAACAGGATTTCCTTTATAATCATAGTCTGGATCACCAATTGCTGTGAATCCGCTTACATTGACATTTTTATACGCTGAAATAACCAATGCTCTTGGTGTCACAGCATCATAAAGCGAGTTAAAAACCGGTTCAACTGCTGAACAATCAATGAGTGTGACATCGTATGCTGTTGTGCTTTCAGGATCTGTAATTTGGTGGTGACCAATATGACGAAGATCAAACGCACGAACATCGCGATAAGAAACATGCCCTATGATATGGACGTTTTGAGAGGCCGGCCAAAGTTCATGGGCTTTTACCTCAACTCCACGGATGTTTCCACTTGTAAAGTTATTTAAAAGCCACACATGCCTAGAGCCGTCGTCAATTTCTATTCCGTTGGAGTTTGAAACACCTTCTGCAAATTCTGTTCCTCGAGGATTTCCTGAATGGCAGTTTGAAATAAAGATGTATTCACTGTAATGGGTGGTAATGCCGTCGTCTCCCGAACCATATGTCACACAGTTATCGATCCAAATATATCTTGATCCGTCTTTTGTCCAATCGGTATTAGGCAAATGATCATACGTTGGCGATGTGATATCAATGCCATGAAGACCTGCGTTAATAGCTTCCACATCTTTGATCCATCCATATTCAACCTTAGCAAAAGTCAAACAACTGGAGAACTGTCCCCCTGGGTTTCTCACACCACATTGTCTGCTTGGATTCCAGTCTAATGACATTCCTTGTACAAAAATATTGCGATTTCCATTTTGATAATCATCATTTGTAATCACCCATTCATGTGCTGGAGTGTCTTCATGTAATTTAATCACTGTGATCCCTTTACCTTGTCCAACAATTGTTGTCCAAGAGGGGAGTTTAATCCCTTGTACGTGATATTCTCCTGCTGGAACGTTTACCTTGACTCGGCCATTCCCGATTGCTTTTCGAAAAGCCTCAGTATTATCTCTTCCATCTGGAACAGCGCCAAAGTCTTCCACATTTACTTCCCGGGTGATTTTAGATAAAAGCTTATAGTATTCCTTGTCGAGACGTTCTTTTAAAAGAGAGGTAATCTCTCCTTCGGCCGTCACCCTTGCGTCAGTAACTTCGATATTTTGGTCTGTAACGGAGTGCTTAATAAAGTTTTGCATTCTTGTCTTAATATGTTCTAATTCGGGGTGAGATTTGGCGTTTAGAGAAGGATCAGGGCAGTTTTTAAAATGAACCATTCTAAAGACACCTCTTTCTTTTAATATAAGCGCAGTTTTTGTCTTTAAGATAAGGGTAGACATCTCTTGTGCGCTTATATTTTCAATTCTGTATTTGTTACAAAATTCCTTTTAGATTTGTAAAGTATTGAAGCAACATTAAGAATGTTGTACAGTGAAAGAAAGTTCGCCTGATGATTAATTAAAATGTTTCTTATAGTTTGGTATTTATTAATGATTATGGATGAAAAGGGAGGACTACAATTCCATCGTGTACAGGAATAATAAAGAATCGAATGTTCAGACATCCTTTTTCACCGCTGACTGTTTAAATACATCACTTCTTTTTTATATCAACCAATTCTAACTAGATGTGAGCATGATCTAAGGTAAGCGATTGACCCCATCAGCAACGCGTATTCCAGATTCAATTGCGCCCTGCATCCACGCATGAGTGAGTGAGGCGTGTTCTCCGGCGAAATGAATTCTGCCCTCAGGGACAGGAATATAGGGATACAGCTCTAATTCTTGTCCTGGTTCGAAAGCTGTAAATCCCCCCGCAGAATAGGGGTGCTGGCTCCAGCTGAAAGAAGCGCCTGATACAAATTCAGACCATACAATATCACCATAGATTTTAGATAAATCCAGTAAAGTATACCGGATACGCTCTCCTTCTGAAAGACTGTCCCATATCAGCGCCTCATCTGCCCATGTATAGCTGGCCAGAATGACAGCATGTCCATTTGCTCCAATATTTCTGCTTGGATAATACGAAAAACGAATCGGTAAATCAGTAATAGATTTGCCGCCGCGCTGCCCGGCTTTTTCCCAAAATCGGCTTTTAAACTCTATTCCGATTTTTGTTGCACTGATATAGTTTAACTCACGGATGGCCCTCCGTTTATAGTACGAGAAAGAATGGTATGGTTCGACTTTTACAAATCGCAAAGTTGAAAAAGGAATGGTTACAATAGCGAGATCAGCTGTAAACGATGCAAATTCTGCCGATTGTTGATGCTGGCAATGGATCGTAACACGATTTTCATCCTGAGATATTTTCATCATTTTTTGATGGTATAGAATGTTTGTTTTTAATTGGGGAAGAAACGCGTGTGGAAGCAGATCCATGCCGCCTGTTATCTCATAGAAGTGAGCGGGTGATGAAAAAAAGATGGATTCCCGCAATACTTCAACAAGGGACATCCCCATATACGCTTCCATATCCAAAAGTACACCAATCATATCGATCACGCCATAGGAAAAATACCTATTCAAAAAAGAGCTTAACGAATCATTTTTGTATTGTTCTTCGACAATCCGCCAATTTCTCGCTGGATTTTGATTGATGAAATTTAGAATAGGCTGCAGTACAGAAAGCAGCAGCTCTTCAGACGTTTTCCCTTGTTCATGTGATGCGACTGGGTACCCCAGTATTCCAGGAGCTCGTTCAAACATGTGGAGACGTGTCTTGATTCCATTGGCATAAATGATGTCCAGAGGGGTTCTGTTGATAAATACATTTGTTGGCAATTTGAATTTTTTGATATATTCTAAGGTTAACAAATGGTTATTCGGTATGCGCATCGGACCAACGTTAAAATACAAATCACCACTAAAGGGAGATCTCAAAGTGCAGACACGGCCGCCCGCTCTGCCGCTCGCTTCGAGAATCGTTACTCTGTGACCGGCATTTTTCAGCAATGATGCTGATACAAGCCCGGACAATCCAGCTCCTACAACAAGAATATGCTTTGGGTGCTGCGTTGCACTAAGGCCATTTCGAATGATCTTCACCATGTCATCATTCTTTAGAAAATTCACTTTTGGGAGGCACCTCTTTTTAGGATTTATTGCATTGTATTCACTGAAAAGAGCGTCTATCACGATCTGTTTACATCTTTTGGAGTTTAAAAGGAAATAAAGGGGTGATGTATTTGACTAACTTTATTCATAAGACTTTAAATGGTTTGAAAAGTCTCTTAGATGAAAAAGGAGCCATTCAATTGTTTTGTTCTGAAGGGGATATCAAGGAGTTCCTTGTTACATTTTCACAGGACAAAGCAACCCTGAATGACATTCAAAGCTTTGAGGCTAAACACCAGCTTACCCTTCCAGATGATTATAAGAAGTTTATTACACTGCATAATGGTGCGAAAATTTTTCAGATTCTTTCCGATGGGGAGAATATAGGTGGAGGACTTTATTTATTTAGCCTTGAAGAGATTGAAGAAGAATTAAAATATGAGGATTTGTTTGAAGGCATCAATGGTATTCCAATTGGTCACTTATTAGAAGGGTGCCATTTGATGATCGACAAAGGCAAATTGGATAAAGGGGATCCCAACTATCTTTTCATATTAGAAATAGGGGAATATACACCATTAAATTTAAATTTTGAGATATTTCTAGATCGGTATATAGAATCCAATGGGGCAACTTTTTGGGAATGGCGCTTCTATACAGCAGAAAACTACTACAAAACAAGATAGCTCTATGTATAAGACAGTCTTTGACTGATAGAGTTTATAGGATCGAAACTTATGACTCGAAGTTTCTTACACAAAAAATAAGTCTAATTTATGAATGGGGACTAAACGAACAAAGTTTGAACCAAGTTTTTTATGTGGCTAATAATTGCAGAAATTAAGAAAGAACCTGGTGAAATTGCCCAGGTTCTTTTTATATTGCACAAAAGCAGACACGGTGATATAATCACACTACGTGCGCTTCCTAGTTAAAAAGTCATAGTTATCCATCTTATAATTTTATTATATCCTACTGGGAAGCTCTTGTCAATATTTTTTTGAAGGGGAGATGTAGAATGAGTTCTTTCGTTCTCGGTTTACACGAAGTTGAAAAAACACAGCATTCGCTCGTTGGAGGAAAAGGAATAAATTTAGGAGAATTATTAAAAATTCAAGGAATACAAGTACCAGAAGGATTTTGTGTTACAACAAGAGGATTCCAAAAAGCCATTGAACAAAACGAAACGTTACGAGCGATGTTGGATCAATTGGCCATGCTAAAAGTTGATGACCGAGATCAAATTGGTAACATCAGCCGGAAGATTCGGCAAATCATTATGGAAGTAGATATTCCTTCCGATGTTGTGAAAGCAGTGGCTCACTATCTCTCCCAGTTCGGTGAGGAACATGCCTATGCCGTGCGTTCAAGTGCGACTGCTGAAGATTTACCACATGCCTCTTTTGCCGGTCAACAAGATACCTACTTAAATATTATCGGCGTCGATGCAATCTTGCAGCATATCAGCAAATGCTGGGCTTCCCTATTTACGGATCGAGCGGTAATCTACCGCATGCAAAATGGATTCGACCACAGCCAAGTCTATTTATCTGTTATCGTTCAAAGGATGGTTTTCCCTCAGGCTTCGGGGATTTTATTTACCACTGATCCGATTACCTCTAACCGAAAGGTGTTATCCATCGATGCCGGCTTTGGACTTGGTGAAGCTCTGGTCTCCGGCTTGGTATCTGCCGATTGTTATAAAGTACAGGATGGGCAAATCGTCGATAAGAGAATAGCAACTAAAAAAATAGCTATCTATGGACGGAAAGAAGGCGGAACAGAAACACAGCAAATCGAGCCTGATCAGCAAAAGGCTCAAACGCTGACTGATGAACAAATTTTACAGCTTGCACGCATCGGAAGACAGATCGAAGCTCATTTCGGCCAGCCGCAAGATATCGAATGGTGTTTGGTCCGAGATACTTTTTATATTGTACAGAGTCGTCCAATCACTACTTTATTCCCCATCCCTGAAGCGAGTGACCAAGAAAATCACGTCTATATTTCTGTAGGTCATCAACAAATGATGACGGATCCCATAAAACCACTGGGATTGTCTTTTTTTCTGTTGACGACCGCTGCACCAATGCGTAAAGCCGGTGGAAGGCTATTTGTTGATGTCACACATCAACTAGAATCTTCTGACAGCAGAGAAGTTTTCTTAAAAGGCATGGGACAGCACGATCAGCTCTTAAAAGACGCACTTATGACTCTAATAAAGCGACGAGATTTCATAAAATCGATACCAAATGATAAAACAGCACCAAATCCCAGCAGAGGCAATGCAGATTTGCCAGCTCAAGTTGAAAACGATCCGACAATCGTGTCAGATTTGATTGAGAGCAGTCAAACATCGATAGAAGAGTTAAAACAAAACATCCAAACGAAATCAGGATCAAATTTATTTCGTTTTATTCTGGAAGATATCCAGGAATTAAAGAAGATTTTATTTAACCCAAAAAGTTCGGTTCTGATTCGATCTGCTATGAATGCTTCATTATGGATTAACGAAAAAATGAACGAGTGGTTAGGTGAAAAAAACGCAGCAGATACACTCTCTCAATCTGTACCCCATAATATTACGTCAGAAATGGGTCTTGCGCTATTGGATGTCGCAGATGTGATTCGTCCTTATCCAGAGGTAATTGCTTATTTACAGGATGTCAAAGATGATCACTTTTTGGATGAGATGGTTAGGTTTGAAAATGGACAGGAAATTCAAGACGCGATCTATGCTTATCTGAACAAATACGGAATGCGATGTGCCGGAGAGATTGATATTACAAGAACTCGATGGAGCGAAAAACCAACTACACTTGTCCCGATGATTCTTAATAATATCAAAAATTTTGAGCCTAATGCCGGCCAGCGGAAATTTGAGCAAGGGCGAGAGGAGGCTTTAAAGAAAGAACAAGAGTTATTAGATCGCTTAAAGCAATTGCCCGATGGTGAACAAAAAGCCAAAGAAACCAAACGGATGATCGACATCATCCGGAATTTCAGCGGGTTCAGGGAATATCCAAAATACGGAATGGTTAATCGCTATTTTGTTTATAAGCAGGCTTTACTGAAAGAAGCCGAAAAACTCGTAGAAATGGGCGTTATTCATGAAAAAGAAGATATATACTATCTTACTTTTGAAGAACTTCACGAAGTCGTACGCACAAATAAACTTGATGATCAAATCATTAGCAAACGAAAAGACGAGTACACATTATATGAAAAACTTTCTCCACCACGTGTTATCACGTCTGATGGTGAGATCATTACAGGCGAATACAAGCGAGAGAATCTCCCAGCCGGAGCAATTGCAGGTCTCCCTGTTTCCTCGGGAGTGATAGAGGGGCGAGCACGTGTCATCTTAAACATGGAAGATGCAGATCTAGAAGATGGAGATATATTAGTCACCTCCTTTACTGACCCAAGCTGGACACCATTGTTTGTATCCATAGAAGGCCTGGTCACCGAAGTTGGTGGACTGATGACCCATGGAGCTGTTATAGCGCGCGAATATGGCTTGCCTGCAGTTGTTGGCGTTGAAAATGCTACGCAACTGATAAAAGATGGGCAACAGATTCGCGTTCATGGTACAGAAGGCTACATTGAAATACGATAATGGCTGATGAGTGTAGCGAGCTATCAGATATTTTTCCATGTTCTCAGAAGCTGTAAGCTGATGGAATAGCATTTGTACCAAGAAAAGCCGGAACCTCTTAGAGGAGATCCGGCTTTTTATTTTAAATTGGTGTAGTGTGAGAAAGCCGATTTTGCGGGCGACAACTTTTTAAAGTGAATTTTTTTATTATCAGCATTTAAACTGAGCTTACTTTTTGTTCGTGTTGAATATAAAGAACGGCTTTAAAGGAAATTGAACAACAGTGAATCAATCGTATTGAGAACATGTAAGATCAAGAAAAGAACAAAACCAGAGAATGTTGATATGTATTTGATAGAAGACCACATAGAAAGAAACACCTTGCTTAAAACAAGAGAAAAAGGAGCTAAAAAGCTCCTTTATAAGTTTAAACAACTTTTGTATAAATAGCCGTGTAAAACCCGATTGAGTAATCAAAATAATGACGTGTAAGCGTATAAGTATAACCGTTATATTCTATTGTCGGCTGGAAATTCATTGGCAGAGGACTAATGCGGTATATAGTGTCATAATCATATTCTTCATTTTTTACTGCAACTTCAGGCGAATTTTCAGCAGCCAATGCGGGAACCGCGGATATGAGCATGCCAAAGGATAAAACAGAACCCAATAAGATTTTCTTAATGTTCAATTATACCAACTCCTTTTACAATTAATACATATATTATGTAACGATTGGAAGTCGTTTTAGAAGTGAATAATGGATCATAAAATGTGAAAATTTTGATTTTAATGGGAGTCGTGATGTGAACGACAGTAATGATAAGTATATTTATGCTGGAATCCACAAAGAAGGAGCCTTCAAGTTTAAAAGCGTAAAAGAGTAAGGGGATAATGTCGAAGGCAACCACATATAAACATTTGTGAAAGAACAAAAAGAAGTTTGAGGAATTGGAGAATGGAGTATGCTGCTGTTATGAATTGCAAAAAGAAGTAGATGGGTTGGGTGATCCTGTTGTTTATTTTAAAGATCAAAAGAGGTTTAAAGAGGAGGGAGAAAGGTGCCTAAAATCGGAGTAAGCTTGATAGTGCTCATGATTTTCCTTGCTGGCTGCAATAAAAATGAACAAAACGGAGACGAAACAATGACGCAGAGCCTAGTCGGCTATGTCGGGTTTAAAGACAATAATAGGGCAATTCTCATTACTGATACAGAAGAAAAACCGTTCATTAAAAATAAACGGCGGGGTTTAAAAAAGTAATGTCTTTTATCCTTTATGGCAAAAGGATAAAGCAATTGCAATATTGTGTTTTTATTTGAGGTCGTTAAGGACGACTTTAGCTGCCTCAGCAATAAGAGCATTATCATAATTTGCATCTTTCGTAAACCGCTTTGATAGGATTGCCAAAACAATAGGAGCTCTGTTAGGCGGCCCAACGATAGCAATGTCATTTCGTGTCCCGTAACTTCCGGCTTCTAATTCAAATGATTTTGTATTGCCTTCTAATTAACCTCAAAAAATCAGGTATAAAATGATATTTTTCCAATGAAATGTTTCCCATGACAGTTAGTGTAACAAACCCCTTTAAAGTTTCAGATTTTAATAAGTTGAGAGGACAAGCTGTTACGACCCACATGCCGTTATTTATCAGGATAGACTACAGATGACATATCAAATTAAATATAAAAGCTTCACTGGCTCTTAAAAAGGAAATAGATTCGGATGAAAACTGTTCTCTTTAAGGCTCATTTCATGGTGCTAAAGATTCATTTGAAGAAGGCGGTCTTGATCAGAAAAGATCCTTCCAATATATTGAAGCAAAAAGATATCGGGAGGAACTCTTTTGAAAAAGATGTTGATGCTAGCTTTCACATTTCTTTTGGCTTTGACTATTCATATAAGGGAAGTTTCGGCAGTTATAGTGAAAGATGAGGAGAAAGTGAGCTTTACAATGACAGAAAATGAAAAATGGTTTATGAAATCTGATGATTTAAATCCAAACCATTGGACGTCTTACTTTGGATACAGATTCACCATTTTCGATACTGAAGGATGTACAATTAACGCAAGAATCATGCGAATGACTTTGTCGGGATACGAAATAACCGTTAGTGAAAAAAACTTCTCAGGGGATCATTATGATTTTAGTGCAACTGATCGAGTTGAGGCGATGCCTTATAAGACTCATTATTTGATTTTAACAAAAGATCCAGATTGCGGAGAGGTTAAAGTAAAAGGTCTATACGGTTTTCAGTTTGATCAGCCGGAATGGTAATAAAAAAGAATTTTGGCAACCTAAACGCCAATAAAAAAAGCTAATGTCTCACATGCAGATATTAGCTTTTTTTATTGTTTAATAGGCTGCCGGCAGGATTTTAAAAGACAGCCGTCTCCTGTCACACGAGGCACAAATCGTAAAAAAAGTGTACCCTCTGTCCATTCACATTTTTCGTCGTGAAAATGTAAATGTATTCATAAAGATGCCGCAGCATATCAGCAGTGCGCCGAGGATAATGTTGATGGTGATCTGTTCGTGCAATTGCAGCCATCCAAAAAATAGGGCCAATACGGGAACAAACATTAATGCCATGGATGCTTTTGACGCTTCGATTTGATTGAGCACCCAAAACCATACGACAAAGGTAAAGCCGGTGGAAAGCAAGCCATTAAACAGCAATGACCATACCGCCTGATATGTCCACTCGGCTGAAGGGACCGGCTCAAATATAAAGGAAAACACCAATAACATGACGGCCCCCATCATAAGTTGCCAGGCATTCATATGAATAACATCGATATGCTTGAATTGTAGCTTACTGAACACATTCGCGATTCCCCAGCTAAGCGCTGCCGCAAGGACGCACAGCTCTCCAAATAAAGCGCTTTGATCGATAGCAAGCATTTCCTTTCCAAATATAAATAACAGTCCGAAGAAACCGCAGACCAGTCCGATCGTTTTATACGCATTCATTTTCTCATTTAATGTAAAATGGCTGAGCACCGTAACAAATATGGGCATCGTATATACCAAAACAGAGGTTTTTCCTGAATCGACAAACTGCATTCCATACGTTAAGATCCCCATATAACCCAGCCCCATCAGCAGGCTCATGATGATATAGCTTTTGAGATGTTCTTTTTGAATTGAAAGCTTTTTTCTTTGAATGAAGAGAATGAGAAATAATGGAACCGCTCCGATGAACAGGCGCAAAGCCGAAAATAAAAGCGGGGGGATGTCATGAATTCCTACTTTCATTGCAACCCAAGTATAACCCCAAATAAATGTGACAGATAAGATTCCCAACATGACTTTTACCATGATGAATCCGCCTTTCTTGTTTAAATATCGTGCTGGTTTCTATCATATGTTACATTTGTATATAACTGAAATACATTTTTATTATCGGAGGTATAACCAAATGGTTATGAACATGAACCATCTTCACATATTTGTAAAAGTCGGGGAGAAATTGAATATTACAGAAGCGGCAAAAGAATTGTTCATCTCTCAGCCGGCGGTAAGCAAAGCGATAAAAAACCTGGAGAGCTCGCTGCAGCTCAAATTATTGATCAGGGATAAACATCATGGTTTAATGCTGACTGACGTCGGAAAAGAAATTTTGCTGCTGGCGAGGCAAATGAAGGGAATTGAAAGCAAAATATATCAAATAGCCAACCGGGAAAACAAGCTGTTAAACGGGAAGGTGAAAATTGGTTCATTTCCTGCAGTTTCAACAAATATCATGCCCCAGGCGATTGCGGCATTCAGATCAAACTACCCGTTGATCCGCATCGATTTGATCGAGGGAACCTCTGACCAAATAAAAGGATGGGTTGAGGATCGGACGGTTGATATTGGAATCGCAGCATCTCCATTTGAACCATTTGAAAATCAGCTATTGTGTAACGACTATATGGTGGCCGTCATCCCGCCGCAGCGTGATGAATTAAAACAGGAAAAGCATGTCAACCTTGAAACATATCAAGATGACCTCATTTTCTGTAAAGGCGGTCATGAAATCGCGATGTCAAACGCATTTTCGCAATACAACATCGAATTAAAGGAAAACTTGACTGTGCAAAATGCCGAAACCTTGATTAATATGGTCAAAAACAACTTGGGCATAGGCATTATTTCAAACTTTACACTTTCATCCGTCCCGCATCAATTAAGTAAAAAGGACATTTTTCCTAGGATCACACGCGATATCGGCGTCATCGCACATTCATTTGAAGAGATAACGCCGGCGGCGCATGAGTTTGTCAAGGCGTTGAAAGCAGTTGTAATCTGAATCAGTTCTCGTGGTGCGACGAAGTTTGAAGAAGATGGATACCCGCAGGCAGAGTGACAAAAAAGAAAAGCAACACATTTGAACGTTGCTTTTCTTTTTAGCTGGAGTCTTGTACGCCAGGAGACTGTTAACCTAAAAAAGATTCACCCCTCTCTGCTTTGTAGGACTCTGCTCCTTAACTTGTTTTAATGATGCTACTATAAGAAAGCTAACAATCACCAGCAAGAGCCATGAACTTACCTTTCCGAGGTGTACGAGACTCCATGTCTCGATTTGGTTTGGATATTTCCAAGCCCCAAAAAACGTAGCGATATTTTCCGCTATCCATATAAAAAATCCGATGAGTACAAAAGAAAGTGCGAGCGGCATACGGTAACGAGCTCCATTCACCTCGTATGTAACCCATGTTTGCCAAAAGACAATGAGGACAAGTCCAGATAACCACCATCGAATATCAATCGAAAAATGATGGATGAAAAAATTCAAATAAATCGCAGCGGCAAGCGGAACAACCGCAAAAAAAGGCGGCCACTTAACCAATTCAACCTTAAGCCTTCTCCATGCCTGGCACAAATAACTGGCTACACTTGCGTACATAAAGCCGCTATACAAAGGTACTCCAAATATTTTGGAGTATCCTTCTTCTGGATAAGACCAAGAGCCCATATGGACTTTAAAAAGTTCCAGAGCAAGCCCGATAAGGTGGAACAATGTGATCACTTTTAATTCATCCCGAGTTTCAAGACCAGAACGCACCATCCACAATTGCATGAGGACGCAGATCATGAGAAGCCAGTCGTACCGCGGCAAGAAGGGTAGTGGGATCATTTGTGTAATAGCCAAAGAGGCAAAAATAACGACAGGAAACAAACATGAAAGCGCTTGTTCCCAGCCGAAATGAACGATTTGTTTTAAAGCTCTCATGTTATATGCGCCCTCCAAAGGAGTATTCTTCGTGTATGTAAGGGACGCTTAGTATAGGAGCTGGATGGATATAAGGTTATGTCCATAGGCTCACCGCCAATCACTTTATTTTTCTGTTGATGCCACATATTTGCTTTTTACGACTCCTTTGTGTCTTCATCACTTCGGTATTCCAATATATCTCCGGGCTGACATTCTAAAGCCTTGCAAATCGCTTCTAAAGTTGATAAACGAATGGCCTTTGCTTTTCCGTTTTTCAATATCGAAAGATTAGCCATGGTGATGCCAACTCTCTCCGAAAGCTCTGTTACGCTCATTTTTCTTTTAGCAAGCATCACATCAATGTTAATAATAATTGCCATAGTCATCACCTCAGACCGTTAAGTCATTTTCTGATTTTATATCAATCGCTTCTTTTAATAGTTTTTGCAGAACAGCAGCAAAGACCGCAATGACCATTGAAGCAAAAATAATAACCAATCCGATGACTATGATACCCGGGGCGTCGTCTATATCGGCTATCAGATAAAAGACAGGCATACCTGCTGCATAAAAGATACTGATAGTGACCGCACAGTATTTTATATTCTTCAAAGCCCTTACTGACAATCCCGAGAAAGCTTTATTCTTGTCAATATAGCTTAAAAGTTTGAACGCTTGATAAAGAGCAAAGTAAAAAGGAATCGCCGTTACATACAAATAGATGAAAACGAGATATTTCATATAAACGATATTTGGAAGTAATTCTGCTGAATAGTTGGCTATCTTAGGCACTAAAAAAATGCATAAAGCAAGAATTGGAATTCCAATAAAAATAACAGCTATTTTTAAAAAGAGTGTTGACATTCGATTCATAACGCACCTCATTTGTTTGTTGTCTATTTGAATGTAACAAAAAAATTTATCGTTTCTCAATAAAAAAATATTGAAATGAACTAATTTGTTGTTGTTATGGGAAACCCTTTTTCATTTTTTGAGCAAGACAAAAAAGCATCCCACATCACTGAGCTGCTCTGCTATTTTAAACTTGGCGAGTGAATGAACCGTGTACTTCAGTGGGCTCAAAGGATCGGTGTGAACAAGTTAAAGTGATAGCTCTTTTATGAACATCTAAAGATTCAAACAAACGATGGGAAGAAATACATCAAAGGAGAAGCTGCTGTTCATACTAATGATCGGGAGGTAAAGCAACTTATGATACAAATTTTGATCACTGGTCTTTTTTTATTGGCTCAGCCGAGTGGGCCGGATGACAGCTTAACGGTTACACAGCAAGGACGAACAATTGCCACTGTTCACCGTGAAGACTTTACAATGCCTCTTCCCGGCACTCCAATGGTCGACGATGAAAAATACAGTAAATTTATCAAACAGCTTGATCAGAAAGTGTACCGGGAGCCGATAAACGCTGTCCTTAACGATCATGGAAGCATCGTCCCGGGCAGGGTTGGCTACAAACTGTATCAACAGGCTTTTAAGGAAAAGTTTTATGCGTATTTTTATGGCCAAGGCCCCTCCAAGGTAGAAGTGCCTGAAATGAACATTTATCCGAAGGTTGACAGCGAGCTGCTTTCTCACATCAGTACGCAGCGGCTTGGTCAGTACGTGACTTATTTTAATTCAAGCAATAAAAGCCGCTCACACAATATTTCTCTTTCTGCAAAAGCCATTGACAATCACGTTGTTTTCCCTAATGAGACGTTTTCGTTTAACCAAGTTGTAGGCATGAGAACTCGGAACAAAGGGTATAAAAGTGCGCCCATTATTGTAAAAGGGGAGTTGTCTGAAGGTGTAGGAGGCGGAATTTGCCAGGTGTCCTCAACACTTTTCAATGCAGTCGACCAGGCAGGGCTGCAGGTCGTTCAGCGCTATTCTCATACTAGAAGCGTGCCATACGTTCCACCCGGACGGGATGCTACGGTCAGTTGGGGAGGCCCTGATTTTCGTTTTCAAAACCAATATAACCAGCCAATCTTAATTCGGGCAAAAAGGTATGGGGGAAGTATGATTGTTACGCTATACTCTTCTGATGTGATCAACAACAAGTTGAGAAAAATCCCAAAAGCTCCATCTCGGATACCGAAAGAAATAAATGCTGAGCAGTAAATACACAACCGTAGTTAAGGCTATGGCTTAAGAGAGCTCAATTTTTTAAGGGATCGCCAGTTAAAAGAAAGGAGGGACAAATGAAATGAAAAGGGTATTCTTTTCCGTATGTGCGGTAATAGTAGTTGGATTTGTTTTTTGTCAATCAAAAGCGCACGCTCTGACTTTTACGGTGTTGCCTATTACACAAAAAACAGACCAGTGGTCAGTAAAAGTAAGTGAAGCAAAAAATGCAAAGGAATTTGCGGAATCTCAAAAAGGAGAATATCAAGTATATTCCTTGGAAGTCAAAAATGTAGGAGAAAAAGCAGCTGCTGTAGATGTGCAATTGTATAGAAATGATCCTGATTCAATCACACGGTTTTCGCTTTTTGGATGCCCTGATGAAAACTGTGACAAACCAGAAGATCATAAAATGTTAGCCAAAAGTTTAAACGATGGCTCACCGCTGAAGTTCAATCATTTTATGCTGGCAGATAAGGCCTCCGAATTAGAGGTTGTCATTATTTGGACGCAAAAGGGACAAGAAGGGAGAAATTTAAAACAGACCTTTAAATTCACTGAGGATGGCGTTAATTAGGCAAAAAACTTGTCAGTCATCGATATGAATAGTCATATCTCTTAGATAGATAAGATTAACCAGCATTGAGCATACCGCAGAGAAAGTGGAGAGGAATACGAATATGATGTGGGTTTGATGATGAGGCCAGTACATTGCCAGAGAAAAAAATGACAGTTGGAAAGCCAATCACAGATGAATCAACTGCAAAGTGACTGCAATTTATCACTATAGTGAAGAACCAGAAGAGGCTCCAATTGAAGTGAATGTTTGTTGATTGTCATAAGGTCATTGAATACGAATAAAGAAAGCATGGAAATGTACAAGCGGTTGAATCACTCCTGCTCATTTTAGCTTGAAATGTGTGGATAAAGAGTGTTAACCCTTTGAAAAACAAAAAACACCCCACTTAATCATTAAAACCGTTCACTTCAAAATTTTCTATGTCAAGATTTAAGTTTTTTAATTGTTCCAGCAAAACGTCGAATTTTAAGCAACCACCATTTTTCAATTCTTCTGGAATATCTTCCGGATGAGCAATTTCCATCCCGCTCTCAATCCATTGTTTGCGATACAATTGAAATGCAGCCTCAATTAAATGATCAGGAGTTACAATAAAACCTAATCTCACATCATGATCCTCACTGTAGCCAAATTCAAAACCGCAACATGGACAAATGTCAAACGTTTTTTGATATTCTCCTTTATACAAAGGATTTTGAATTAATCCTTTGTATCCGCAAATTAAACAAGAATAACATTTTTCCACTAAGTTTAATCCTCCTTTAACTGTTATTTGCTTTTGCTGTCCCGTAACAAATATTACTTCAAATAAAAAACTTCTTGTACGTATTTATAGCATTTTAACCGATATTTGTATTATTTTTTTCCATTACGTTAAAGCAAGAGGAGTGCATCTAATCCTTGAAGATGAACACACTTGCAATTTGAAATGGGTGATAGAGGAATCAAGATAAAATCTCAATATAAGAAGGTTTTTTTAATTAATTGGCAAAATGGAAGATAAGAAAAAGTATTTGAGTTGGGACGGGTAAAATGAGTTGAATTCCAAGTAATTGTGTTAAAGGAGGGAAAAGGAGGAAATGAGCTACATTGAAATCACAAAGGACAATATTGAAGACAATCATATTTGCTGCGCATTAGGCGCGAAACAATATGAGCATGCAGTTCATGAAAAGAAGAGATGGCTCAAAGCTCGAATGGATGAAGGATTGGTGTTCTATCGCTTACATGAACGGGCAAAAGTCTTTATTGAATATCTACCTGCGAATGAGGCATGGGTGCCTATCAATGCGCCTAATTTTATGTATATTAATTGTTTATGGGTATCTGGCACATATAAAAATAACGGTCATGCGAAACGATTGTTGGACAAATGTATAGCAGATGCGAAAGTCCGCGGCATGGATGGCATTGTCCATATTGCGGGCAAGAAAAAACGTCCCTATTTAAGTGATAAGCGTTTCTTTGAGCATATGGGGTTTACTCTACAGGATGAAGCTGACCCTTATTTTCAATTAATGGCTTTAACTTGGAATGGCCTTGCAGCTTCTCCTGCATTTAAGGACCAGGTGAAAAGTGATTCCGTCAATGAAAAGGGGATTACCATATACTATACAGCTCAGTGCCCGTTTGCAGTGGGCATGATAAACGATTTGCGGGAATTGACTGAAAAGAAAGGGGTTCAATTTCAGTCAATTCATTTATCTTCGAAAGAAGAGGCACAAAAATCACCAGCTATTTGGACAACTTTTAGCGTTTTTTTTGATGGGAGATTTGTGACTCATGAGATCATGAGTGTAAATAAATTTGAAAAGTTACTTAATAAACTCATGTTAGCTTGATTTTTAAAAATATAAGCCCATTCTAAAACTATGTAAGGTGTGATATACGTTTAAATTTTGTCTCTGAAAGAGCTTTAATTTAAATTCGAAGTTTTTTATTTTCTTTTCAGTAACATTTTTATCATGTTTCCCTACTAAAGAATCAGGAAAGTGGGGAAAAACATGATAAAAAAGAACAACTTTAAGAAATGGCTATTGATTATTGCTGGATTCTTGATCATCTGCGTCATCGCATTATTTGTAATGGTGTCAGGAAACAAAGTGAAATATGAGGGCAGCGGGAAAAGCGGACTGTGGATGTCTAACCTTGAAAAATCAGACAAAACTTCAATTGGACCTAATTACTTTCTGAATTTGTATTGGCAGGGGAGTAAGAAAGATGAGAAAAGAACTGTTGTTGAAAGAATTACTCTGTATGTAGATGGCGAAAAATATCAAGATGATCACATAGATGAGTACGACTTATCAGAATACACAGGTGAAGAAATGCCAGGTGGGGGACATATGGAGGACCATATCGCCACCTTTGATTATATGCCTGAAGATGAAGTGATAGGACATGATGTATTAGTGAAGGTAGAGTGGAAGACAGGCCAGAAAAAACAGACAGAAGAAATCAAATTACATAAGAAGCCATGGTATAAACAATAGCTTATTTGATGTATTTGTGATCACATTTGTGGTCACTTTTTTATTTGCGGATTCCTAGGCACAGCAATCTAAGACTCTGCATAGGCTGAAATAAAATCTTGTTCATTTCTAAAACGAGGTGCATGCTGTTGGAACAACAACCAATCAATCATGAAGACAGAAACGTGCCGCAGCCTATTCGAAGTGATGGAGCTGGAGCTATCGATGCAGGCCCGCGAAATATGATGCGGGACATTCAAAATCCGAATATACTTGTTCCGCCTGTTACAGATGAAGGTATGATTCCTAACTTGAGATTTTCATTTTCAGACGCTCCCATGAAACTAGATCATGGCGGCTGGTCAAGAGAAATCACCGTCAGACAACTTCCGATTTCGACTGCGATTGCAGGGGTAAACATGAGCTTAACTGCGGGAGGTGTCCGCGAGCTTCATTGGCATAAGCAAGCGGAGTGGGCTTATATGCTTTTGGGACGGGCACGTATCACCGCTGTTGACCAAGACGGACGAAATTTCATTGCTGATGTTGGCCCCGGCGACCTTTGGTACTTCCCGGCAGGAATTCCGCATTCCATACAGGGATTAGAACACTGCGAATTTCTGCTCGTTTTCGATGATGGAAACTTTTCTGAGTTTTCAACGTTAACCATTTCTGATTGGCTTGCACACACCCCAAAAGATGTTCTCTCTGCGAATTTTGGTGTGCCGGAGAATGCTTTCAACTCTCTTCCTTCAGAGCAAGTCTATATCTACCAAGGGAATGTGCCGGGATCAGTCGAAAGTGAAGACATTCAGTCACCATATGGAAAAGTACCCATGACCTTTAAACACGAGTTGCTAAATCAACCCCCAATTCAAATGCAAGGGGGGAGCGTACGAATTGTGGATTCTTCTAACTTCCCGATTTCAAAAACGATAGCCGCTGCACTTGTTCAGATTGAGCCTGGCGCGATGAGAGAGCTTCATTGGCACCCTAATAGCGATGAGTGGCAGTATTATCTAACAGGGCAGGGACGCATGACAGTATTTATCGGGAATGGGACTGCCCGCACATTTGACTATAGAGCAGGTGACGTTGGATACGTGCCTTCTAATGCGGGACACTATATACAAAACACTGGTACAGAAACCTTATGGTTTTTAGAAATGTTCAAAAGTGACCGCTATGCAGATGTGTCACTCAATCAATGGATGGCATTGACCCCTAAAGAATTAGTGCAAAGCAACTTAAATGCTGGATCAGTCATGCTTGATTCTCTGCGTAAGAAGAAAGTGCCTGTTGTAAAATATCCAGGCACGTAAAGACTGAACCGATCACACAGTGGTCTTAAAGTAACTAGAGCTAGGTGTCGGCCTGCGTTTTTATTTAATCCCTATGTATGCGTTATGTAGGGGTTTTCTGCTTGAATCGTATTGTAATGAGCTTTAAACTGTTTAGGTATTACACTGGATAGACAAAGAAAGAAGACCTTAATGTAAGATAAAAAAATTTAATTCTTAGGAGGAAAGGATATGGATTTACCTATATGGGCGTATATCATATTTGCAATCACAGGTGCGGCAGGTTTTATCAGTTTAATGTGGTTCAGTTTTTTTGCTGACAAAATTGAAAAGTGAAATTTTATAAGCGATGTAAATTCTTTTTACATCATTGGATTAACATTAAGTTTACATAATGATATTATTTAAAACTGAAAAAGAATAACTAATTGATCTGTGTACTAAATATTCATTGAAACAAAAATAGATTGGCCCTAAGGAACAAAGCCATTTTGCAAGTTCTTACTATAGAATCGCAATCACTACAGACGATTCTGTACATCAAGAAGCTCAGATGAATTATTTTTAGGTGAGTTTACTAATGATGAAACCCGGTATGCTTCCATGTCATCAGCTTCATAAGGCACAAGCAAGCTTTGCAGATATTCAGGGTTTGTATTGTGAGGATTTAGCCATTCCTTTTCAAAATCACGGGCCAATATAACCGGCATCCGGTCGTGTATATCTTTCATGAGCTCATTAGGCTCAGTTGTTATGATGGTGCAGGTATAAAGAGGGTCACCTTGATGGGTGTTCCACTTTTCATATAAGCCAGCAAACGCAAAAAGAGCAGATGATTTCAATTTGATCCGCAATGGGATTTTGGTCTTGGAATCAAACCGTTTCCATTCATAAAAACTGTCGGCAGGGATGATGCAGCGTTTGCTGACAAGCGGTCTTTTAAAAGCCGGTTTCTCGGTTATTGTTTCGGCTCGAGCATTGATCATTTTATAACCGATCTTTTCATCTTTTGCCCAAGGAGGAATAAGCCCCCATCTAAGCTTGCCTAAGCGATTATTTGATCCATCATTGATGATCGCAAGAATGTTTTGTGATGGTGCGATATTATAGCTCGGCTGGTATTCATCTTTAGGAAAAAATTGATTGATGTCAAACTGGTCAATAATATCATCAAATGCAGAGAATAAAGTAAACCTGCCGCACATGTCCATCATCCTTTTTAGGGGTTTTTGAATAGTGTGTGGGACGAACGTTCATTTCATACAGGACCAGACAATGATTTCTTTTTACTTGCGATAAACTGGTATAATAAGAAAGACAGTTAAGAAGTTATTGTGAAAAAGAAATAATGCTTTTTGGTTTGACCAAGGATCGTTTAAAAATCGCGTTTAAGAACAAAAAGAGGCACGGCGTTTTTTACGCAGGCCTCTTTTATATCAGTAGCCAAATACCAGAGTTGTACTTTGTGATCCGGCATATTTCGTGACAAATTCTTTTGTATACTCCGGTGTTTGAACGCGATAACTGTAATTTGACCCAGGACTCCATGAAGTCAAAGGGGAGGTTTGCTTGTTGAGTGAAGGGTAGCTGCCTATATCCTTGAAATAACCGGTGCCCTTGTCGTCAAGGATTCCGCCTTTTTCACTGCCTTTCCCAAAGTAATTATATTCGGAATATATTTTTGCTTTTGTGGTAATCGTAATCGCCTGGTTAAAATTGTTGCTGTAATTGTTTTTAACATGAAAGTATCCGTATCTCATCAGACCCGGGCCTCTAACATACAGGTTCTCAAAATAATTATTTGCGATTGTCATGTGGGGGTAGCCGTCATATTGATGCTGAGAATCATCTGGGTATCCTAAAATCAAACCGTATTTATGATTCGCAAATTTTGAGTTGCTGATCGTGATATAATCAGCTGATTTACCGATATACAGGAGTTTGTCCAAATCACTCCCGCTTGCACTATAGCTGTGGCCTGAGAATGTGACGTGATCTATCCAATAGTTCATGCCGGAGTCTAAATAAAGCTGGATATCATTATTTCCGTTAATCTGCGGACTGTGTTCAAACGTTAAATTTTGAAAAATGACATTTCCAGAAGCTGAAGAGGTTGTTAAATAAATATTTTTCAGCGTTTTTTTCGCATAAGAGCCCACGAGTGTTTTATTTGAGCCAACGGTAACTGTTGTTTTCGCAGATGCGGAAAGATCATTTTGGAGCACTAAAATTTTTGGTGTGGATCCTCCTAGATGGGTTTTTAAATCATTTACGCTTTGAATGTAAACAATCTGCCCGTTTTTCCCACCCGTTGTGCCCGCTTTGGAAATGCCTCTTTCATTTTTAGCATTTCCGGCAAATCCTAAAAGGCCATTTGTCGAGGTATTCGGAAAATCAACTGCGCCTAACGCTTTATCAGGCAAGAGAACCAATAACAAACCAAACACGGCGAACCATAAACAAAATCGTTTCATTACAATATACTTCCTTCCAATTTTAATCATTTCCTTGCGGAGATTATTATTACAGTTAATGGAAAGGAATGATAGGTTCTATCTTCCCAATTAATGCTTGGTTACTTAAAAAATACAGATTGCGTCAAAAGACATACTAACAATTGAAATAGAAGAAAGGATTGATACAACGTTGACTGCAGCCGCTTATCGAAACACCTTGCTATCACTTTTATGTTTAACAGCTGGAATCGTGGATGTAATTGGGTATTTAAGCTTGGGACATGTGTTCACAGCTAATATGACTGGAAACATTGTATTATTGGGATTAGCTATCGGCAAATCCCTTCAGGTCACTGTTTTCAATTCCTTAACTGCGCTCATTGGATTTATATGCGGCGTGATCATTGCAACACTGATTGTCGGAAAGGCGGAAAATACCCTTTGGCCTGCTGCTGTAACAAAAGCCCTTGCACTTGAAGCATTCATTTTATTTGTCTTTGCTTGTCTTTCTTTTTACCGGGCTTTTGTTCCTGTGCACATTTTGATTATACTCATGAGCATTTCCATGGGGATTCAAACGATAGCAGCCAAAAAACTGGGGATCGCAGGTATTTCTTCAACTGTGTTGACCGGAACACTCGCTTCTCTATTAGAGGATATATCCGGCCGTTTGTTTTTTAAGAAGCAAAAGAAGACTTTCTTAAGAGATACTGTGTTAAGAGCACTGGCTATTATTTTATATTGTGTGGGAGCTATTATTGTTGCTCTGAGTGAACCTAATTTTAACCGCTTCATTATTTGGGTTCCGATTGTGCTGATCTTTGGCATTATGATGACAGCTAAGTTGAAACTAAGCGGGGAAAAATAGCTTTTCCTGCATAGCTGTTATCAGGCCAACAGGCTGTCTCATTTTTTGATTGTTATGTGAATTTTGTGAGGTGAAAATAAGAAATTCGGCTGATGTGCACATTCGTTCATTCGAATTGCTTTTTTCATAAGTACGCTTCATTAGATATATGAATGATAGTGAATTCGCCTTAAAATCAACTATGAATCTATTTCCTCTTTCAAACCAGTTGGATTGAGTCTTATAATGATAATGATTCTCATTTGAAGTCTGGTTTGAGGAGGACCAAGTATGAAAAAGATCATGAGTGCATTTGTTGGTATGGTTTTATTGACGATCCTCTGTTTTTCCCCGCAAGCTTCGGCAGCATATGACGACCTGCATGAAGGATATGCAACGTATACAGGGTCAGGTTATTCAGGAGGAGCTTTCCTGTTGGATCCCATTCCTTCCGATATGGAGATTACTGCAATAAATCCAGCGGATCTCAATTACGGAGGAGTAAAAGCAGCTCTTGCCGGCTCTTATTTGGAAGTTGAAGGGCCAAAAGGGAAAACAATCGTTTATGTTACTGATCTATATCCCGAAGGTGCTCGGGGAGCTCTCGATCTGTCACCTAATGCCTTCCGTAAAATCGGGAATATGAAAGATGGAAAAATCAATATTAAATGGCGTGTTGTCAAAGCTCCAATCACCGGGAATTTCACGTACCGGGTCAAAGAAGGCAGCAGCAGGTGGTGGGCGGCAATTCAAGTCAGAAACCACAGATATCCTGTTATGAAAATGGAATATGAAAAAAATGGCAAGTGGATCAACATGGACAAAATGGACTATAACCATTTTGTCAGTACGAATTTAGGGACAGGCTCTCTCAAAGTCAGAATAACTGACATTCGCGGGAAAGTCGTGAAAGACACCATTCCAAAGCTGCCTGAAAGCGGAACGTCCAATGCATATACAGTGCCAGGGCATGTACAGTTTCCTAAATAAAAAATACGAAACAGCGGATCTTTTCCCGCTGTTTTTTTTCATTGTTCTACATCTGCTTGTAAAAATGCTTTTATGATGTTCAACTGCTCCTGCTTTGGATAGCTGGTATACAGCCTGCTTGAAATCCGAATAGGATCTCCGAAAAAGTATCTTTCGTAGTGGGTTTGTCTTGTTCCGAATGAGCTCATTGTTAAATCCCATGCCAATCGGAAAATTTTCACCCGTTCTTCAGCATTTGTATTGGTTGCTTGAAGATATTGGTCAAGATCTTCCCGTATCTCTGAATCAAATGCATTTTCAGTAGGCAGTGTCACCATTCCGCTAGCTCCAATTAATTGTATGATTTCAGTAAATCGAGGATACAGCTTAGGAATAATCGTACTGATGACTTGAAGAGGAATTAAACTAGGGCGCATATAGCCGAATTCATCTAATTGAGCGTCATTTTCCGACTTGTCAATGAGCGCTTTGATTGTTTCCAATCCCACAATGATTTCAGAGAGCTTTTCTTGTATGTGCTGATATTCGGAAACATTAATGGTGTCAACCAGAAGCTGTGCAACGCCTAATAGAAATTCAATTTTTATCATTTGCCTAATGACAACCTGGTGAAAGGTAAAAGCATGAAATGAGCTTTTTGTCATAAATTCTTTAGCTGCTTCCACATTATCGTAAAAAAACACACGATTCCATGGCACTAACACATGATCAAAAACTACAATTGAATCCATCTCTTCATACCTTGAGCTTAAGGGGTGATTAAAGGCAGAGTCGCTTAACACAAATGATTCTCTTGTGATGAATTTGACGCCTTTTGTATTAGAAGGGAGTGAAAAAGCATAAGCTTCATCTGTTTCAAAGAAAAATTTAGGCGCTGAAAAAACCAATATTTCGTCAGTCAACCCGCCTTGTGTTGCAAGCAGACGCGCGCCATGAATGATTAAACCTTTTTCGGTTCTATCAATGACTTTAGCAGATATCGGTTTTTCACTTAGCCCGAAATAGGACTGTGACCGGTTCACTTGCGGGGTAATGAATGTATGGGTAAAAGAAAGGTCATGCTTAGCAGCGTGTTTATACATATCTAGTATATGTTCAGGAAAGCAATTCTCTTTATCTTTTAGAAGCTCTGCTGACGAAGCAAAGCTCATCATAACCGTATTCATGTAATCCGGACTTCTCCCCATCATTCCGTGAGTGTGTCTAGCCCAATGTTCAATCATGTTTCTTCTTTTTTTCAAATCATTCTTGGTCTTAGGCTGGAGATAGGAAAGGCCGATTCGATCATGATCTCCAGGAAGGCAATAAGTCATTTCGTTTATTAACTCATCCTTTGTTTGCAGTTCATAAAGCGAGCTTTTTGTTTTGAGTATTCCTTTAAATGCCGGATGATCAGAAATGTTACCCTTTATTTTTTTGCCATCATACCATATTTCGTTTTCTAGTTTGTTCAATCGGTCAATGAATTCTTTGCCATTGATGATCCCCATTTTAGTGTATCGCTCCTTAAATGTATGCTGCGTATTGTCATTATATTTTCGAGAAAACAGCCTGTTCAGCCAATTTGAGATGGGAAAAGCCTTTTTTAGAAAAACGAATAAGAGTGACTTACATACCGCAAAAGTCTGCAAATTTCATTTAAGGTTTTTCTGCAAGTTAAGAGACGTCAAAACATTTGCTTATTCATGTGAAAACATCACTATAAAACTTGATAACACGTGTCGATATTATGGGCATAAGCGTAAACGAATTGGAGTCACACGCTTGAATATATTTTATTTCAGCCATTACTTCGTGGAGAAAGGGAAAACGACACATGAAAGTGAAAACAAAATTGCTGGGGATTATATCAATACTAGTTGTTTCAATCATTGGAATTGGGGGCTCCTCAGTTTTTATGATTTCTTCTATTGTGAAAAAGAATGAAGAACTTAAAGACAAAATGGAATTCCAAAAAGAGATGAAACACATTCAGTATGAATTGACCGGGTTATCAAATGATGAAAGAGGCTTCTTGATTACTGGAGACAAAGAATATGACGAAGGCATGAAGGAAAAATCAGACGATGTCTTAAAGAGCCTTGATCGGGTTAATGACTTGATTGATGAAGAGAAGTATCAATCCAATATTGAAGACATTAAGACAAGTTTTACTCAGTATAGAGCTTTGAATCAGCAAGTATTAACAGCCTACTCTTCAGATCCGAAAAAAGCAGAAACCATCCATTTTGGGGAAGAAAGAACACTAAGAAAAGAAGTCGTAGATCCGACTGTCAATAAGCTGTCTGATCGCCTGGATCAAGAGGTAGAAGATCTAAAGGATGAAATACGGGGCAATGGGAAAATGAGTCAATGGCTCATCATCACTGTCACAGGAATATCAGTAATATTAGGCATTGTTCTAAGCATAATGCTGTTAAAGTCCATTATGGTGCCACTAAGAAGCATAAATAAGCAGCTAGAAGAAATTGCCCACGGTGAGGCTGATTTAACCAAAAAAGTCATTGTGAAAAATAAAGATGAATTTGGCCAGCTTGCCCAATCTTTTAATGCTTTTACTCATTCATTATCGCAAATTGTGAAGCAAATCAGCAGTTCATCTGAACAAGTCGCCGCTTCCTCCGAAGAATTATCCGCAAGCGCAGAAGAATCAAAATCAACATCTGAACATATTTCCCAATCCATGCAGATGGCTGCAGACAGCAATGTGAAGCAAAGCTCAATGACAGAAAAGAGCGCAGAATCCATCACTGAATTATTAGACAGTATATCATCTGTTGCTTCAAATACAGGGAACATAGCGGATCTTTCTTCTTCGATGAGAGACAAGGCTGAAATAGGATCTAAATCAGTTAACAAGATGTTAGATCAGATGAAATTTATTGATAAATCCGTAGATTCAGCCGGGAATGGATTACAGGCATTGGTAGCGAGCACAGCAGAAATCAGTGATATTTCCTCGCTTATCACGACAATTTCCGAGCAGACCAATTTGTTGGCCCTAAACGCAGCGATTGAGGCGGCCAGAGCGGGAGAGCAAGGAAAAGGATTTGCTGTGGTGGCTGAAGAAGTTCGGAAATTAGCGGATGAAACAAATAAATCAGCAAACCACATCCAATCCGTGGTGGCGACCATCCAAAATGAATCGATAGAAACGGTAAATAATATTAAGGTTGTTCAAGAAAATGTGACCTCAGGTATGGTTCTTTCTCAAGAAACAACAGGAAATTTCAATGAAATCCTGAACCTGGTGGAACAGGTCACTTCTCAAATACAAGAAGTCGCAGCAGCAACTCAACAGCTTACTTCAGGCGTTGAAGTGATTCAGCACACAGTTCATACATTGGCCGCTGGAACAAAAGAAACGTCAGCAAATACAGAAGCGGTTGCAAAATCATCAGAGGAACAGCTACATTCAATGGAGGAAATCTCCTATGCTGCAGAATCTTTATCTCAGTTGGCGGAAGAACTTCAATCCGTCATTAACCGTTTTAAATATTAATCAGATTACTAAAGCGCAAAACCCCATCTCATGAGGTGGGGTTTTACTGCCTTTATTGAGATTGTTTCTAAAAACGGAACCGGCTTTTTTCTCAAGCTCGTTCCGTTTGAATGACTAGTCCAAGTTTTGATCGATCGTCCCTTCAAAATAGTCATCGCTGACTTGTTCGTGAGTCTCAGCCAATCCTTTTTCTAATTGTGTAGTTCCTTTATAATCCGAGGGCTCAAAGGATTTCCCGGCTACATCCGTTGTGTCATTTATGTTTTCTTTGTTATGAGTTTGTGTTTCAGTGTTTTCTGTCTCAGCATTGCTGCTTACAGATTGCTGAAAATTATATTCCTTGTCTATTGAAGAAAATCTTTTATAATCATCAGGTCTGTCGGCTCCGTTTTTTTGAGTCACTTTACTTCCTCCAGATTATTGAAATTTTAATGAGGGCAAGAACTTATTTCGTTCTTTTAGGATCAGAAGAACCATGTTTTTTAGGATCATCTGCTTTAAAAGCTGTCTCAGTCTCATGGTCATTTTTTATTTGTTCAATACTTGAATTTTGAATTCCTTTTTGGCTCATAGGTTTCACTCCTTTACGAAAAGTGTTGAAATATCAACTCTTCTTATTTTGTCTGTTGATCAGGTATTCATTCGTTTTTTTCATTCGCGATTTGGACAATCAGGAGAGGCATCTCCATGCCAATCGTATTATTTAATAAAAAGCCGGCATTTTTGAAACTTTTTATCTTCGCATTGCGTATGGCAGTGGGGGAAGACATCTCGATAAAAGAAATACAAAGGTTGTGAATGTATACTAACAGCACTGTGAATAAATCAAACAAGGGGGGTGAAAAAATGAAAAAAATCGCAGCATATTATCTAATGACATTAGGGCTATCCAGCCTTACGTTTGGTTTGTTTTTCGGACTATATTCTTTCGTTATGTATGGCCTTTTTGCTGTTCCGCTGCAAATGATGTTGCAGAAAAAAGCGGGAACATTCAATGTCATGTATCTATTGATTTACAGTGTGATTGCTTTTATCGCGGCTTTCCTGTTATTTTTTATTAGTGAACCTGCGTCAATAGCAAGGACATTGCAATCGTATATTTATTATCTGTTAAGTATTACAGCTGCAGTGATTTACTGGTTCTGGGATTCCCTGATCCTTTATAAACGTACAGCTTCGGGCGGATAAAGGCCCAGTATGGAAGGGCATAATGAGAGCACATATTCAATCCGAATAGGTTTTCTAAGTTTTTACGATACATACGTTCATCAAGATGATAACGTCATCAATCAAAGGGAATATAAAATCTATTGTAGTGGAACGGACATTTTGTCCTGTTTGAGGAAAGAAATTGATGGGGTTAATCGTTTTAACATCGCTTATGGCAAAGGGTCAAACCATATAGTTAAACTAAACTGAGGAGAGCATTGCGCTCTCCTCAGTTTTTCTATATTAACCCTGCTGTTTTTCAACTAATGTAAATGTCCATTCTTTTAACATCTGTTTCTGTACATATCTTTTTCCGTTTATTTCGATGTAAGGGATGTCTTTCATATCTCCGGCTAACTGTTTAGCCTCAGCTGTAGTAATTCCTAAAAAATGTCCGATGTAAAAGTGAATATCTCGTTCTTTTATAAGATAGGTATCACTTTTTTCATATGCTTTTGGATGGTTCATTTGCTTTAAGCCTTCACTGATAAAATAGCCAGCCAAAGCAATACCGATTCCTAAAAAAACGTCCATATGCATGCCTCCATTATGTCAATGTTATGATATACGGGCTTGGCATGCTCCAGGTTTCATTAAATTTGAAAGAAAACAGCCAAAACGAATACTGGCTGTTTTTTCAAACCTTTTCAATCTGTACACGGCCTGAAAAAAAGGTGGCGCCGCCCCCCATATCGGACAGCCGGTCTGGGGTTAGCGCGTTTACAAGCTGTTTTTTTCCTTGCTCATCTGCCCATAATCCTTGGCTGACAACGACACCTGGCAGCACTTGTTCTCCGACTGATGCGGTCAGCTCACATTCTCCCCGGCTGTTCCAAACTCGTACAGGAGCCCCATCAACGATTCCATGTTCTTCAGCATCTTTTGTGTTGATAAAGAGCTTTGGCGTCTTTTCGAGCTTGATGTGTTTTTCATTGTTTGAAAACGTTGAGTTTAAGAAATTATGGTTTGGCGCCGGAACATACATAAAAGGATGTTCATTATCGGTTACAAGAGGCGTAAATGTCGGTAAAGCCGGGAAGCCAGCTTGTTTCATTTGTTCTGAATATAATTCTATTTTTCCGCTTGGCGTTGGAAGTTTGCCAGGAAACAGCGGTTTATCGCGTTTCGCTTTCATAAATGAATGCTTAGTAAGTGAATCGTAATTAATCTCTGCCAAATGCGGATTATCTGGATGGTCAAGCGCTTGGCGGATTAATTCTTCATCTGAATCCTTGAGCTCCTGGTCTGTGAATCCCATTGCTTCAGCCAGTAATCGGAACACCTCAGTATTAGACTTGCTTTCTCCATAGTTCTCAATCACCGGTTGCTGAAGCTGAATGTAATGGTGCCAGTAGGAGGTATAAAAATCAGTGTTCTCAAAAGCGGATGTTGCAGGCAGTACAATGTCCGCATATGCAGCCGTTTCCGTTAAAAACAAATCATGAACCACAGTAAACAAGTCTTCCCGCAGCAAGCCCTGTCTGACTTTGTTTGCTTCCGGCGCGACGACGGCAGGGTTTGTTCCGTAAATAAAAAGAGAGCGGATAGGCGGATCTGTTTCCAAAAGCACCTTGCCAAGCTGATTCATATTAAACGACCTCGGTGTGCGTCCTTTCAATAAGTCGGGCCGCTGCAAGGCATTTGTGTTATATTCTAAAATTCCGCTGTTATGCTTAATGGCGCCGCCCCCTTTATGCAGCCATTGGCCGGTGATCGCCGGAAGACAGGCAATCGTCCTTACAATCATCCCGCCGTTATCGTGATGCTGGATTCCATTTCCGATTCTGATAAAAGAAGGGGAGACTTTCCCATACATTCTTGCCAGCTGATAAATATCTTCAGTGCTGATCCCGGTGATCATTGATACCTTTTCCGGATTATACTGTTTCACGTGTTCACGGAGCTTGTCGTAGCCGACCGTGTATTCAGACAGGAATGCTTCATCGTGAAGGTTTTCTTTAAATAGAATGTGCATAATGCCAAGAGCAAGTGCGCTGTCAGTTCCCGGCTTTATTGGAATAAACCAATCTGCAAGACGCCCTGTCTGATTTTTATGTACATCGATCACGACAATTTTGGCACCTTTTTTTCGCGCTTTTTGGGCGATTGTAATTTGGTGCATGTTTGTGCTGACAGCGTTAATTCCCCAAAAAATAAATAGTTTTGTATGAATGGTTTCCTCAGGATCGATTCCCGCGCTTATGCCCATTGTATATTTATAGCCTTCAGATCCCGCTTTGCTGCAAATCGTCCGTTCAAGCTGGCTTGATCCCATGCGGTAAAAAAAGCGGCGGTCCATTCCTTCAGCTGTCAATTTCCCCATATTTCCGTAAAAGCTGTAAGGAAGTATGCTTTCAGCTCCCATTTCATCAATCAGCTGCTTCCAGCGGGAGGTGATCGTATCAATCGCCTCTTCCCAGGAAATCGGTTCAAATATCGCTTGGCCTTTCGCGCCTGTCCGTTTAAGCGGTGTAGTCAGCCGCTTTTCATCATAGATGCGCTCCGTCATGTTTCGGACTTTGTTGCATATGTTTCCAGCTGTGACAGGATGATCGGGATCTCCCTGCACTTTCACAATTTTTCCGTCTTTTTTATGTACTAATAATCCGCACTGATCCGGGCAGTCGAGCGAGCAAACGGATTTAAAAATGCCGTTTTGTTGTGTGGCAAAAGATTTCATGGCCCAGTTCCTCTCTAGTTAGATATTTTGTAAGAATTATAACATTTCGGATGATAACGTCAATTCTGAAAAAAGAGATTGACATCAATCTGAGACTTCTTTATGATAAACGTATTCTTAATTCTGAAAATTACATACTCAACATTTTCTATCCAGAGAGGTGGAGGGACTGGCCCTATGAAACCTCGGCAACATTATTGTGCCAATTCCAGCAAGCGTCAGCTTGAAAGATAGGAAAGCAAGGTTTATACCGGTGTCTGCCTGTAACAGAGCGCGCCTATATATGAATCTCTTTCCATCTTCGGAAAGAGATTTTTTTATGAAAAAATACGATGAAAAGGATGTTTTGCACCATGACGGTTTTGGTTACAGCGCCGTACAACGAAGAAGGGCGAAAAGAGCTAAAAAACTTGTTTGGCTCAGTTATTTATCAATCTTGGAAAGAACAAGGCCGGGCATATCGGGAGGATGAACTCATTCAGCTGCTAAAGGCAACAAATGCGACAGGTTTGATTACTGAGCTTGATCAGGTAACAGACAGCGTATTTGCTTCTGTTCCCGAACTTTCATTTGTCGGTGTTTGCAGGGGAATGCCCTCCAATGTGGATGTGGCAGCTGCTTCAAAAAGGGGCATACCTGTTTTTTATACACCAGGGCGGAATGCACAAGCCGTTGCCGAAATGTTTATTGGAAATGTTATTTCCTTTCTCCGTCATACCAGCGCCTCGAATCAATGGCTGAAGGATGGAAAGTGGAAAAGTGATTACCTGCAGGCTTATGTCAAATTTAAAGGAAATGAGCTAACAGGAAAAACGGTTGGCATGATTGGGTTCGGCGCGGTTGGTCAAAGGATTGCAAAACTGCTGACTGCGTTTGACTGTAAAATAAAGTATTACGATCCATACATTCAAGACGATCATCCGCTGTATGAAAAAGTATCTCTTAAAACGGTGTTTTCAGACAGTGATATCGTTTCTGTCCATCTGCCTCGCACTGAGGAAACACTTGGACTGATAGATCGGCAATATTTTGATTTGATGAGAGAGAGTGCGATTTTCGTCAATACTTCAAGAGCAGTTGTTGTAAACCGTGAAGATCTTTTATCTGTATTAACAGAACATAAAATCAGAGGTGCGATACTAGACGTTTTTTATCATGAACCTCCAGAGGAATCGGATTATGAATTGATCTCATTGCCTAATGTTCTGGCAACACCGCATCTCGCTGGGGCAACCTTTGAAGTAGAGGATCATCACGTGTCGATCATGAATGATGCCCTCAAAAAGTGGAAGGTTGAAAATATTCCCAATATTCCGATATTGTATAACAAAGACAAACTGAGAACAGAGGTAAAGAAAAGAGGTTAACAGAATGAAAAAACAAAAAGGCTATCTCGTTTTCGATATCGGCACAGGCAATGCGAGGGTAGCGGTCGTGAGTGTCTCAGGCATTGTTCAAACGGTTGAACGGGAGGACATCGAGTATTCCACTGAGGCGCTTTACCCGGACAGCCGTTATTTTTCCCCTCAGATACTGTGGAAGCAAGTAATGAGGTTGGCAAAACGTGCGCTATCCCGTTCGCGTGATATTGACATCATTGGGTTGACATCGACGAGTCAAAGACAGGGGATTGTTCTGATCGATCAAAACGGTGACTCTTTTCTCGGGCTGCCGAACATAGATAACCGTGGCCGAGAGTGGGAGGAGAGCATTCCCGATCGGGAAGAGATATACAGCCGTACAGGCCGTCTGCCAACTGCGCTTTTTTCTGCACTCAAGCTTTATGGTTTGAAGCAGCGCCAGCCTTCTTTATGGGAAAAGACTGCAAGCTTTACAAGCATCAGTGATTGGGTGACATACCAACTGAGCGGAATCCTAACATATGAACCATCGCAGGCAACAGAAACTCTGCTGTTTGATGTGAAGCATAACACTTGGTCAGAAGAGATGTGCGACATATTCGGCTTTTCTCCATCTCTCCTTCCGCCTCTTGTAAGAGCGGGAACAGCAATTGGAACAATAGCAAATGAATATGCAGCCGAATTATGTCTTTCAATAAATGCTAAGGTGATAACCGGGGGCGGGGATACACAGCTAGCTGTGAAAAGCACCGGAGCTGGACTTGAGGACATTGTCATCGTATCAGGGACAACAACGCCAATAACCAAAATTACTGCGGACCATGGCGACACAAAACATAAAGCCTGGCTGAACTGCCATACAGATCAAGGGCATTGGCTAGTGGAAACGAATCCGGGAATTACCGGTCTGAATTATCAAAAATTAAAACAGATTTTCTATCCGAATGAATCGTACGACGTAATGGAGGAGGAAATTTCTGCACTAGCAAAAGAAAACAATGCGTGTATAGCGGCTCTCGGCTCTTATTTATCAGCTGAAAAGAATGCATTAACGAGAGGCGGTTTTCTTTTTGACACTCCGCTTTCAGCAGATTTAAAGAGGGCACATTTTGTACGTGCAGCGCTAGAAGAGATCGCATTTTCAATCAAATGGAACTTTGATATTTTAACAGAGGTTACTCCGTTTAAACGTGACTATGTTTGGGTGTGCGGAGGGGGATTCCAAAGCAAAGCGCTCACTCAATATATCGCTGACCTTCTTCAGAAAAAAATCTATGTCAAAGAGGGATATCATCAGGCATCTGTCGTTGGTGCTGCAGTCATTTGCAATGAAAGCTTTCAATTAACGGAGGAGATGTCAGCAAATGTCCGGGTGATCGAACCGAAGAGCTGTCAGACAGAATTGGCTTTATATGAGGAATGGAAGCAAACTCAGCGCTTTTTTTCAGGGTCAGAAAGCAAAGTGTTGATATAAGGCGGCATATCCGGATGTTTTGAGGAATTGTCTAATTTTTAGCTTTAATAAGGTAATACGGTAATGTATATAAGCATCTAAGGAGGAAACAGATATGTTAGATAAAATTGGTATACCAAAGCGGCTTGCGTGGGGATTTTTAGGAGTTGTTTTGTTTATGATGGGAGACGGACTTGAACAAGGCTGGCTCAGCCCGTTTCTGACCGAAAACGGACTGACTGTTCAGCAATCTGCTTCCATTTTTAGCATTTACGGGATTGCGCTTGCCATAGCTTCCTGGTTTTCAGGTGTATGTCTCGAAGCATTTGGCGCAAAACGGACGATGTTTATGGGGCTGTTGTTTTATGTAATCGGTACAGCAGCCTTTATCGTGTTTGGGTTTGAACAGCTAAACCTCCCTGTGATGTATGTGACTTACTTCGTAAAAGGGTTAGGCTACCCGCTATTTGCTTATTCTTTCTTGACATGGGTCATTTACAGAACACCGCAAAACAGACTGAGCACTGCTGTCGGCTGGTTTTGGATTGCCTATTGCCTGGGCATGTTTGTATTCGGTGCTTGGTACTCAAGCTACGCGATCAAAGCGTTCGGTTATTTGAATACGCTTTGGAGCTCTATATTCTGGGTATGTCTAGGTGCATTCTTCGCATTGTTTATCAATAAAGACCGTTTTGAAAAGAAGAAAAGAAAACGATCAGAAACAGCCGAGGAGCTTTTAAAAGGGGTAACGATTCTATTTACAAACCCGCGCGTGCTTACAGGCGGAATCATCAGAATCATCAACAGCATTGGTACATATGGATTCCCAGTCTTTTTGCCGATGCACATGGCTCAGCACGGAATTTCGACCAATGTGTGGCTGCAAATTTGGGGAACCATTTTTCTGGGGAACATTGTGTTTAACCTTATCTTTGGAATTGTCGGCGATAAATTCGGCTGGAAAAATACTGTGATGTGGTTCGGCGGAGTCGGTTGCGGTATTTTCACCGTCTTATTATACTACGCACCTGTTTTCTCCGGCGGAAGTGTAGCGGTTGTCAGCGTGATCGGCTTTATTTGGGGCGGTTTGCTGGCAGGCTATGTGCCGATCGGTGCAATTGTGCCGACGGTGGCCGGAAAAGACAAAGGAGCAGCCATGTCTGTATTGAATTTGGCTGCAGGTTTATCAGCGTTTGTCGGTCCCGCGCTTGCTTGGTTGTTCATAGGCCTTATCGGTGCGCAAGGCGTCGTCTGGATCTTTGCGGTTCTTTACCTTGCAAGTGCGGTCATGACGAAATGCATTCATATACCTGAAGAAAAAGCAGTAAAGGAGGAAACATCTCCTCAATATGCATCTTAATCAAAAAGCGCCCCTGCAACAGGGCGCTTTTTGTCTTTTGTATTGTCGAAGGATCTGGATCTGAAACTTTTCTAACGAAAATAGACAATATGTTGACAATTAATTAAGAAGTGTTATGATGTTATTGACAACATATTGTCTATTTAGGAGGGAATAACATGGATTATTCAAAAGAACTGAAAGATTTATTTTTAATGCAACAATCTTACGCTACTCTTTTTTCTGTTTTAAACAAAATCCAATCACGCGGGGATGATTATTATGAAAGCTTAACGTCAAGACAATTTATGACAATGGTTGCCATACTGCATTTACCGGAAGAGGAAACGACATTTAACAACATCGCAAAAAAATTAGGCACTTCAAAACAAAACATCAATAGGCTTGTCAGTAGTATTGAAAAAAGAGGTTATGTCATTACTGTTCCGAGTAAACGCGACAAGCGAGCGGTTAATGTGAAGATTACTGATTCAGGCAAGCGTGTCATGGAGGAATGCGGTGAAAAAGCGGTGTACTTTATGGCAGATCTATTTAAAGGGTTTTCTACGGAAGAGTTGGAAACATTGTGGGTTTTATTGAAGAAACTGTACAGTTTTGACGGAGAGGAACAGGATGGCTTTGAAGAAAACGCTGCTGATTTTGACATTGAACAAAATCGGGACGATTTGAAAACAAATTTATTGCAGGAATTCTCAAAACGGAGAATGTAAAAAGGAGACATGTATGAACAACGTGGTGGCAGTTGAAGATTTGAAAATGCAGTACGGAAACAAAACAGCGGTAGATGGGATTTCGTTTGAAGTGAGAGAGGGGGAAGTTCTTGGCTTGTTAGGCCCAAATGGTGCTGGGAAAAGTACCACCATTCATATGTTATCCGGGATATTGTCGGCTAGTTCCGGAAACGTTACAATATTGGGCCATGATGTAAAAAAAGGGTCAAAGGAAATGAAGAAAGGCATCGGGATTGTACCTCAAGATCTCGCGATTTATGAGGAAATCTCCGCTGAGAAAAATGTTCGTTTTTTTGCCAGTCTTTATTCTCTTAAAGGGGAAGAACTCAAAGCCCGAGTCAAAGAGGCTTTGGAGCTCGTACAGCTATATGACCGAAAAGATGACAAGCCAAAGACGTTTTCAGGCGGGATGAAAAGAAGATTAAACATTGCGTGCGCCATTGCCCATCAGCCGAAACTGATTATCATGGATGAGCCCACGGTAGGAATCGATCCACAATCCCGTCATCACATTTTGGAATCGATAAAAGAACTGAAAACAAAAGGTGCAAGCATCATTTACTCTACACACTATATGGAAGAAGTCGAGGCTATTGCAGATCGCATTATAATCATGAATGAAGGGAGAATCATTGCCAATGGAACAAAAGAAGAGCTGTACAGAGAAGCCAATAAAGAAATAACATATGCTTTTCAACTGGCGAATGTTCAGCGATTAAATAAAAACTCGATTAGAGAAATCAAAGGAGTGACAGGAGTTGATTTTTCTGACAATCAACTAAATGTGACCGTTCAGCAGAACCAAGATCACCTGAGTAAAATCATAGAAGAATTGAGTGCCCAAAGCTGCAGCCTTCTAAGCATGAACAAACAAGAGATATCGTTAGAAACAGTATTTTTAGAACTGACGGGAAGAAACTTAAGAGATTAGGAGACAAAAAATGAATTTGTTAAAATTGATAGCGTTTGATTTTATGAATATTGTAAGGAATCCGGTTCTTGTGATCGCCAATTCGGCCTTTCCTTTCGTTCTCATTCTGGTCATGGGCTTTGTAACGAAAAACAGCTTTGGGGCAGTTGGGGTCAGTTCGTATGATTATTATGGAGTGAATATGATGATTTTTGCTGCAGCTCTGATCGCTATGACGGCTTCAAATACGTTTATGGAGGAAAAGGTGAAGAAAGCGAACCTCCGTATTGTATATGCGCCCGTTTCGACAACCGGTATATATCTTTCTAAATTACTATCAACCTGGATATTCAGTGTCATTATGTACAGTATGAATGTGTTAGTCGCCCAGACAATGTTTCGTTTGAACTTTGGTGGACAACATCTTCCGTATTTCATGCTCTTATTATATGTATTTTTATTTTTTGGCTGCTGTTTAGGCACAATGTTCTGCTGTTTGTTCAAAAATGAAGAGCAGGCGAACGGGCTTATGCAAATTCCGATTGCTTTTTTTGTTTTCTTTGGCGGCGTATTCTTCGGGATTCATCGATTTGGAAACATCGTCAATTTCATATCAATTTTTTCTCCGGTTAAATGGGTAATAGAATGTCAGTTTCGCCTTATTTATGATCACGATTTCAGTATGCTGCTACCCGTTATGTCAGGACTATTATTTGCCTCCATCATTTGTATTGCCGTTTCACAAGTTGTATGTAAGCCGGAGGGATATATATGCTGAGTTTATTCCGAAACAGGTGGGAACGAATGCTGACCAAAAAATCCATTATGATCATTGCAGTGATTATTATGCCGCTGATGATTGGTGTTGCGATTATGTTTTCCGGAGAGCCCGTTTTCAAAGAAACGATCGCATTTGTAACAGAGAAGGACAGCGTGCAGCATGTGCCGAGTGACTCTGCATTTAGAGTGGTGGAGGTTTATCAGAAGCCGAGGTTTTCTGATCTGGTGTTAGGGAAATATGCAGCGATCGTAGAAAAAAATCAACATGATTACAAAGTGACCACTCTGAAAAGTAAAACGGATCAAAAAATGATTCTGCAATTTTTTGAAACTGGAAAAATGCCAGGCAGTTACCGTGGGGAGGATGAATTAAGGACTCAACGGGGAACAGGAACGAATATATTAGGTTTTATCGTAATGCTTGTCTTGATGCAAGGTGTGGCATTAGCTTCGTTATATCCAGAAGACCGGATGCTCAAAACCTTTAGAAGGATTTTGGTGTCTCCCGTACATGTGGGGAATTATTTGCTTGTTCAATTTATCTTTACGTTTTTATGTCTATACATACCTACATACTTGGCCATTGTGATTACAAATGTATTCTTTCATGCTGAAATTGGTTTCCGTTTGGACATTCTTGCTGGGCTACTGGGTGTTCTAATCATGCTTGCGACAGGGTTCGCTATCTTTATGGCTTCTGTGATGGATCGAAACATCAGTTTGATGTCCAGCGGTATCAGTGTTGTCACGTGTGTATTGTCAGGCTGTTTTCTTTCTTTTGCTCCGCATCATCCATTGTTGAATGCGCTTTGTGAGATACTGCCGCAAAAAGCGTATATGACTTTCATTCACGGGGTAGAAACGGGGCATACAATGTGGGAATACAAAATTCAGATTGTCTATATTTTGATGTGGTCGGCTGTGTTTTGTTTCCTTGGTGGTTTTATTACAAGAAGAAGGATTATTAAAGGGATTTATGAATAGTGAAGATGGAACATAAGATGTATAGGTTTCTGTGCATCTTTTTTGTTTATGAGTGATTATGTTGTGTCGATCAGTATGTTATAAAGAGGATTAGAGGTAGGTGAAAATCTGACCAAGAATCAAGACGCAGTCGATGAATCTGGTGCAGCTTCATCGATGTTGTTTGCTGTCGCATGCAGATGGCCATAGCCGATATCTTCTCAGGCAAACACTTCATTTTGTTGAGTTGTCAATTGGCATTGTGATCACGATTACAAATTTGTTTTGTGTAAGGCCTGTTTCTGCTTGTCCCGAACAGTGTAATGTTGTGTGCGATGACCGCTTAAATGACGAAGATTCTTGCAGTATTCCATTTGCATTTTTTACATTTTCTTTTATTCCGTCATAAAGTAACTTCCCAGTTTTTTTACCAATATCCCCGTTCATTTCACCATCATTAGCAATTCCGGGTTTTCATTCATATTGTACCATTAACATCATATTTACCTGTATTAAGAAAGGAATTGCGTATATATGGTTTCTTTAGATAAAAACAGTATTTTTAATAGCAAAACTGCAATATTTCTTGCAGCAATGAGCTATCAGACATATCCATTCTTTTTAGAAGGGAAACTTACCTTACCAAAAGACTTTAAACTTCGATATACCATTCGTGCTTTTGCTGACGTAGAGAATCCTATGGAAGAGGTATTCGGTTTTATTGCCGAATCACAAGATCAAATCGTTATAGCGTTTAGAGGATACGCAGCATATCCCAAGGATCTTTTAGCATCCTATGACATATTTCAAGTTCCCTATCCCTATGTTAAAAATGGCGGGAAAACGTCTCGTGGATTCACATGTCTTTATCAATCAACAAGAAACAATTTAATCAGACAAATAAATAAACTTTCTACGTCAAAAAAGCTGTTTGTTACCGGGCACAACTACGGAGGAGCTTTGGCAACGTTAGCTGCTTTAGATATTGCTGCGAACACTGGGTTTAATCATCCTTTCTTGTATACGTATGGCAGTCCGCGTATCGGTGACCCTGTCTTTGCTTCCCAATTTAACAAAGTGGTGAAAAATAGTATACGAATTGTAAATATTCATGACTCTTTTCCAACTTTCCCAGCAAAAAAGTATCCACCACCTTTTACGGAGGAAGGATTATACTATCACCATGTAAAAACAAAGTATCCAATCTCTTTTCAATTGAATAATACGCCGCGCAATGATGCGATTGCTTGTTATTTTAAATACCTTAGTAAAATGAATCCTGATTTCTCCGAAATATTATGCGATAAAAATCCAGGGTTTTGTCCCGATCCTGACATGTGTACTCCGTTTCGAGGAACATGCTAGGAATAAAAGAAAGGAGCAGCTCGGATGAATCACTCAAGCTTATATTATATGTTTAACCGTGAGGATTCGATATTGCTATCGGCCATGATCTATCAGTCATATCAACTCTTTGAAAAGGAACCGCTTGTCTTGCCAAAAGGATATAGCCTTCGATATACCATACGAGCTCTTGCTGGTGTTGAGGATCCGGAATCTGAAGTATTTGGTTTTATTGCCGAGTCACAAGATCAGATCATTGTAATTTTTAGAGGAACCCGAACATTTAAGGACAATGAGTCGGATCAAGACTTATATCAAGTACCATATCCGTTTGTCAGAAATGCAGGAAAAACCCATCGTGGATTTACATGTCTTTATCAATCGACAAGAAATGAGCTGATCGGGGAATTAACCAAGCTTTATGCAGCAAAAAGAATATTAGTCGCAGGCCATAGTTTAGGAGGAGCTTTAGCCGTGTTAGCCGCTTTTGATATTGCGGTGAATACCCGATTTAAAAATCCTTTTGTGTATACTTATGGCAGCCCTCGAGTCGCTGACCCTGTCTTTGCGTCCCGGTTCAACCAAACGGTAAAGAATAGTATTCGTATTTTCAATATCCATGACATTATTCCCACCTTGCCGGATCAAGCATATCCGCCTCCATTTACAAAGCAAGGATTATTCTATCAGCATGTAGACAAGAAGGTAACGCTCTCTTTTCAGCTGAACAGTTTACCTGTTCGCAATCATGAGATTGTCTGTTATTTTAAAAACCTCAGCCAACAAAATCCTGCCTTTGCCAAATCATTATGTGATGAAAACCCGGGATTCTGTCCCGATACGGAATTATGCGTGCCATTTATGGGGGGATGCGGTGATAAGGCATCCGCAAATCATTCAAGCTCACAAGAATGGAACTTTGTTTCGGCTCCTGCCCTGCATCCCATGAAGGTTTCTATAAATGTCAACAAGCCAGGGGCAGCACCCGGCTTAATATTCGTTGCACCCTATACTGTGTTCGGCGCGACTATGATCGGGCAAACAGGTGCACTGATCATAGATCAAGCTGGTAACCCAGTATGGTTTAGACCTCTTGATAGTAGATTTACACAAAATACGGACTTTAGGGTACAATCCTACAAAGGGGAACCCGTTCTTACCATGTGGCAAGGAACAATATCTGGAACTCAGTCTGAAGATCCTAATCTCCCGGCGGGGGATCCGGAACCTGGAGCTTTTTTTCAAATCATCAATCAGAATTATAAAGTGATTAAGAAACTCACCGCCAAAAAAGGATTTACCTCTGATGTTCACGAGTTTACGATTACAAAGCAAGATACGGCTTTGTTTACTGCTGTGAAACAAGTGCCAGCGGATCTCACAATGTATGGAGGTCCGGCAGATGGGTACTTTGACAATTATTCCATTCAAGAAGTAGATCTTGAGACAGGAGAGCTTCTTTTCTTCTGGGATGTGCTTGCTCATGTTAATCCGGATGACTCGATGTTACCTGCGTCATCCGCCACAAGCGCTAACAATATTTGGGACTGTTTTCACGTGAATTCAGTTGAGGAAGGGCCGAACAATACTCTTCTAATAAGCATGCGTAACATGTGGGCGATTTATTTGGTTGATAAAACAACAGGAAAGATTGTCTGGCAGCTTGGTGGCAAAAAAAGCGATTTTACTTTTGAGCCAAATGCAACATTTTCTTGGCAACATGATGCACGTTTTAGGTCTAGAACACGGATAAGTCTATTTGATGATGCTTGTTGTGCTTCTTCAAGCTCTCCGCCTGAGGGAGAGGCTCGTGGTTTAATCCTTCAACTTGATTTCCATAACATGACTGCAAAAGCAGATCGAACTTATTATCATGATCCAGCGCTGTATGTTCCAAGTCAAGGAAATGTTCAGAAACTATCAAATGGAAATCAATTCGTTGGATGGGGACAGGAACCGTATCTTTCTGAATATAGGAGTGCTGGTAATAATAAAAAAGATCCTTCGTTGAATTTGTTATATGATATGCAGTTTCCTGGTCAAAATCTTTCTTATAGGGCGTTTAAGGATAAATGGGTAGGCTTGCCGTTTTATCCACCCAGTATTGCTGTAAATCCATTATGTGAAGATGCAGCCATTGTTTATGCATCATGGAACGGTTCAACTGAAACTGTAGCCTGGAAAGTGTTAGCTGGTCCAGCACCTAACAAATTGTCTGAGGTGGGAACGGATGCTCCCCGAACCGGATTTGAAACAGATATACTTGTTCATTCGATTGGGCCATATTTTCAGGTGAAAGCATTGAATTCTTCTGGCCAAACCATTGGTACATCACAGATCATTCATGCGGGGCAAGAAAAAGAATAAGCCTCTTCACTATATTTTGTGATGTGTTCTATCAGGCTATTTAGCATTTACTGTCCTATACTGGAGTCAGTGCAGAGGCTGGCTGCCCCTTCTATTTTGGGCAGTCACCAAGAAGATGAAGGGAGTGTGCATACAGATTGAGAGAATGTCGTCCGTTCATTTGCTTGATTTTAAAATAGAATATACATTTGTATCATAGGGAATTCCATTTTGATACATGTACTGTCTTAAAACACCTTCTTTTTGAAATCCCATTTTTATAAGCAGCCGATTTGATGCTTCATTTTGGGTAAATACAACTGCGCCAATACGCGTCAGGCCAAAGGAAGTAAACCCGTAGGAGACAGCCTCTGAAATGGCTTCTGATGCAAAGCCGTTTCGCCAATGCGCCGGGGTGATTTCATAACCGATCTCTGCACGCCTATGCTTTTGGGCCAGAGCGTGAAAGCCGATTGTTCCGATCAAATCTTTCGTATCCCGTCTTTCTATTCCCCACCTTATACCACGTTTTTCTTGATAGAGGGCGGCAAAGGTTTGAATCATTGAAGTGGCCTGTTCTATAGATTCCATGTTTTCAAGTCCGTAATAGCGTGTCACTTCATGGTTTGAGAAACAAGCAAAAATGGCTTCCGCGTCCTGATCTGTCATTTGCCTAAGTGTAAGCCGCTCCGTTTCTAATACAGGAAACATTCAACCACTCCCCACGTTTGTTTCTGTTTATCATATCCCTTTAATTTCCTCTTTTCTATAGAAAATTCAAAACTGAGGAAGCAAAAGAATGAATTTGTCTTTCTAGTAGCTCTTTGTTTTTGGCGAATTGTTTTAAACGGTGGCCGTTTGCGCCTGATGGATGGGGAAAGCCGCTAAGGCAAATCAAATTCTGGAGTCTGTGTTGTCTGATCAATGTTTCACATACTGTTTCGGCGGCTTTTCCTAACGGAATCAGAAGAACTGGTCCCGCCACATGATTGAGCTCCGCAGGGAAGTGATCAAAAGCATAGGTGCTTAGGATAGGAGAACGAGTGATGGCCGGTTTGTATCCGGTATAGTTTTTTTGCTGGATAAAGACAGGATATTTAATAACGGAAGTTGTATGGAGCAAATGCCGTAAGTCACCAAAAAGCTGCGCGGCGCTTTGAATGCCGAAAGCCTGTGGCAGCCCGCATAAATCCAGCATGGTAATAAGGTTATGCCTCATCGATCCGGAGAAACCCGCTGCTATTTTTGTGTCTACTGCCATTTGCTCAAGAGTCCCGCCTTGCAAAAGGCTTTCGGCGGCTGTTTCGTACGCTGTCTTCATCTGGGAAAAACCCGGCGTGATCCCGGCAATCACAAGTGAGGCATCCCGATTGATAAATTCATTATGAGGTGAATAGTAGATGGCAAGTTCGTTTTCTTGATGGAGACGAAATGGATCAGTAAGTAAATCGGACTTTGTAAGTGAAGAGGGAAGAAAATGTAGTTTTTCTGCGAACTCCTTTAAGCAGCTGCGGTTTATAATCATATGTAAGCCTCCTCGAAAAATGAGATCCCATTGTCCATTCTGATCGTAACAACGGGATCTCATTCATCTTTATCTGCTATTAAAATGTCCTGCCTGCCACACCTCTTTGACTGCTTGGGGAACTTCTTTCACTTCAGCTGCTGTCTGCTGAAACGCGTATTTTTTCATCTGGACATCATGCTGAATCTTCTTTTGTTTTTGCGTCAGCAGCTCTGCTTCTGTTTTTAATCCCTCGACTTGTTTTTGCATAGCCTGTGTAACAGAAGTGAGCTCCTTTAGTGCGGGGTCTATTTTTTTCTTGTTTTGGATCACATTAAACCCTAAAAATATGATAGAAATAGCCAATACTGCCAGACTGATATAAACAATAACCATATGTTCACTCCTTTTTTCTTTTGTCATTACCCTGTTTCCGCTTTTTTAATCCAAAGAAATGATGATTGCACAGTTCGTTTGATTTGCGTATTGGATTTATTCTACTTATAATGTGATATCGTACATAGGTAAACAAAGAAAGGGTGCTTCAATTGCAAAGTTTACAAAATAAAACCGCTTTAATCACAGGCGGAGGCAGAGGGATCGGCCGCGCTACAGCTCTTGCTCTTGCGAAAGAAGGCGTAAATATTGGGTTAATCGGCCGGACTGCCGCTAATGTTGAAAAAGTGGCAGAAGAAGTCAAAGCGCTTGGTGTAAAAACTGCATTTGCTGCTGCAGATGTAAAAGATGCCGAGCAGGTTAACCAAGCCGTAGCTCAAGTGAAGGAACAGCTTGGTGATATCGATATTCTCATTAACAACGCCGGAATCAGCAAATTTGGCGGTTTTTTAGATCTATCAGCCGATGAATGGGAAAATATAATACAAGTCAACCTAATGGGTGTGTATCATGTGACTCGCGCGGTGCTTCCGGAAATGATCGAACGCAAAGCCGGAGACATCATTAATATTTCGTCTACAGCGGGTCAAAGAGGAGCTGCTGTAACAAGTGCTTATAGCGCTTCTAAATTTGCCGTTCTCGGATTAACAGAGTCTCTTATGCAAGAAGTGAGAAAACATAATATCAGAGTCAGCGCGTTAACGCCGAGCACTGTCGCTAGTGATATGTCTATCGAATTGAACTTGACAGACGGTAATCCTGAAAAAGTGATGCAGCCTGAAGATCTTGCTGAATACATGGTGGCGCAATTGAAATTAGATCCTCGTATTTTCATCAAAACAGCGGGATTATGGTCAACAAATCCGTAAAAATGAGAACCTGTCTTTCGACAGGTTTTTTTATTTGAGTGAAATTCATACCGACATATGCAAATCTGAAAATCGTTTTAAATTGAAGCTGGCAGTGAATGTAGGCTATAATAGAACTAAGAAAACTATGTGCCAAATGTTCAACGACCTATTTATTTTCCGCTTCACCTATAATCAGTAACCATGAGATAACTCGACGATCAGTCTTTAATATAAGGAGGAAAACAATAAAAGAAAATTGAATATTTAGTACATAGTGTTGTCAGTGACAGAAGAAGGAGTGCATATCATGAAAGAAGAAAAAAGGAGTTCAACCGGCTTTTTAGTGAAACAGCGTGCATTTTTGAAGCTTTATATGATAACAATGACAGAGCAAGAGAGACTCTATGGATTAAAGCTGCTTGAAGTACTTCGGTCTGAATTTAAAGAGATTGGTTTTAAACCAAATCATACTGAAGTATACCGGTCTTTGCATGAGCTTCTTGACGACGGGATACTAAAACAAATTAAAGTAAAAAAAGAAGGGGCTAAGCTTCAGGAAGTCGTCCTCTATCAATTTAAAGATTACGAAGCTGCCAAACTATATAAAAAACAGCTGAAAGTTGAGCTGGACCGCTGTAAAAAACTGATTGAAAAAGCTCTCTCAGATAATTTTTAATAGAAACAAACACCCGGTTCACACTGCTACACCGGGTGTTTTCTGCTTTACATTATACATATTTGTCGAAAAGAAACAATACAAATCAATGATGACCTTCAAACTTGACATCATTTCCTCACGTGGTAACATTTAAAACGTGTGAAAATGCGAACAAAAAAGCGAACAAAGGAGATGTTACCGATCTTTGATCAAAAGAAAGTAGCCTTTATAGGAGCAGGATCTATGGCGGAAGGAATGATATCAGGTATCGTTCGTGCCAACAAAATCCCGAAACAAAACATCTGCGTTACAAACCGCAGCAATACAGAGCGATTAACTGAACTTGAACTTCAATATGGAATCAAAGGCGCCTTGCCGAACCAACTATGTATTGAAGACATGGATGTGCTCATTTTGGCAATGAAGCCAAAAGATGCCGAAAACGCTCTGTCATCACTAAAATCACGTATCCAACCCCATCAACTAATATTGTCGGTCCTTGCCGGCATAACCACCTCTTTTATTGAACAATCATTGCTTAATGAACAGCCGGTTGTCAGAGTGATGCCCAATACTTCCAGTATGATCGGCGCTTCTGCAACAGCGATTGCCCTTGGCAAGTATGTGTCAGAAGACTTGAAGAAGCTGGCCGAAGCATTGCTCGGATGCATGGGCGAAGTCTATACAATCCAAGAAAATCAAATGGACATATTCACCGGAATTGCCGGCAGCGGTCCCGCGTACTTTTATTATTTAATGGAATTCATTGAAAAGACAGGTGAGGAAGCGGGTCTTGATAAACAGTTATCTCGAAGCATCGGCGCACAGACGCTATTAGGCGCAGCAAAAATGCTCATGGAGACAGGAGAACATCCCGAGATCTTGAGAGACAATATCACGTCACCGAACGGAACGACAGCGGCGGGGCTGCAAGCCTTGAAAAAGAGCGGCGGCGGAGAAGCGATTTCTCAAGCGATAAAGCATGCGGCTAAGCGTTCAAAGGAAATCAGCGAAGATATTGAAAAAACAGCAGCGCCGCTTTCAGGAGTGATAAAGTGACGCCTGATACAAGCATAAAAAGAGTTGTAGTGAAGATTGGAAGCAGTTCATTAACAAGCCTCCATGGAGAAATCAGCATTCGAAAATTAGAAGCGTTGGTCGATCAGGTTGTCAAACTTAAAGACGCCGGATATGAAGTGATTTTGGTTTCCTCAGGCGCAGTGGCGGCTGGATATCGGAAGCTCGGATTTATCCAAAGACCCGAGAAGCTTCCAGAAAAACAAGCATCAGCTTCAATCGGCCAGGGATTGCTGATGGAAGCTTATTCAAAACTGTTTTTGGCACACGGCTATGTCGCATCCCAAATTTTAATTACGAGAAGCGATTTTTCTGATGAATATCGGTATAACAATGTCAGGAATACAATGAATGTGCTGCTCGAGCGCGGCATCATCCCGATCATAAACGAAAACGATACAGTTACAGTCAATCGGCTCAAGTTTGGCGACAATGATACGCTCGCAGCAAAAGTCGCTGGATTGATTGATGCAGATATGCTTGTGATTTTATCAGATATCGACGGGTTATATGACGGCAATCCGCGCACAAATCCAAAAGCGAAAAGAATACAGCGGGTGAGTGAAATAACACCTGACATCGAAGCGTGCGCAGGTGACAGTGGGAGCGTTGTCGGAACCGGTGGCATGCGCTCTAAGCTTGATGCATTTAAAATCGTCATGGCTTCTGGCATTAAAGGTTTTCTTGGTCAGGCAGATGCCGGCGATATTTTATACCATGCTGTTCGTGAAGAGGCGGCAGGCACCTATTTTGAAGCAAAAGGAACGCTTCCGTTGAATCGAAAGGAACAATGGATCGCTTTTAATTCCGGTCCTGAAGGTGAAATGATTTTATCAGATGATTATTTACGAAAAATAACAAATGGGCAATCGAGCTTATACCTGGACGGTGTACAGAAGATTAAAGGAAAATTCAAAAGCGGTTCAGTTGTTCGGCTAATGGATTCACAAGGAACAGAAATCGGGCTTGGAATCGTTAATTATTCTTCTGTACAGCTTCAAGAACCAGAAAAGAAGAAAGAACTGATCAACAAAGCGCTAATTGATCAAGAAGCATTTGTTTGCCATGTGGATTTTACTTTGCCTGTTAATTAATTTGCAGCAAAAAACCCGAGCTTCTATAAAGAAGATCGGGTTCATTTTTTTATTGATACTGCTCCAGCTTAGAGAAGAATTGAATGACAAACTCATAAAAATCATTCGCAGAAGGCGCAAGCTCTCTATTTTTCGGTTTAATGATTCCGACAGTCCGTTTCACTTGAGGGAACTCAATTGGAATTTTCACTGTAAAACGAGGTGTTGTTTCAGCAAACGTACTTTCAGGCAGAAGGGTAACGCCCATTCCTGCGGACACTAATCCTTTGATAGCATCCAAATCCTCACCCTCCGTTGAAACGAGAGGAGCAAAGCCGGCTTGTTTGCAGGAATCGATTGCCATTTTTCTGAGTACAAATCCTTCCGGGAACAATACAAATTGATCGTTGCGCAAATCGATTAAATGAACCGTTTTTTGTTGAGCGAGCGGATGATTTAATGGAACAAGCGCGTAAATTTTTTCAGTGAATAAAATTTTCCCCGCTATATCAGAGAAATTCGTCGGCACCGGCCCTAATAAGGCTAGATCAATATCGCGGTTTCTGACAGCTTCAATCAGAAACTTATAGGAGCCTTGGCGCAGCAAAAATTCGACGTGCGGATATTCTTCCTTAAACGCTGAAATGACAGTCGGCAAAAGCTGGCTGGCGAGGCTCGTAGGAAATCCGATCTTTACCGTTCCGCGGTGCGGGTCAAGATACTCATCAATTTGTTCTTTTGCATAATCAATTGCTTTCATTGCGGTCTTCACATGAATCAAAAATTCTTTCCCAATTGGCGTGAGTTTGATATTTCTCCCTTCACGCTCAAATAAGGTCACATTTAATTCCTCTTCAAGATTGGCAATTTGTCTGCTGATTGCTGATTGGGCCACATGCAAATGATCAGCAGCTTCTGAAACGTGTTCTCTTTCAGCCACCTCCATAAAATAACGCAGTTGGCGCAACTCCATGTTTGTCTCACATCCATCTATCTCATTTTGAGATTCTTTTGATCTAAATTATATATTGTTTATATCGTTTTGAAAACCTACAATGATTATAGAGTTGTTAGATTTTATGACCGGTATTATCGGAAATTGATCGGGGGAGAGGAATTATGACGTACAATCAAATGCCAAAAGCTCAAGGTCTCTACCGTCCTGAATTTGAACATGATGCATGCGGAATCGGCCTATACGCACACTTAAAGGGCAAGCAGACTCATGACATTGTCAAACAAGGACTTAAGATGCTTTGCCAACTGGACCACAGAGGAGGGCAAGGCAGTGATCCGGATACAGGAGACGGAGCCGGCTTACTGGTTCAAATCCCTGATGCTTTCTTTAGAAAAAAGTGCAAAGACATCAATCTGCCGGAAAAAGAACGTTATGGGGTAGGAATGGTCTTTTTCTCACAGAAAGAAGATGAAAGAAAAAAAATTGAAAAGCAAATCAATGCACTGATCGAACAAGAAGGCCAAGTCGTTCTTGGATGGAGAACTGTACCTGTAAATGTCGGAAAAATCGGAACAGTGGCACAAAAAAGCTGTCCGTTTGTCCGTCAGGTATTTATCGGCGCAAGCTCTGACCTAAAGGACAATTTATCTTTTGAACGAAAGTTGTATGTCATTCGTAAACAGGCTGAAAACTGGGGTGTAACGGAAGGTTTTGATTTTTATTTTGCCAGTCTTTCAAGCCAGACCATTGTTTACAAAGGCCTTTTAACACCTGAACAGGTTGATGCGTTTTATTCTGATTTGCAAGATGAAGCATTCATTTCAGCTTTTGCGCTTGTTCATTCACGCTTCAGCACCAACACATTCCCTACCTGGGAAAGAGCGCATCCTAACCGCTATTTGGTTCACAACGGTGAAATTAACACCCTTCGCGGAAATATCAATTGGATGAGAGCACGTGAGCAGCAATTTGTATCTGAAAGCTTTGGTGAGGACTTAAATAAGATTTTGCCGATTCTCAATGCTGACGGCAGTGACTCTTCCATTTTAGATAACGCATTTGAGTTTTTTGTGATGGCTGGACGCAAACCGGCACATACAGCAATGATGCTCATTCCTGAACCTTGGACGGAAAATACGCATATGTCTAAGGAAAAAAGAGCGTTCTACGAGTACCATAGCTCTCTGATGGAGCCTTGGGACGGACCGACAGCCATTTCATTTACTGATGGAAAACAAATCGGCGCAATTCTTGACCGGAATGGTCTCCGTCCGGCCCGTTATTATGTCACAAAAGATGATTATATTATTTTCTCATCTGAAGTAGGCGTTATTGACGTTGAACAGGAGAACGTTTTATATAAAAACCGTCTTGAGCCTGGGAAAATGCTTTTAATTGACCTGGAAGAAGGCCGGATTATCTCCGATGAAGAAGTCAAAACACAAATTGCAACTGAATACCCGTACCAAAAATGGCTAGAAGAAGAGCTTGTCCAAGTGAATCCTGATCCGGAATCAAGAGAGGAAGAACAATTTACTGATCTTCTAACTCGCCAGAAGGCATTCGGATACACATATGAGGATATCCAAAAATATCTCATTCCTGTTATTAAAGAAGGCAAAGACCCCCTTGGTTCAATGGGGAATGACGCGCCGCTTGCTGTACTTTCCGATCGCGCGCAATCACTGTTTAACTACTTTAAGCAGCTGTTTGCACAAGTAACGAACCCGCCAATCGACGCGATTCGTGAGCAGCTTGTCACTTCAACGATGACATGGCTCGGTGCGGAAGGCGATCTTCTTCACCCAAGTGAACGAAACGTTCGCCGGATTAAACTGTATACACCTGTTTTATCCAATGAACAGTTTTACGCATTGAAAACGATTGTTCATCCTGATTTAAAAAGCCAAAAAATCGATGTGCTGTTTTCAGAGGATCTTGAACGCGGATTAAAGGACATGTTCACACAGGCAGAGAAAGCCATAAGTCAAGGCGTAAGCCTGTTAATTTTATCAGACAAAAAGATGAATGAGAGCTTGACACCAATTCCGCCGCTTCTGGCAGTAAGCGCGCTGCATCAGCACTTAATCCGCAAAGGGCTGCGTACGAAAGTCAGCATTATTGTGGAGTCGGGAGAAGCACGTGAAGTGCATCACTTTGCAGCATTAATCGGTTATGGCGCAGATGCGATTAACCCTTATCTCGCTTATGCGACCTACAAGCAGGAAATTGATGAAGGCCGTTTGGATATCAGCTATGAAGAAGCGGTCAGCAAATATGGAAAAAGCATTACTGAAGGCGTTGTAAAAGTCATGTCCAAAATGGGGATTTCAACCGTACAAAGCTACAGAGGCGCCCAAATTTTTGAAGCGGTAGGAATCAGCCGTGATGTGATCGACCGCTATTTCACAGGTACTGCATCACAGCTCGGAGGCATCGATATACAAACAATTGCAGAAGAGGCGCAGCGCCGTCACCGAGAAGCGTATCAGGATGATTACAGCAAAACGCTTGAACCGGGAAGCGACTTCCAATGGAGAAATGGCGGAGAGCATCATGCGTTTAACCCGAAAACGATTCATACCTTGCAATGGGCTTGCCGCAGAAATGATTACACTCTGTTTAAACAGTATACAAAAGCGGCAGATGAAGAACGCATCGGATTTTTGCGGAACTTGTTCGCATTTGACGGAAACCGCAAGCCTTTGAAGCTGGAAGAGGTTGAATCCGCTGAATCGATTGTCAAACGCTTTAAAACGGGTGCGATGTCATTTGGGTCCTTGAGTAAGGAAGCACACGAAGCTTTAGCCATCGCAATGAACCGTCTTGGAGGAAAAAGCAACAGCGGTGAAGGCGGAGAAGATCCAAAACGTTTTGTTCCAGATGTGAACGGCGATGATAGAAGAAGTGCGATCAAACAAATTGCATCAGGACGTTTCGGTGTCAAAAGCCATTACCTTGTTAATGCTGATGAGCTGCAGATTAAAATGGCTCAAGGCGCTAAGCCGGGTGAAGGCGGTCAGCTGCCTGGAAACAAAGTATATCCATGGGTTGCCGATGTCCGAGGGTCAACACCAGGTGTCGGTTTAATCTCACCTCCTCCTCACCATGACATTTATTCAATTGAGGATTTAGCGCAGCTGATCCACGATTTGAAAAATGCCAACCGTGACGCAAGAATCAGCGTAAAGCTGGTGTCAAAAGCAGGCGTAGGCACAATTGCTGCAGGTGTGGCCAAAGCGACTGCAGATGTCATTGTGATCAGCGGCTACGATGGAGGTACAGGTGCTTCTCCGAAAACCAGTATTAAACATACAGGGCTGCCATGGGAACTTGGTCTTGCAGAAGCACATCAAACATTAATGCTTAACGGCCTTCGTGACCGTGTTGTATTAGAAACGGATGGAAAGCTCATGACGGGCCGCGACGTTGTGATGGCTGCCTTGCTCGGTGCAGAAGAATTTGGTTTCGCAACGGCTCCGTTAGTTGTACTCGGCTGTGTCATGATGCGTGCCTGCCATTTAGATACATGCCCTGTCGGTGTAGCAACACAAAACCCAGAGCTTCGCAAAAAGTTCATGGGGGATCCCGACCATATTGTGAACTATATGCTGTTCATTGCTGAAGAAGTTCGTGAGTACATGGCCGCGTTAGGCTTCAAGACATTTGATGAAATGATCGGCCGCACTGATGCACTTCATGTAAGTGAACGGGCGAAGGGGCACTGGAAAGCAAGCCAGCTAGATTTGTCTACACTTCTTTATCAGCCTGAAGGCGTACGGACGTTCCAATCACCGCAAAATCATAAAATTGATCAATCGCTTGATATCACAACGATTCTCCCGGCAGTACAAGAAGCCATCGAATCTGGAAAAGAAGCTGATATATCGATTGAAATCAATAATACAAATCGTGTAGCCGGAACGATAACCGGCAGTGAAATCTCAAAGCGTTACGGAGAAGAAGGGCTTCCTGAAGATACAATCAAGCTGCACTTTACGGGATCAGCCGGCCAAAGCTTTGGAGCTTTCGTTCCTAAAGGGATGACGCTTTATTTGGACGGAGACTCAAATGATTACGTCGGAAAAGGGCTTTCTGGCGGAAAAATCATCGTCAAGTCACCAGAAGGATTCAACTCTGCTTCGGATGACAATGTCATTATCGGCAACGTTGCTTTTTACGGTGCAACAAGCGGAGAAGCATATATTAACGGACGTGCTGGTGAACGCTTTGCCGTTCGAAACAGCGGTGTGAACGTAGTTGTAGAAGGCATCGGCGACCACGGCTGTGAATACATGACTGGCGGCAGCGTTGTCGTTCTCGGTGATGTAGGCAAAAACTTTGCGGCAGGTATGTCCGGCGGAATCGCTTATGTATTGGCTGAAGATGCCAAAGCCTTTAAACGCAAATGCAACCTTGAGATGATTTTATTTGAATCATTAGAGGATGAGAAAGAAATCCAGCAAATCAAAGCAATGCTTAAAAGACATGCTGCGTATACAAACAGCCAAAAAGCACAAGATCTGCTTGCTCAATGGGAAGACAGCGTGAAAAAATTCGTTAAAGTCATTCCGAAAAACTATAAACAAATGCTTGCGAGCATCGAAGAGCAAAAAGCTGCAGGTTTATCAGAAGAAGAAGCCATCATGTTCGCTTTTGAGGCCAACACGAAGCCAAAGCAGAATACAGCAGCTGGACAAAAACAAGCGGTAGTACAGTAAGGAAGGGGAGAGGAACATGGGGAAACCAACTGGATTTATGGAGATCAAACGAGAAAAACCTGCTGAGCGGGACCCTCTCACTCGCTTAAAGGATTGGAAAGAATATTCTGCTCCTTTTTCAGAAGAAGCATCGAGACGGCAGGGGGCGCGGTGTATGGATTGCGGTACACCGTTTTGCCAGATCGGTGCGGACATTAACGGATTTACATCCGGCTGTCCGATTTACAACTTAATTCCTGAATGGAATGATCTTGTCTACCGGGGCAGATGGAAAGAAGCATTGGAACGTCTGTTGAAAACAAACAACTTTCCTGAATTCACAGGGCGGGTATGTCCTGCCCCTTGTGAAGGGTCATGCACTTTAGCGATTTCAGACCCGGCCGTTTCAATTAAAAATATCGAGCGAACCATTATCGACAAAGGATTTGAGAACGGCTGGATTCAACCTAGAATTCCTAAAAAACGAACAGGCAAAAAAGTGGCCATTGTCGGGTCAGGCCCAGCCGGACTGGCGAGTGCTGACCAGCTGAACCAAGCGGGACATTCCGTCACTGTTTTTGAGCGCTCAGACAGAGCGGGCGGCCTTTTAACATACGGCATTCCAAACATGAAGCTTGAGAAGGGCATTGTAGAACGCCGAATTAAATTGCTGACGCAAGAAGGAATTGATTTTGTCACGAACACAGAAATCGGTGTTGACATAACAGCGGATGAGCTAAAGGAGCAATTTGATGCTGTGATCCTGTGCACAGGCGCTCAAAAGCAGCGGGACCTCTTAATTGAAGGGCGCGACTCAAAAGGAGTCCATTACGCGATGGATTACCTGACGCTCGCAACGAAAAGCTATTTAGATTCTAATTTTAAAGACAAGCAATTCATTGACGCCAAAGGGAAAGATGTCATCGTTATCGGAGGCGGAGATACAGGAGCTGACTGTGTGGCTACTGCTCTGCGGCAAAAAGCCAAAAGCGTGCATCAATTCGGCAAACACCCAAAACTTCCGCCAGCCCGCACGAATGACAATATGTGGCCTGAACAGCCGCACGTCTTTACGCTTGAATATGCGTATGAAGAAGCGGAAGCAAAATTCGGAAGAGATCCGAGGGAATACTCCATTCAAACGAAAAAAATGGTCGCGGATAAAAATGGCCAGCTGAAGGAGCTCCATACCATCCAAATGGAAAAAGTGAAAAATGAGCATGGAAAATACGAGTTCCGCGAGCTGCCTGGAACTGAAAAAGTATGGCCTGCTCAGCTTGTCTTTATCGCTATCGGCTTTGAAGGCACAGAACAGCCGCTGTTGAAACAGTTCGGTGTGGATTCTGTAAACAACAAAATCAGTGCAGCATATGGGGATTATCAAACAAATATCGATGGCGTATTCGCCGCAGGGGATGCAAGAAGAGGCCAAAGCTTAATCGTATGGGCGATTAATGAAGGCCGTGAAGTAGCGCGTGAAGTGGATCGGTATTTGATGGGGAGTTCAGTTCTTCCGTAAATAAAGGGGATTATCATATAAAAAAAGAACCGGTCTGGTTGCCAGCCGGTTTCTTTTTTTATTCCATTACAACTCCAATGTTTCCAAACTGCCTGCCTTCCTGCATTCTTTTATATGCATCACATGTTTTTTCTAAAGGATATGTGCGGTCGATTACAGGTCTCAGCTTATGTTTTTCAATGAAAGCGAGCATATCGCGAAATTCCTCACCGCTTCCCATCGAAGTTCCCAAAACATTGATCTGCGGAAAGAATAGAGAACGCACCGGAAAACTGAGATCTTCCCCTGAGCTTGCCCCAAAGCTGACAATGCGGCCATTCGGCTTTACATGACGGAAGTATTCCGAAAAGAGGGCAGGGCCTATGCTGTCAAGAACAACATCAGCATTATTTCCCTGCATCTGTTCATCCCAATTGCTGTAACTGTCAAATGCGTAATCAGCACCTAATTGCAGCGCCCTTTTTCTTTTCTCCTCACTGCGGGAGGTCACGCTTACTGTTGCCCCAATCGCCTTCGCCATCAATAAAGCGTAGGTTGCAACTCCGCTTCCGATGCCGGGTATCAATAGATGCTCGTCTTTTTTCAATTGTCCCTTCGTAAACAGGGCCCGGTATGCAGTTAAAGCGGATAAAGGTAAAACGCCCGCTTCTTCCCAAGATAAATAAGGAGGTTTTTTGATTGCATTTTGTGAAGGAATGATCACATATTCAGCAAGTGTTCCGTCAGAAGGACCTCCCAGAATCTCAGGTACAGGCGGAACATTCTCTGTCAATTCCCAGTTTAATGTCGGGAAAATGATGACTTCTGTTTCAACAGTAACATTTTTCACGCCTTCACCAATCTCTTCAATGAGACCGGCGCCGTCAGAACCGAGTATCACGTGAGGATCTTGTTCAGATTTGTTTTTCATGAGAAACAGGTCACGATGATTCAGACCCGCGGATTTTAATTTTACCTTTACCTCTCCATATCCAGGCTTTTTCGTAGGGACGTTTTGAAATGATAATCCCTGCAGTCCGGTTGTTCCATTGTGAATTACAGCTTTCATGTTGTCTTCCTCCTCATTGAATTGTATTTTCATATCTTTACATATTTTACTTAGCAGTTTTCTTCGAGTAAAATGAACAAATATGATAGCCACTATCACTTTTAATCATAGCAAGAAGGTGAGAGCCCGTGGAAAGCGGAGATTTAAAGATTTTTCAGGCTGTGGCCCGTGAAGGAAGCATAACGAAAGCAGCGCAAATGCTGAATTATGTTCAATCGAATGTGACAGCCAGAATACATAACCTTGAGGAAAATTTGAATATCAGGCTTTTTCATCGAACGAATCGCGGGATGAAGCTGACTGCTGCGGGAGAAAATCTTTTGCAATATGCTGATCAAGTATTATTGCTGTTAGACGAAGCTGAAAAATCGGCACAGATGAGCCGGCATCCGAAAGGGCCTTTGCGGATCGGCTCACTAGAAACGACGGCGGTAACGCATCTGCCCGAACATGCAGCCTCCTTCCTCAGACGTTTTCCTGATGTGGATTTATCGGTGAACACTGCTAATACACATCATCTGATTCAACAGGTTCTTGATCATCAAGTTGATGGCGCTTTTGTATATGGACCGGTTGAGCACACTGCTGTCAGACAAATCCATGTTTCCCATGATGAATTAGTTTTGATTTCATCACGAGAAGGGTCGGCCGAGGTTATGCTTCAGCAGCCGATGCTCTTTTTTGGAGCAGGCTGTTCTCATCGTGACAGGGTCAAAAGATTACTGGAGGAAGCAGGCATACCCAACCAAAAAATCATAGAGTTTGGGACATTGGAGGCAATTATAAAAGGAGTTTCCGCCGGGATGGGTACGGCGCTGCTCCCAAGGTCCGCTATTGATTGCTCCGAGCATCGAACGAATGTATGGATTCATCAGCTGCCAGCAGCATATCAAGACGTAGAGATCGTATTTATATACAGGAAAGACTTTTTTATTACGAGTGCGTTCCAGACATTTCTTGATGAGATACACGAAATGAAAAGATGAAGATAGACGTGTTGGATTTCTTGTCTGATACACTGCTTGGCAGAATAAAACCGTTTATCAGTTTTTATTTTAAAGATGGGCATAAAAAAACTGTACTCATTTGAAGCGAGTACAGTTTTTCTTTTTATTTGCGTTTTAAATTAATGCCGATCGCTGCGCCGTTTCTGCTTGAATCAGCTACGCCTTTAAAGGTGCCGTTTTCATGGTCGATCGATATGCTTTGCACGTTTCCGATATCCACCGGGCTTGTGCCAAATTTGTGGCCCATGCCGTTCAGCTTGCTGAGGACATCTTTAGGAACTCCGTCTTCGTAACGGTAAGAGCTCATGCTGTTTGTGTAAATTCTCGGCTCTTCAACAGCCGCTTTTAATTCCATACCGTACTCTATATGGTAGAGAATAGTTTGCAAAACGGATGAAATAATTGTGGCCCCGCCAGGAGATCCAACCGTGAGGACAGGCTTGTCATCCTTAAATAAAATCGTCGGGGTCATGCTGCTTAAAGGCCGTTTGTTTGGCTGTACTTCGTTGGCTCCGCCTGGTATCGCATCAAAATCCGTTAATTCATTGTTTAAAATAACACCGTAATCAGGGACCATAATACCCGTTCCGAATAGCTGTTCGATTGTTGTTGTATAGGAAACAACATTTCCCCATCGATCTGCAACTGTAAAATGGGTTGTTTGGCCTTCTACTTTATCTTTCGGCTGTTCGACTTGTTTATAGTTTGCTGATCCTTCTTGGTATTTCCAAGGATCACCGGCTTTCGGTTTTTTATTCACTTGATCTAGGTTGATTAATTGCTGGCGTTCTTTAATATAATCGGGGTGAAGCAGGCCTTTGAGAGGAACATTTACAAATTCGGGATCACCAGCGTATGACGCACGGTCGGCATAAGACAAATGCATCGTTTCGGCAAGCAGCTGATATTTCTCCCATGAGCGGACATCGTATTGTGAAAGGTTAAAATCATCAAGTATTTTCAGCATTTGCAATAAGAAAATACCACCGGAGCTTGGAGGAGGGGTGGTAGCGATTTGATAGCCTTGATAGTCTCCCCAAATCGGTTCATCAATTGTAATGTCGTAATTTTCTAAATCTTCTTTCGTCATTGACCCGCCAAAATCCTGGACAGTGTCAGAAAGCGCCTTGGCGAATTTTCCTTTATAAAAAGCGTCAGTGCCTTTGGAGCGAATCAGTTTAAACGTTTTGGCCAAATCTTTTTGAATAAGGGTATCGCCTTCTTTCAGCGGCTCGCCATTTGGCAAAAATACATCTTTTGCGGCTGTCTGTGACAGTTTTTCCTGGTAATTAGAAATGGCATCTGCCAACACTGAATCAATCGGGAAGCCTTTGTCAGCGAGTTTAATAGAAGGGGTAATTAATTGCTTCATTGAACGGGTTCCCCATTTATCTAAGGCTTCTTCCAGCCCTTTCAGCGTGCCTGGAACACCAACGGCAGTACCTTTTGTCACACGTTCAGAGAAAGGAATGGCTTTGCCGTTTTCATCCAAAAACATGTCAGGGGTTGCGCCTGCTGGTGCACGCTCACGGCTGTCGATTATCGTTGTATCCTTCGTTTTTCCGTCATACACCATCATAAAACCGCCACCGCCAATGCCTGACATCATCGGCTCCGTTACATTGAGTGCGAATTGAATAGCGACCGCTGCATCAATGGCATTTCCTCCTTTTTTCAGCACATCAGCACCGATTTCAGAAGCGAGAGGATGTGCGGTCGCAACCATGCCGTCTTTTCCGACATCTACTTGTTTGTACTCATCGTAGCTTTTGGGCGGTTTTTTAGCTTCCGCGTGAAAAGGGACACTTCCAGCGACTAACAGAACACTAAGCAGAGCTGTTAAACAGACGTTCCACGTTCTTTTCATGTTCTCCCTCCTATATGAAGCTGTATTGTTACAATCTTAGCGTAAAAAAATTACAGCGTTTTCACAAGTGACAAATGGTATATTATATAGTACATAAAGCCGTTTTTCTGTGCAAAATTGATTATATTGATATGAGCCATGTGCTATATTAGAATCAGCATACGGATTAAGAAGGGACTGCTATATGTATTTAACGATCGAAGAAACAGCAGAATATACAAATCTTTCAGAGGATTATATTAAAAGCTTGGTGCTCGAAGGAAAAATCAGGGCCGTTCATGACGGGGAGCAATTTTTGATTTATAAGGAGCAGTTCAAAACGCATCTCGAACAGCTGGAGAATTACAAAGCACTTGTGCAGGAAATATTAAATGAACCAATCCCGGAAGATATTGATGTAAAGGATGAAGATTAGGACACAATTTGAAATTGTGTCTTTTTTTGCATGTTTTTGCAGAAGCGCCGAAAAATCAGGAGCGTCAGATTTCGTTTTAAGAGGATTTTTGATTATAAGTAGGGTGATGAGTATCTGAGAGATTAAAAGCTTTATAATAGGCTTTAAAGCTCATTTAAAAGGAAGAAGGTTTACAGAAGCTTACTCACACGCTTATGTTACACTATGTATATTATGTTACATAAATACCGTCACGCTTTGACATTCAAGGTTTTTCAGCTATAATAGTAACATAAGCCTCAAAACGTTACATAACCGTTTTTAAGGAGTTTTTTGATGCATATTGTACAGCCGATTCGCAGTTTAGAGAAAATCCAAGAAGTCAAACAGTATTTGCTTAACAAAAACAAGCGGGATTATTTTCTGTTTATTTTCGGCATCAACAGCGCGCTCCGCATTTCTGATATTCTGCCGCTGCAAGTGAAGGACGTTAAACATAAAGATCATTTATGGGCGACTGAAAGCAAAACGAAAAAGAAAAGAAAGATTCTTATTTTAGAGTCACTTAAACAGGAAATATACGAGTATACGAAAGATATGAAGGAAAACGAATATCTTTTTAAATCTGTGCGGACCAGAAAGCCAATTTCCCGCATTCAGGCCTACAGAATTTTAAGAGAGGCAGCTGCGGCGTGCGGACTTGAGGAGATAGGGACACATACACTCCGGAAAACATTTGGCTATCATTTTTATCAGCGGACAAAAGACATCGCCGAGCTGCAGAGAATACTGAATCATTCATCACCTTCAATTACAATGCGGTATATCGGTATTGATGAAGATACGACAAGAGCCGCGTATAAGGTTTTTGGAGGGCTTTAATACAAATCACTTGAAAATATTGATCATCAGAGCTACTATATAAATACCAAAAGCTCTAGTAGCACAGCGGATAGTGCAGCAGTTTCCTAAACTGCAGGTCGGGAGTTCGAATCTCTCCTAGAGCGTTATATTCACAGAAAGACAACAGGCACTTTTCGCCTGTTGTCTTTCTTTTTTCACAAGTAAAAAACGCCCGCTTGTGCAGGGCGTTTTTCTTATATAACTGCGTCAAATTGATTAACTTTCCACTTTTTATTTTCTTTCACATATGTCACTTTCCGTTTTGCAGAAGGGGAACCGTCTAAAGTAGGAACGGTAAATTCATAAGTGATTGTGCCGCCTTTTTTAGAGATCAGTTTAGCGGTTGATTTTTTCCAATTTAAAAGGTTGTCTCCGTCACCGATCGGAACAGCGAGTTTTCCTTTTGAAACAGTGAAATGATAATCTTTAAAGCCTTTTTCGATTGCTGTTTTTGTAAAAATAGGAGTTAGGTAATTCACCGCTTTTGCTTTAGTGCCTAGATCACTGCACATGTATACATATTGAAGATTTTGATACTCAAATGTGCCTGACGGGCAAACTGCTTTTTTCACCTTTGGATTGTGGCCGCTCATTGTGTTCCAAAAATGTTCTCTTGCGGATAACGCCAGCTGCAGTGCTTGTTTTTGTGATAAATCGCCTGATGTATTTTTCGCAAATGCATTTGTGCTTAATGACAGAATAAGTGCAATGGTTGTTAGAAATAGAAGACATTTTTTCATTATCGCTCTCTCCTTCAAAATCTCTTTCTCTTATGTTACAAATGTTACAATAATTACGTTCAGATTACAATAGTTTTGCATAAATTATTTTTTATTCTTTTACTCGCAAAAAATACGCCATTACTTGCTAGCTTATTCTTCATAAGCTAAAAAGATGTGTAAAATGAGAAGAATCGGGAAGGGTTTCATATATACAGTGATGAATAATAACATGTTGCATCTCCTGTTTTTGTCAAAAAATGAGGGCATGTTCAAAACGAATTCAAATAAAGGAGTCCTTCAATATGGAAACATCACAAGAACCTCATGTAACTCAAGAGAAAAGCAAACCATCAGTCTGGCGGTCTATGTCACTCTTTTTGGTGCCTCTTCTGCTGAGCAATGTGCTGCAATCAGTCGGCCAGCTTGTCGGGATGATGGCTGTAGGCAGATGGCTCGGTGTTGACGCAGTGGCAGCTGTATCATCCTTTTTCCCGTTATTTTTTCTTTTAATCTCATTTACGATTGGGATTGGTTCAGGAAGCTCGATTCTGATCGGACAAGCCTATGGGGCAAAAAATGAAGAACGGCTAAAGGCTGTTGTCGGAACGACGCTCACGTTTACATTTTTATTAGGCGTTGTGTTAGCCGTCATCGGCAGTATATTCACCCTGGATATCCTTCGTTTAATGGGCACGCCTGAAAATGTCATTCATGTCAGCGCTAACTATGCACGTATTTTATTTTACGCTATGCCGTTTATGTTTTTATATTTTGCATATACTACCTTTTTGCGGGGAACAGGAGATTCCAAGACACCGTTTTATACACTGATTGTGAGTACGGTTATCAACATCTCCCTTTTGCCTGTCTTAATCCTTGGCATGTTTGGTCTTCCGAAACTGGGCATATACGGCTCGGCATATGCAACGGTCATTTCCACGATTGCGACTTTTCTCGTGTTAATGGTGTATTTACGAAAACGAAAACACCCGCTGCAATTTGATAAAACAGTGCGGCGTTATTTGAAAATGGATAAGGAGCTGCTGGCTCTCCTGCTGCGTCTTGGGATTCCAGCAAGCATCAATATGATTCTTGTCTCATTATCAGAGATAGCGGTTATTTCATTCGTCAATCATTACGGCTCTAATGCAACAGCTGCATACGGAGTGGTCAACCAGGTGGCCAGCTATGTACAGATGCCAGCCGTCAGCCTTGGTATCGCGGTTTCTATTTTCGCTGCGCAATCGATTGGCGCGAACGAATTTGACCGCTTAAAGCAGGTCATTCGCGTGGGGATTTGGCTGAATTATATCATTGGCGGCGTACTGATCATTTTGATCTATGTTTTTTCACACCAGATTTTAGCGTTATTTTTAACCGAGCAAGAGACGCTTTACATTGCGCACCGTCTCTTGATGATTACATTGTGGAGCTATTTGCTGTTTGGAAATGCCCAAATTATTTCTGCAACGATGCGGGCAAGCGGAACGGTTTTATGGCCGACCGTTATCAGTATATTTTCGATCTGGGGAGTTGAGGTGCCTGTCGCCTTCGTCCTTTCTCACTACACAAAGCTTGAAATACTCGGCGTCTGGGTTGGCTATCCGGCTGCGTTTGCCGTCAGCCTGCTGTTGATTTATGGGTATTATCAATTCGTGTGGAAAAAGAAACAGATCACACGTCTCATCCAATAGTCTCCCGAATCACACCGTTCATGAGTTTGAACGGTGTTTTTTTATTTGATAGGGGGAAACATAAAATGGAGGAAATATGGCACAGTACATTGAATTCTTATACTAGCAATGAATCAAGGAGAGGTTGAGTATACATGGCAAACTTTATTGAAAACATCACGTATTTGGGAACGCCGGCCATCAAAGCAGGCAACGAACATCTAGAAATGATTGTTGTCCCCGAGTGGGGGAGCAACGTCATTTCACTCGTGGACAAAACAACAAAAGTCCAGCTTTTGCGTGAACCGGAAACAGCAGAAAGCTTTCACGATACACCAACATTGTATGGCATTCCAATCCTGTTTCCGCCTAACCGCATAAGTGACGGTACATTCAGTTTCCGGGGCAGAACGTATCATTTTGATATCAACGAGAAGGATAAACACAACCATCTTCACGGGTTTCTTTACCATGAAAAGTGGAATGTCGTGACCACGAAGCAAACTGATGAAGAAGTGATTGTTGAAACAGAAATTGATCTTTCTGAGCTCCCACATGTGCAGAAGCAATTTCCTCATCATGCCGTCGTTCGGATGACATACACGATCAAGGGGAATACCCTATTTAAACATGCGACGGTCATGAACAAAGGAAAGGAAGCGTTTCCTTGGGGAATTGGTTATCATACTACATTTGTATTTCCGGCAGAAAGCTCGTTATTCTCCCTGACAGCAGATCAGCAATGGGAATTAGATGAACGCTTGCTGCCGACCGGGAAACTGATGGATGTACCGTATAAAGAAGCTTTGCATGAAGGAATAGATTTGCGCCACAAGCAGCTGGATGATGTCTTTTTATCTTCTTATCAGAAGAGAGGCGGAGAAAATCAGGCAGTCATTTATCATCAGCATGCACATATAAGCATTATTTATAAGGCAGATGCACAGTTTAAACAATGGGTTGTATACAATGCGGACGGAAAACAAGGGTATTTATGCCCTGAGCCTTACACATGGGTGACAAACGCCGTGAACCTTGATTTACCTTCATCACTCACCGGTTTACAAGTGCTGGAGCCGGGAGAAGAAACGACAGCCAAAAGCAGTATCACCATTGAATTGAATCATCAATAGCCAATGATGAAGCGCAGAGAGGCGGGGTAATTAATGAAAAAAAGCATAAAGCTTTATGTTGCTGTTTTACTGCTTTTCGTCGTTGCTTCGGTACCTTATATGCATCAGGATGCGCTTGCCGCTGAAAAACAAGGTGCACTTTCCGGGCAGATCGATAAAATTTTATCTGATCATCCTGCACTCGAAGGCGCAATGGCCGGCATCACCGTTCGCTCTGCGGAAACAGGTGCTGTTCTATATGAACATTCAGGAGACACCCGAATGAGGCCCGCCTCTTCTCTAAAGCTTTTGACAGCGGCTGCGGCACTTTCTGTCCTTGGCGAGAACTATTCTTTTACAACCGAGGTCCGGACGGACGGCGCACTAAAAGGGAAAAAGCTGAATGGTAACCTTTATTTGAAAGGGAAGGGAGATCCGACACTTTTACCATCTGATTTTGACAAAATGGCTGAGAAATTAAAAGAATCCGGCGTAAAAGTAATTAAAGGCAATCTGATCGGTGATGATACGTGGTATGATGACATGCGATTATCACCTGATATGCCTTGGAGCGATGAATACACATATTACGGCGCGCCAATCTCCGCTCTAACAGCGTCTCCGAATGAAGACTATGATGCAGGCACTGTGATTGTTGAGGTCACCCCAAATAAAAAAGAAGGAGAAAAGCCTGCTGTTTCTGTCTCTCCGAAAACCGATTATATAACGATTAAGAATGATGCCGAAACGACAGGGGCCGGTTCAAAGAAAGACCTCACGATCGAAAGAGAGCATGGAACAAACACGATTACAATTGAAGGGAGCGTGCCGGTTGACGCAAACAAGACAAAGGAATGGATTTCTGTCTGGGAGCCTGCCGGATATGCCTTAGATTTATTTAAGCAAGCACTTAAAAAACAAGGGATTACTGTGAAAGGGGACGTCAAAACGGGTGCAGCACCTGGTTCTTCAGACGTGCTGCTCGCTCATCGCTCAATGCCTTTATCGAAACTCTTTGTGCCGTTCATGAAATTAAGTAATAACGGACATGCCGAAGTACTCGTAAAAGAGATGGGGAAAGTGAAAAAAGGAGAGGGAAGCTGGGAGAAGGGGCTCGAAGTATTAAATAGTACGCTTCCGGAATTTGGTGTTGATTCCAAATCACTCATCTTAAGGGATGGATCAGGAATCTCACATATTGATGCTGTATCCTCAGATCAACTCTCACAGCTGTTATACGAGATTCAAGATCAGAGTTGGTTCTCGGCCTATCTAAATTCTTTACCTGTTGCAGGCAATCCTGACAGAATGGTAGGCGGAACGCTAAGAAACCGCCTGAAAGATACTCCTGCACAAGGAAAAGTAAGAGCAAAAACCGGATCGCTAAGTACGGTCAGCTCTCTATCCGGTTACGCAGAAACAAAGAGCGGAAAAAAGCTTGTTTTCTCTATTCTGCTAAACGGATTGATTGATGAAGAGGATGGAAAAGATATTGAGGATCAAATTGCTGTCGTTTTAGCAAATCAATAATAGTATCAGGCCTGTTTTCCAAATGAAAACAGGTTTTTTTCTGTCTGTAACAACGCCCTGTCGAACCTTAGAAGAATTATCACAAAAGCAAATTAGTTTGATCAAAAAATAGTGTGTAAGACCTTACGTGAAACCATACTTTTATCACTTTATATCAGAAAATTCGATAAAAAAGGAAACTAAAAATAAAGAAATAATACTATATTCAAAAAAATGTTATAAAAATTTAATATTTTTTATTGTACTTTAAAAAATATCCGTTAATATAGTGCATATATGGATTATACAGGCATATAATTTCTTTTATTGTCATTTTTCTGCTTTTTTCTACTTTTTTTATCCTCTTATTATGAGAACTGGAGGGAATCCGTTGAACGTACATACTTATTCTTTAACCCATGCCCAAAGGAGAGTGTGGTTTACCGAACTGCTGGAGCCAGGTACTAGCATTTGCAATCTCACCGCCTGCGTGAAATTCAGGGGCGATATTGATCTTGAGGCCCTAGAGGAAGCACTGAATCATTCCGTCGCCCGCAACGACGCCATTAGATTTCAGCTGCTAGAAGGAGAAGAGCTTGAACCGCGACTGTACCTTACTGAATATAAATACGCTTCACTTGAAATAATAGATTTTTCAAATGTTGAAATGATAGAAATAGAGCAATGGATACAAGATCAAGCGAGAATCCCATTTAAACTGTTCAACTCACCTCTTTATCAATTTTACCTCCTCAGAATTGACTCTCATGAAGTTTGGCTGTTCGCGAAATTCCATCACATCATAATGGATGGAATCTCTTTAAATGTGATGGGAAATCAAATTATAGATCTTTATCAAAAAATAAAGAAGAAAGATCCTTTACCTGATCAGCCGGAGCCTTCTTACTTGAGCTATATTGAAAAAGAGAGTCAATATCTACAATCTTCACGTTTTGCAAAGGATCGTTTATTTTGGACGCAAACCTTTCAGCACCCGTTGGAATATCACTCGTTAGCCGGCCAGACGTCCTTACAAAAACAGAGCACAGCCGCATCCAGAGACACCATTATTCTTTCACCTGATCTAGAGCAAACGATTCGAATCTTCTGTAAAGAACACAAGATCAATATCATTTCCTTATTTATGGCTTCATTTTACATATGTATCAGCCGAATCACTTCTAAAAAAGATCTTGCCATTGGCACCTATTATGGCAACAGAGGGTCAAAGGCTGAAAAAGAAATGCTCGGCATGTTCGTCAGTTCTCTTCCAATCAGAATAACGGTTGATCCTGGCACAGACTTTCTTTCCTTTGTCCGCAGAATAGGCAGGGAACAGCTTTCCGTTATGCGTCATCAACGGTTTCCTTATAATTTGCTTGTGAATGAATTAAGAAATGAACAGAAGGATTTACACAACCTTATCGGTATATCTATGCAGTATCAGCCACTTCAGTGGCACAATGCAGATGGTTTTGACTATGAAACAGCGCTGTATTTCAGCGGATACACCGCGAATGAGCTTTCTGTTCAGATACAGGAACGTGTAGACACCGGAACCATACAATTAAATTTCGACTATCAAAATACCTTGTTTTCTCTTGAGGATATTAAACGTATTCAACACCATCTGCTTACCTTACTGGAAAGCGCCCTTCAACAACCGTACAGCTTTATAAGAGAATTAGATATGACGAATACAAGAGAAAAGCAAAAATTGTTGTATGAGTATAACAAGACAAAAGCTGTTTCGCCTGAAGCCCCAACTTTGCACGGTCTGTTTGAACGACAGGCGGCTTTCACACCGGAACGGACAGCCATTCGATTTTCAGGCGGTTCGCTGACGTACGCTGAGCTTGACATGTATGCCAGCCGGCTGGCCGCCCGCCTTGCGGCACGCGGCGTCTCAAAGGAAAGCATCGTAGGTGTCCTGTCTGAGCGGTCACCTGACATGCTGATCGCTGTACTTGCTGTATTAAAAGCTGGCGGGGCGTATTTGCCGCTTGATCCTGAGTATCCAGAAGAGCGGCTGAGCTACATGCTGAAAGACAGCGGGGCAGATCTCTTACTGACACAGCCGGGATGTTTTGCGCCGAGCTTTTCCGGAGAGACGCTTGAGGTTGACATGACATCTCTTGCCCGTGAAGAAGCAGAACGTCATGTATCTGCTTCTATTAGCGGCGGATCTCTCGCCTATGTCATCTATACGTCTGGCTCCACCGGGCAGCCAAAAGGGGTAGCCGTCGAGCACCGCCAGGCTGTTTCCTTTCTGACCGGCATGCAGCACCAATTTCCGCTTTCGGAAGATGACATTGTCATGGTGAAAACCTCTTTTTCCTTTGATGCGTCTGTGTGGCAGCTGTTTTGGTGGTCGCTTTCCGGCGCTTCGGCTTATCTGCTTCCTCCGGGCTGGGAGAAAGATCCGGCATTGATCGTAAAAGCCATTCATCAGGAAAACGTGACAACGGTTCATTTTATTCCGGCTATGCTGAACAGTTTTCTCGATCAAGCGGAAATCGCAACACTGGGTGACGGGACAAGCCTGAAGCGTGTATTCGCCGGAGGTGAACCGCTTGCACCCCGTGTGGCAGCGCGATTTGCTTCTTTATTGCCTGAGGTATCGCTGATCCATGGCTATGGGCCGACAGAAGCAACGGTTGACGCGGCATTCTACGTGTTGGACCCAGAGCGGGACAGGGACCGCTTGCGGATTCCGATCGGGAAGCCTGTACCCGGTGCGCGTTTGTATGTTTTAGATCCCCATTTAGCCGTACAGCCCTTAGGTGTCTCCGGTGAACTGTACATTGCCGGAGCGGGTGTGGCCAGAGGCTATCTGAATCGGCCGGCCTTAACGGAGGAGCGTTTTCTTGAGGACCCGTTTTACCCGGGTGAACGCATGTACAAAACAGGGGATGTAGCCCGCTGGCTCCCTGACGGGAATATGGAATTCCTCGGCCGCACGGATGATCAGGTGAAAATCCGTGGCTACCGGATTGAGCCCGGAGAAATTGAAACGGCGCTTAGAAGCATAGAAGGCATAAGGGAAGCGGCCGTTACCGTACGGACAGACAGCGGCGAGCCGGAATTATGCGCTTATATAGAAGGACTCCCGAGAAACGAAGTGCGGGCGCAGCTTGAGAGACGGCTGCCGGGCTACATGATCCCAGCCCATATGATCGAGATGGAACAGTGGCCGGTTACGCCAAGCGGAAAGCTGGACCGGAACGCCCTGCCAGCTCCTAACGGAGCGGCAGATGCAGAGACCTACACAGCGCCAAGAAATGTGACCGAGATGAAGCTTGCCCAGCTGTGGGAAGACGTCCTGAAAAACGGCCCTGTCGGGATTCACGACAACTTCTTTGACCGCGGAGGACATTCCTTAAAAGCAACGGCGCTTGTCTCCCGAATCTCAAAAGAATTTGATGTACAGGTGCCGCTGAAAGATGTGTTTGCCCATCCGACGATAGAAGGACTGGCTTCTGTTATCCGTGAAGGAACGGACAGTCCATATGAAGCAATAAAGCCGACGGAACAGCGTGAGACCTATCCGGTTTCATCTGCCCAAAAGCGGATCTATGTCCTTCAGCAGCTGGAGGACGGAGGGACAGGCTACAATATGCCGGCGGTGTTGGAGCTGGAAGGGAAGCTTGATCCAGAAAGGCTGGACAGGGCTTTCAAAGAGCTGATCAATCGCCACGAATCGCTGCGGACCTCCTTTGAACAGGATGGAGGCGGTGAGCCGGTGCAGCGCATCCATGACGAAGTGCCGTTCACATTACAGACGACAGTTCTCGGCGACCAAACTGAACAGGAATCGGCAGCCGCGTTTATCAAGCCGTTTGATCTCAGCCAAGCGCCGCTGTTCCGTGCCCAAATCGTAAAGGTATCAGATGAGCGGCACCTGTTGCTGGTTGATATGCATCACATCATTTCAGACGGTGTTTCCGTCAACATTCTGATTCGGGAATTCGGAGAGCTGTACAACAACCGGGCCCTTCCGGCACTTCATATTCAATATAAAGACTACGCCGTATGGCAAGAAGGATTCAAAACAGGAGACACGTACAAAACGCAGGAGGCGTACTGGCTGAAGCAGCTCGAGGGCGAGCTGCCGGTGCTGGATCTCCCGGCTGATCAACCCCGCCCGCCGGTGCGAAGCTTTGCGGGTGATAAGGTCTCCTTTACGCTTGATCAAGAAGCGACATCAGGGCTTCACAAGCTGGCACGGGAGAACGGAAGCACACTGTACATGGTGCTCCTTGCGGCCTACACAGCGTTATTGTCACGCTTAAGCGGACAGGAAGATATCATCGTCGGCTCGCCAATTGCCGGCCGTCCGCACAAGGATCTCGAGCCGATACTCGGCATGTTTGTGAACACGCTGGCGCTGCGGACACGCCCGGAGGGCGGGAAGCCGTTTGTACAGTATTTGCAGGAAGTGCGCGAGACAGCATTGGAAGCCTACGAGCATCAGGATTATCCGTTCGAAGAGCTTGTCGATAAGCTTGAATTGACAAGGGATATGAGCCGGAATCCAGTATTTGATGCGATGTTTATCCTTCAAAATATGGAAAAGCAGGAGATGGATCTGGATGAGATAACAGTCCGGCCTGCCACATTCGCACATCACATTTCTTTATTCGATATCACGTTAATCGCAACCGAAACAGATGAAGCCGTATGCTGCGAATTGGAATTTAGTACAGAAGTGTTCCTGAAAGATACGATTGAACGCTGGGCAGCTCATTTTATCGAATTACTGCATGCGGTCATTTCTAATCCTGAAACAAGGCTTTCACAAATAAATATAATTAGTGAAAAAGAAAAACAAAAAATTCTCACTACATTTAACAAAACTCAAGTTGAATTTGCTCAAAGTGATGTTCCTTTTCATCGCATATTTGAGGCGAAAGCTGAAGAAATTCCAGAACATATAGCTGTTATTGATAACGAAACAGAGATTAGCTATCGGCTTCTAAATGAAAGAGCCAATTGTCTGGCACGAACATTGCAAAACAGAAAAGGTCCGAAGCCAACTGTGGCAGTTTTAGCCAAGCGGTCCATTGATGCAATTGTTGGCGTGCTGGCAGTGATGAAAGCTGGCGGAGTGTATATCCCAATCGATTCACACTATCCAAAAGCTCGTATTGAATACATTCTTCGTGATAGCGGGGCAGATATTCTTCTTTTACAGAGAGAGTTGGAGCATTTGATTTCGAACTCGCCTGAATCTGAGATGTCTCACATCTGCCTTGACGATGAGAGCTCTTATGAAGAAAGTAACTGCAACCTTAACTTATCTCCTGCTCCTGAAGAGGCGGTATATATCATTTATACGTCAGGAACGACGGGTGCGCCTAAAGGTGTGATTGTCACCCATCAGAACTTTACTCATGCTGCTCTTGCTTGGCGTCAAATTTATGAGCTTGATCGGAAGCCTGTCAGACTGCTTCAAATCGCGAGCTTTTCATTCGATGTCTTTTCAGGAGATTTGGCGAGATCATTGACAAACGGCGGGACGCTAATCATTTGTTCAGATGAAAAGAGGCTGGAGCCTGCTGAATTATATGGAATCATGAGCGCCCGGCGAATTACGATAATGGAGTCAACACCGGCTCTCATTATTCCAGTTATGGAGTATATATACCGTAACAAGCTCAAGCTTCCTGACCTAGATATACTGATTCTTGGTTCCGACATGGTGAAAGCTCAAGATTTCAAAACATTGACAGACCGATTTGGTCAAAGCATGCGCATCATCAATAGCTATGGCGTCACAGAGGCAACCATTGATTCGAGCTTTTATGAAACAAGTATGGGTGAAGAGTGTACGGGCGATACCGTACCAATCGGCAGCCCTCTACCGAATGTACGCATGTACGTACTCAGCCAGACTGATCAAATTCAGCCGATCGGTGTTGCCGGCGAGCTATGCATCGGCGGGGCAGGTGTTGCGAAAGGCTATCATCATAAAAATGACTTAACGAAAATGAAATTTACAGAAAATCCATTTGTCTCTGGAGAAAGGCTGTACAGAACCGGCGATCGCGCCTGCTTCCTTCCGAACGGAACGATCCGGCTTCTTGGCCGAATGGATTATCAGGTGAAGATAAATGGATACAGAATTGAAACAGAAGAAATTGAAAGTGTTCTGCTTCAAACGGGGCTTGTCAGAGAAGCTGTTGTTGCCGTTCAGCATGATAAGAATGGACATGCAGGTTTGGCAGCATACATTGTGCCTTCAGATGTCAATACGAATGCTCTCCGTGCTGCTTTAACAAAGGAGCTGCCAGCGTATATGATTCCTGCACATCTGATTCCTTTAGAAAACATGCCGCTGACCCTAAACGGAAAGCTGGACAAAAATGCCTTGCCGGCTCCAAATGACGTGTTGTCTCGTCCATATACCGCACCAGTTGACGACATGCAAAAAACGATGGCGTACATATGGGAAGATGTACTGAGCATGTCACGAGTCGGCATTCACGATTCCTTTTTTGAGCTTGGCGGAGACTCAATTAAAGCATTACAAGTGGCAGCACGTCTGGCAGCTGAAGGCTGGAGCATGACTATACGCGACTTATTCCGTTATTCAACGATTCAGGAACTATGCGGACATATCACACCATTGGCATCTCAAGCGGACCAGGGACCTGCGGAAGGTGAAGCTGAACTCACCCCGATTCAGAGAAGATTTTTCGGACAGGACCATGCTTTTTACTATCATTACAACCAGTCCGTCATGCTTTTCAGTGACAAAGGATTCAATGCTAACGCGCTTCGTCTAGCGCTGCGTAAAATAACCGAGCATCATGATGCCACTCGCATGATTTTCCAGCATGACCAAAGCGGCCATGTCATTCCGTTTAATCGCGGAATCAATCACAAGGATGATGAACTATTTGGCCTTTATATTTCAGATTGGACAAAAGCATCGCTGGAAAGGACTCACCTTGATGAAAAACTAGCGGCTGAGGAAACCGTCATTCAAAGCAAAATGAATGTACAACAAGGGCCTCTGCTGCAAGCAGGTTTGTTTAAAACGTCAGAAGGGGATCATCTTTTGATTGCGCTTCATCATCTAGTGATGGATGGTGTTTCTTGGAGGATTCTGCTTGAGGATTTAGCGGCGGCATACCAGCAGGCTTTAGAAAAACAAGAAATCCAATTGCCGCCAAAAACCGATTCTTATTTGTCCTACGCCAATGGCCTTGCCCAAATAGCTGAGAGTAAACAATTGCTTTCAGAAAAAACGTATTGGCAAACGATTTTAGACGCTCACACTGCTTTTCTTCCTAAAGACATAGAAAATGTGCCGGGCAGACTCCAAATGAACAGCGATGCACAAGCGTTTGTGCTATCCGGGGACTGGACTGAAAAATTGCTGTTTGAAACTCAGCAAGCCTATGGCACTGATGTCAACGAACTTTTGCTTACAGCTTTAGGAATGGCGCTTTCTGAATGGACAGGGCATGACCGAATCCTGATTAGCACTGAGGGACACGGTAGAGAAGGGCATGTGCCAAACATTGATATTTCACGGACAGTTGGTTGGTTTACTTCCATTTATCCTATTCTGCTAGACATGGGTATTCCCGAGCCTTTCGAGGATCCGCTCGCATACCGAATTAAGATGACAAAAGATATGCTGAGAAGAGTCCCGAACAAAGGAACTGGTTACGGATTGTTAACACACATAGGAGAACTGCGTCATAAAGAGCCTGAGGTCAGCTTTAATTATCTCGGCCAATTTAGCGAAGAGAAGGAAGCTGAAACGTTTCAATTGTCATATTACCAGCCCCGTTACGAAATAGCGGGTGAGAGAGAACGAGAATATGAGCTGGACATCAATGCTCTCATTACAGACGGACGGCTTCACGTAAAAGCGGTATACACCCAAGTATTCAGCAAACACTCGATTGAGTGCTTTATGGATCGTTTTCACAGGCATCTTATCGAGACGATTGAGCATTGTTCACAGAAAAAAGCACGCGAAAAAACGCTGAGTGATTTCAGCAATAAGGAATTAACGTTGTCTGCATTATCTAGCATCGAAAATTTGGTGAAAGATCTTTAACTTTTGAAAAGGTGTGTGGAATTGATGGCACAATCGGCGCAAATTCAAGATATTTATCCGTTATCGCACATGCAAGAAGGAATGCTGTTTCATTCACTGATGGATTTCAGCTCAAAAGCCTATGTCGAACAGACCTCGTTTACGATCACAGGCAATCTATGTATCGACTCGTTTCAAAAGAGCTTAAACCTTCTTGTCTCCAGGTATGATATTTTCAGAACAATTTTCATTAAAGAAGTACCAGATCTTACAGGGCCGCAGCAGGTAGTCTTGTCAAACCGTGAATTGACAGTATATAGAGAAGATATTTCTCGCCTGGCTGATCAAGACCAGCAGACGCTGATTGATGCTTTTATGACCAAGGATCGGGAAAAAGGATTTGATTTACAAAAAGATCCATTAATGCGCCTTTCCCTTTTTGATAGAGGCGACAGCCAATATACATGTGTCTGGACACATCACCATATCATCATGGATGGCTGGTGTCTCGGCATTATTCTGAAAGAGTTTTTTAGCATGTATGATTCACTCAAAAATAACTCACCTGTACAACTTGGCAGGACGGTGCCGTACAGCCGTTATATTGAATGGCTCGGAGAACAAGATCAGGAAGAGACTGCTACTTATTGGAGCGGATATTTGAAGGAGTACGGGAATACTGCTTCTATTCCCCGGATAAAGAGCCGCCCAGCGGATAGGGATTACGAAGCCGCTCAAGTTCGCTTTTCTTTAGCACCGGAAATGGTTGAGAAACTGACTGCGGCCGCCCAAAAATGGGGAGTCACACTAAACACGTTGTTTATGAGTATTTGGGGCGTGCTTCTCCATCGATATAATGCCGCTGATGATGTCGTTTTTGGCTCCGTTATTTCTGGACGTCCGTCAGCGATTGACGGGATTGAATCAATGGTCGGCTTGTTTATTAATACGGTCCCAGTGCGAATTCGATCTGCTGAGGGCATGACGTTTTCTTCGCTGGCCAAAACTGTGCAGGAGGATTTTTTATCATCTGAACAGCACGGGTATTATCCGCTTTATGACATTCAAAACCATAGTCCATTGAAGCAAGGTTTGATCGATCATATTTTTGTTTTTGAAAATTATCCTGTACAGCTTGATCAGGCATTACGCATCGAGAGCGAGAATGAGGAAAATGCGCTGAAGCTGGGTGACATTTCAATGTCTGAGCAAACCAATTACGACTTTAATATCGTGATCGTTCCGGGAGAATCATTTTATATCAAATTCAGCTACAACGCAGCCGTTTATGAACGTGAGGAGATGCTGCGGATACAAGGCCATCTAAAGCAAGCGCTTGAATGCATTGTGACACATCCCGATGTTGCCGTCAGTGACATCAATATCGTGCCGCCGGAGGAACAACAGGTTATCCAATTGTTTAATGAAACAGAGCGTCCTTATGTGAACAAAACGATATCCCAATTGTTCGAGGAACAAGCTTACAAAACACCAGAAGCGGCTGCATTGAAAATGGGAGACGAATGCTGGACCTATCGCCAATTAAACGGAAGGGCCAATCAGATTGCGCATGCTCTCATAGAAAAAGGGGTTGGATCTGGAGATATCGTCGCTGTGATGATGAGGCGGTCAATGGAAATGCCAGCAGCTTTACTTGGGATTTGGAAAGCGGGGGGCGCTTATATGCCGCTTGATCCAAATGTTCCGACAGAACGTCTTTCTTTCTTGCTGAAGGACAGTCAAGCGGCTCAAATGCTGATAGAAGAAGACCTTATGACATTTATCCCGCCGCACTATGAAGGAAACATTGTACCGATAGAACAAACAGAAAGCCAGCAATCAGTAGCTCCAGATGTGCCGCCTGGTGATCTTGCCTACTTAATTTATACGTCGGGAACGACAGGGCAGCCTAAAGGTGTTCTTGTTGAACATCAAGGCATTGCCAATACATTGCAATGGAGACGGGAAGAGTATGGCATGACCGAACAGGATATATCCCTCCATTTGTTTTCATACGTGTTTGACGGCTGTGTAACGAGCTTATTTACCCCGCTTTTATCCGGTGCTTGCGTATTGCTGACAACGGATGACGAAGCGAAGGATGTGCTAGCCCTTAAGCGAAAAATAGCCCGTTATAAGGTCAATCACATGATCATTGTTCCTTCCCTGTACCGGGTGTTATTGGAAATGATGACTGCTGAGGATGCAAAAAGTCTTCGTATTGTGACATTTGCTGGTGAAGCGGTCACACCTGACCTGCTTAAAATGAGCGAAAAGATTTGTCCTTCTGCAGAATTGGCAAATGAATACGGGCCGACCGAAAATAGTGTGGCAACAACAATATTGCGTCAACTGAACGAAAAAGAGAGGATCACGATCGGACACCCGATAGCAAACACGAAGGTATTTGTTTTGTACGGAAATCAGATGCAGCCGATCGGCGCGGCGGGCGAACTGTGTATTTCCGGCGCGGGCCTTGCGAGAGGATACTACAAACAGCCGGAGCTGACAGAGAAAGTATTCTACGATCATCCATTCCTTGAAGGGGAGCGCGTATACCGAACAGGTGATGCAGGCCGTTTTTTGCCGGATGGAACGATTGAATATATTGGACGTTTTGATGATCAAGTGAAAATTAGGGGTTACCGCATTGAACTGGGAGAGGTTGAAACGGTTCTTCGACAGATACCAGGTGTAAAGGAAGCAGCCGTACTGGCCCGTGATGTTTCTGCTGGGGAAAAAGAGCTTGTTGCTTATATCGTTCCGGAAAAGGGAAACAGTCTCCCAGATTTGTATCGGCATCTTGTTGGGACATTGCCGTCCTATATGATTCCAGCAAGTATGATCAACATCAGCCGAATGCCATTAACATCCAGCGGAAAGCTTGACCGCTCAGCACTTCCTGAACCTGAAACAAATACGAGCCTCACATATATGGCGCCCCAAACCTTAATCGAAGCTGATCTCGCACGTATTTGGGAAGATGTGCTGAATAAACAGCCAATCGGCATTCGTGATGATTTCTTTCAGTTAGGCGGACAGTCCTTAAAAGCGACCTTACTTGTATCAAGAATACATAAAAAGCTTAATATTGAGCTGCCAATCAGTGAAGTTTTTTCAAATCCGACAATTGAAAGCATGGCTGTCAAATTGATGAGCTTAAAAGAACATGCTTTTACACGGATTGAACCTGCGGATCAAAGAGATGTCTATCCGCTGTCTTTTTCACAAAAGCGAATATATGCTCTTCATCAACTGGCAGATGACAGCACAGGCTATAACATGCCCGCTGTACTTGAATTAAGCGGATACCTCGATCGTCAGCGGCTGAGAAGCGTTCTCACAGAACTTGTGATTCGGCATGAAGCATTGCGGACTGTTTTTGTGATTGATGGAGGAGAGGCCGTACAGCTCATTTATCCTGAGATGGACTTTGATCTGAAAGAGCTTGAAATGGAATCAGACCAAATGCTTGAGTCTGCAATTGAGTCCTTTATCAAACCGTTTGATTTATCGTCCGGCCCGCTTTTTAGAGCATGTCTCGTTTCGATGGGCAATAACCGCGGATTTTTGCTGCTTGATATGCATCATATTATCGCTGACGGTGTCTCGATGAGCACTTTAGTCCAAGAATTTACTGACTTATATTGCGGAAAAGAGCTTCCAGCATTAAGCCTGCAATATAAAGATTTTGCTGTTTGGCAACAAGAGAAGTATCCTGAAGAATTACACAAAAAACAGGAGGCCTATTGGCTCAATCAGCTAGGGGGGAGACTTCCTGTATTAGATTTACCGCTTGATCAAACAAGACCGCGTCTCCCCGATTTCAGCGGCGGAACAATCGAAGTCAACATTGATAAAGACACGGCTGATGAGCTGCACCGTGTAATGGCAAAAACGGGAACAACATTGTATATGATTCTTCTTGCTTCCTATTCTATTTTGTTATCTAAGCTAAGCAGACAAGAGGATATTGTTGTCGGCTCGCCTGCTTCCGGAAGACCGCACGCCGATCTGGAGCGCGTCATCGGGATGTTCGTCAATACACTAGCAATTCGCTGCCAGCCCGAGGGCCGCAAAACGTTCAGCTCGTATTTGCAGGACATTCGCCACCTTGCTCTGACAGCTTATGAGCATCAGGATTATCCTTTTGAGAAGCTGGCAGATAAGCTCGATACACATAGAGAAGTAAATCGCAACCCGCTGTTCGATGCGATGCTCGTGCTTCAAAGCAGTGATGATTTTCAGTTCGAAGTGCCGGGTCTATCGATTTCGTCTGTCACTCCTAAACACGATATATCTAAATTTGATTTGACCTTGCACGCTGAGGAGCATTCTGGCGGAATCCGCTGCCGTTTTGAATACAGCACTGCTCTTTTTGAAGAAGAAACCATTGCACGGTGGGCATCCTATTTTATTGAGCTGTTAAAAAGTGTAACGGCGGATACCGAGATGAGGATTTCGGATATGCAATTGCTTCCTTCTGAAGAGCGTGACTTGCTCCTTGAAAAAATGGGACAGTATGCAGCTTATCCAAGAAATGAAAACATTGTAAGCTTATTTGAAAAAAAAGCCGCTGAACATCCGGAGCATCTCGGAGTGGTGTTCGGTGACTCTCAGCTTACTTATCGAGAGCTGAATGAAAAAGCCGAGCGGACAGCTGCTCTGCTGATCAAACGAGGAGTCAGCGCTGGGGATATCGTCGGTCTGATGCTCGATCGGTCACCTGATATGGTCATTGGTGTTTTATCGATTTTAAAAGCTGGAGGGGCCTACTTGCCGATTGATCCTGAATATCCTCAGGAACGTATTAGCTTTATGCTCAATGATAGCGGGACAGAGATATTGCTGACAGAGCGCAGTCAAAACAAGCCCGCAGGCTACAACGGACATATTTTGTATATCGATGAAGGCGAAAACGACTCAATTCCGGCTGATTTAAACATTCAAATATTAACAGATCAGCCTGCATATGTGATATACACATCCGGAACGACTGGCCAGCCAAAGGGCGTCATTGTCGAGCACCGCAATGTGATCAGTCTCTTAAAGCATCAAAACCAACCTTTTGAATTTGGCCATGAAGACATCTGGACGTTCTCTCATTCATATTGTTTTGATTTCTCTGTATGGGAAATGTTTGGTGCGTTATTGAACGGAAGCACACTAGTCGTGGTCTCTAAGGAAACAGCCCGTGATCCCCAGGCATTCCGATTATTGTTAAAAAAAGAACGCGTCACTGTACTCAATCAGACCCCAACAGCTTTTTACGGCCTGATGCATGAAGATCAAAACCATTCGGACCGATTAACCATCCGCTACGTCATTTTTGGCGGTGAAGCTTTACAGCCAGGCATGCTTCAAAGCTGGAATGAAAAATATCCTCATACCGATCTCATCAATATGTACGGTATTACAGAAACGACGGTACATGTAACGTTCAAAAAATTGTCCGCAGCAGATATTGCAAAAAATAAAAGCAATATCGGCCGGCCTCTTTCAACTCTGCAGGCTTATGTGATGGACGCTCATATGAATCTGCTGCCTATCGGAGTTCCAGGGGAGCTGTATATAGGCGGTGAAGGTGTGGCACGGGGATATCTAAACAGAGATGAGTTGACCGCTGACCGTTTTGTACCCAATCCATACCTTCCGGGAGACAGATTATACCGCACGGGAGATCTTGCTAAACGCCTGTCAAATGGCGAGCTGGAATACTTAGGACGCATTGATGATCAGGTTAAAGTCAGAGGGCATCGCATTGAGTTGGGTGAAATCCAAGCGGCTCTTCTCCAGCTTCCAATGATTAAGGAGACGGCTGTCGTTACCAGAGCAGACGAGCAAGGGCAAACAGCTATATATGCTTACATGGTGATAAAAGATCAACAAATTGCGAATATATCAGATATCCGGGCTTCTCTAAAAACCATGCTGCCTGACTTTATGCTGCCCGCCCGCTTGATACAGATTGACAGCATCCCGCTTACTGTAAATGGAAAGCTTGATCAGAAAGCCCTGCCGGAACCTGAAAAACACGCTTATACTGCTGATGATATCAGCCCAAGAAATGAGATTGAAAAGGTGATGGCTGAAATTTGGGAGGAGCTTCTTGATGTAGATGAGCTGGGCGTAAACGCCAATTTCTTTGAACTGGGCGGAGATTCTATTAAAGCGCTGCAGGTTTGTGCCAGACTGAAGCAGCGCGGATATGAAACGACAGTACGTGAGATGTTTGAACATCAGACTCTTGGTGAACTGTCCGCTCGTGTCCAAAAAGCCGTACGCGTCATTGACCAAGGTCCGGTCGAAGGTGAGATCACTTGGACACCTATCCAGCAATGGTTTTTCTCGCAATCTCTGGAAAGCCATCATTTTAACCAGTCCGTTATGCTCTACCGGTCTGAACGATTTGACGAGATTGCGCTCAAAAAGGTGCTAAAAAGCCTGGTAACCCATCATGACGCACTGAGAATCATATGCCGGTATGAAAATGGCAGTCCGGTTCAGCTAAACAGAGGCATAGATCTGCCAGATGAGGAGCTATATGCTTTTGAACTGTTTGATGTAAAGGATAACGCAACAGACACACATAGCAGGATTAAGGAAGCAGCCAGCCAGATGCAGGAGCATATGCGTTTGGAAACCGGCCCCTTGCTTCACGCTGGATTGTTCAGAACCGAGAATGGTGACCATTTGTTTCTGACGATTCATCACTTAGTCGTTGATGCGGTTTCTTGGCGCATTTTGTTTGAGGATTTTTCAACAGCTTACAAACAGGCAGTCTCAGGAGAATCTATTCAACTGCCGCAAAAAACAGACTCATATTTAACGTATTCACAAAAAATAGCTGACTACTCAAAAAGCCGTCAAGTGCAGCGCGAAGCAGCGTATTGGGACGAGTGCGAGAACCGTCACATTCAGCCTGTTCCAAAAGACAATGACGCAGCACCTAACACATTCAAAGATACAGAAATGATTGATTTTGAGCTGTCCCGCCATCACACAGAATTACTGTTAACGGCTGTGCATAAAGCTTACAGCACGGAGATGAATGATATCCTTCTGACAGCTTTAGGACTTGCTTTGCAGCAATGGACGGGCAATAACCAATTTAAAATCAGCATGGAGGGCCACGGAAGAGAATCCTATCTTGACGACATTGATATTAGCAGAACAGTTGGCTGGTTCACCTCCATTTATCCTGTGTGGCTTGATATGAGCGATTCTGAACATAAGAATAACGATGAGCGGCTGGGCCACCTCATTAAACAGACAAAAGACATGCTGCATCGTATACCGCATAAAGGTGTGGGCTACGGTGTGCTGAAATATATCAGCAAAAAATGGGACTCTGAGAAAAACAGCCCGGAAATCAGCTTTAATTATTTAGGTCAATTTGATCAGGATATTCAGTCAAAAGCCTTTGAAGTGTCTGACATCAAGCCAGGAAATGAGATCAGCCCGAACTGGGAGCGGCCTTACGTACTGGATATCAGCGGTGCCATTTCTTCGGGATGCCTGAATCTGCACATCATCTATAACAGGCTACAATTTGAGGAAAATACAATCCAAACATTTGCCGGGCATTTTAAACAGACACTGGAAAACATCATTGAGCATTGTACGGGCAAAGAAAGCCGAGAATGGAGCGCATCGGATTTCACTGATGAAGATTTAACGCTTGATGAATTGAACGAGATTATGGGAGCCGTCAACAAACTATAGGGAGAGGAGATTCATCTGATGCCGCAGCAACCCGAAATACAGGATATATACCCTTTGTCTTTTATGCAGGAAGGGATGCTTTTTCACTCATTGTATGATGAACAGTCGAGAGCTTATTTTGAACAGGCCTCTTTTACGATCAATGGACAGCTTGACTTGGAGCGTTTCCAGAAAAGTATGGATGCTGTTTTTGACAGGTACGATATCTTTCGAACAGCATTCATCTATAAAAATGTAGCCAAGCCTCGTCAGGTCGTGCTCAAGCAACGTCCTTGCCATGTTCATTTTGAAGATATTTCTCATCTCAATGAAAAAGATAAAGAACATTGTACAGAGGCATTCAAAGAGCAGGATAAATCCAGGGGATTCGATCTGCAAACGGATGTACTAATGAGAATATCTATTTTAAAATGGGCGCCTGATCGTTATGTCTGTATTTGGAGCCACCATCATATTTTAATGGATGGCTGGTGTTTAGGCATTGTCATTAAAGATTTTCTTCACATTTATCAAGCGCTGGGTAAAGGCCAGCTTCCTGATTTGCCTCCCGTACAGCCGTACGGGACGTATATTAAATGGCTGATGCAGCAAGATCGTGAAGAAGCAGCTGAGTACTGGAAAAAGCGGCTTCAGCATTTCGAAAAATCTACACCCCTGCCGAAAAGAACAGATCAAATTCCGAATGGGACATTACAGCAAATCACGTTTACCATTCCCGAAAAAGAAACCGCCGAATTACAGAAAATCGCAGCAGCTTCTGGTGCGACACTAAACACTGTTTTCCAAGCTTTATGGGGGATTATGCTTCAAAAGGTCAATCGCAGCAGCGATGCTGTGTTCGGTTCAGTTATATCAGGCAGACCTTCTGATCTAAAAGATGTGGAAAACATGGTCGGGCTTTTTATCAATACCATTCCTATTCGAGCCCAAAGTGATTCTCTGTCTTTTTCTGACCTAGTCAGGAGAATGCAAAAGGACATGAATGAGGCAGAAGCCTATAGTTACTTCCCCTTGTATGATATTCAGGCGCAGAGTGCTCTAAAGCAAGAGTTGATCGATCATATTATCGTCTTTGAAAATACACCTACCCAGCAAGAGATCGAAAAACTGAATCAAGCGGGGTCATTTGATTTCTCCGTCAAAGATTTTGAAATGGAAGAGGTGACCAATTATAAATGCAGTGTCAAAGTGATCCCAGGCCGTACCTTGTACGTTCGGATTCATTTTCAGACCGGCGCTTATCAACCAAGCATGATGTCCGAAATAGAAGATTATTTGCTGCACATGGTCTCTGACGTCATCTCTGATCCATCTCTTCCTGTGTCAAAGATGACATTGCTTGATGAGAACAAAACACGGAAAATCGTTTCTCAAAACAACAGGTCAGTATCTGTTTCGCCTGAAGCCCCAACTCTGCATGCTCTGTTTGAACGACAGGCGGCTTTCACACCGGAACGGACAGCCATTCGATTTTCAGGCGGTTCGCTGACGTACGCTGAGCTTGACATGTATGCCAGCCGGCTGGCCGCCCGCCTTGCGGCACGCGGCGTCTCGAAGGAAAGCATCGTAGGTGTCCTGTCTGAGCGGTCACCTGACATGCTGATCGCTGTACTTGCTGTATTAAAAGCTGGCGGGGCGTATTTGCCGCTTGATCCTGAGTATCCAGAGGAGCGGCTGAGCTACATGCTGAAAGACAGCGGGGCAGCGCTCTTGCTGACACAGCCAGGATGTTTTGCGCCGAGCTTTTCTGGAGAGACGCTTGAGGTTGACATGTCATCTCTTGCGCGTGAAGAAACAGAACGTCATATGTCTGCTTCTGTTAGCGACGAATCTCTCGCCTATGTCATCTATACGTCTGGCTCCACCGGGCAGCCAAAAGGGGTAGCCGTCGAGCACCGCCAGGCTGTTTCCTTTCTGACCGGCATGCAGCACCAGTTTCCACTTCAGGAAGATGACATTGTTATGGTGAAAACCTCTTTTTCCTTTGATGCGTCTGTGTGGCAGCTGTTTTGGTGGACACTTTCCGGTGCTTCGGCGTATCTGCTTCCTCCGGGCTGGGAGAAAGATCCGGCATTGATTGTAAAAGCCATTCATCAGGAAAACGTGACAACGGTTCATTTTATTCCGGCTATGCTGAACAGCTTTCTCGATCAAGCGGAAATCGCAACACTGGGTGACGGGACAAGCCTGAAGCGTGTATTCGCCGGAGGTGAACCGCTTGCACCCCGTATGGCAGCGCGATTTGCTTCTTTATTGCCGGAGGTATCGCTGATCCATGGCTATGGGCCGACAGAAGCAACGGTTGACGCGGCATTCTACATGTTGGACCCAGAGCGGGACAGGGACCGCTTGCGGATTCCGATCGGGAAGCCTGTACCCGGTGCGCGTTTGTATGTTTTAGATCCCCATTTAGCCGTACAGCCCTTAGGTGTCTCCGGTGAACTGTACATTGCCGGAGCGGGGGTGGCCAGAGGCTATTTGAATCGGCCGGCCTTAACAGAGGAGCGTTTTCTTGAGGACCCATTTTACCCGGGGGAACGCATGTACAAAACAGGGGATATAGCCCGCTGGCTCCCTGACGGGAATATGGAATTCCTCGGCCGCACGGATGATCAGGTGAAAATCCGTGGCTACCGGATTGAGCCCGGAGAAATTGAAGCGGCGCTTAGAAGCATAGAAGGCATAAGGGAAGCGGCCGTTACCGTACGGACAGACAGCGGCGAGCCGGAATTATGCGCTTATATAGAAGGACTCCTGAGAAACGAAGTGCGGGCGCAGCTTGAGAGACGGCTGCCGGGCTACATGATCCCAGCCCATATGATCGAGATGGAACAGTGGCCGGTTACACCAAGCGGAAAGCTGGACCGGAACGCCCTGCCAGCTCCTGGCGGAGCGGCAGATGCAGAGACCTACACAGCGCCAAGAAATGTGACCGAGATGAAGCTTGCCCAGCTGTGGGAAGACGTCCTGAAAAACGGCCCTGTCGGGATTCACGACAACTTCTTTGACCGCGGAGGACATTCCTTAAAAGCAACGGCGCTTGTCTCCCGAATCTCAAAAGAATTTGATGTACAGGTGCCGCTGAAAGATGTGTTTGCTCATCCGACGATAGAAGGACTGGCTTCTGTTATCCGTGAAGGAACGGACAGTCCATATAAAGCAATAAAGCCGACGGAACAGCGTGAGACCTATCCGGTTTCATCTGCCCAAAAGCGGATCTATGTCCTTCAGCAGCTGGAGGACGGGGGGACAGGCTACAATATGCCGGCGGTATTGGAGCTGGAAGGAAAGCTCAATCCCGAAAGGCTGGACAGGGCTTTCAAAGAGCTGATCAAGCGCCACGAATCGCTGCGGACCTCCTTTGAACAGGATGGAGGCGGTGAGCCGGTGCAGCGCATCCATGACGAGGTGCCGTTCACATTACAGACGACAGTTCTCGGCGACCAAACTGAACAGGAGGCCGCAGCCGCGTTTATCAAGCCGTTTGATCTCAGCCAAGCGCCGCTGTTCCGTGCCCAAATCGTAAAGGTATCAGATGAGCGGCACCTGTTGCTGGTTGATATGCATCACATCATTTCAGACGGTGTTTCCGTCAACATTCTGATTCAGGAATTCGGAAAGCTGTACAACAACCGGAACCTTCCGGCGCTTCATATTCAATATAAAGACTACGCCGTATGGCAAGAAGGATTCAAAACAGGAGACACGTACAAAACGCAGGAGGCGTACTGGCTGAAGCAGCTCGAGGGCGAGCTGCCGGTGCTGGATCTCCCGGCTGATCAACCCCGCCCGCCGGTGCGAAGCTTTGCGGGTGACAAGGTCTCCTTTACGCTTGATCAAGAAGCGGCATCAGGGCTTCACAAGCTGGCACGGGAGAACGGAAGCACACTGTACATGGTGCTCCTTGCGGCCTACACAGCGTTATTGTCACGCTTAAGCGGACAGGAAGATATCATCGTCGGCTCGCCAATTGCCGGCCGTCCGCACAAGGATCTCGAGCCGATACTCGGCATGTTTGTGAACACGCTGGCGCTGCGGACACGCCCGGAGGGCGAGAAGCCGTTTGTACAGTATTTGCAGGAAGTGCGCGAGACAGCATTGGAAGCCTACGAGCATCAGGATTATCCGTTCGAAGAGCTTGTCGATAAGCTTGAATTGACAAGGGATATGAGCCGGAATCCGCTGTTTGACGTCATGTTTGTTCTTCAAAACATGGATCAGGAATCGTTGGACCTGGATGAACTGTGTCTCAAACCTGCAGCAAACAATGGGCATCAAACGTCCAAATTTGATTTAACCCTATATGCTCAGGAACAGCCCCACGGTTTGCTGACGTTCCAAATGGAGTTTAGTACTGACTTATATAAGAAAAAAACGATAGAAAAGTGGCTTCAATACTTCATCAATATGTTACTCTCCATCATCCAGGACAACAAAGCCGTTCTCGGAACAATAAATATCCTGAATGAAGATGAGGCCCATTACCTTATCCATGAACTCAATCGTACAAAAATGGATTATCCAAGAAATGAAACCATCAGCAGACTCTTTGAAATGCAGGCGGAACAAACGCCTAATGCCATAGCAATTGTCAGCGATACACAAGAGTTAACTTACGCGGATCTGAACAGCTGGGCAAATCAAATTGCTTCAGTTCTACAGAGAAAGGGAGTCGGTCCCGATCGAGTCGTAGCCTTGTTAGCAGGACGAACGCCAGAACTCATAGCAGGTATGCTGGGCATTCTGAAAGCCGGGGGAGCCTATCTGCCTATCGATTCTAATCTGCCTGTTGAACGCATAGCTTATATGCTGTCTGACAGCAGGGCAACATTACTCCTTCAATTTGAAAAAACAGAAAAACAGCTAGTAGGCATCGAATGTGAACAAATCATAATCGAAGATATTCAAAAGCAAGGAGAGGCGAAGAACGTTGAATCTTCAGCAGGGCCCCATTCACTTGCATATATCATTTATACCTCTGGATCAACCGGTAAACCAAAGGGTGTCATGATTGAGCAGCGAAGTGTCATTCGTCTTGTGAAAAACAGCAATTATATTACATTTACACCAGCTGACCGCCTTCTGATGACATCATCAATCGGTTTTGACGTTGGATCATTTGAATTTTTTGGACCGCTGTTAAATGGTGCCGCTTTGCACCTGTCCGATCAACAAACCTTTCTCGATTCCCAACAGCTTAAGAGATACATAGAACATCAAGGAATCACAACGATGTGGCTGACCTCGTCTCTATTCAATCATTTGACAGAGCAACTCGAGACAACATTTTCGCAGCTTAACCATCTGATCATAGGCGGAGAAGCTTTGTCGGCAAGCCACGTCAATCGAATCAGAAATGCCTGCCCGGAAGTATCGATATGGAACGGATATGGGCCAACCGAAAATACAACTTTTTCGACATGCTTCCACATTCAAAAAACATATGAACTCTCCATTCCGATCGGGCGGCCGGTAGGCAATTCTTCCGCTTATATCTTAAATCAATGGGGAATGCTGCAGCCGGCCGGAGCTGTTGGCGAACTTTGTGTCGGCGGAGATGGCGTTGCCAGAGGGTATTTACGCCGTCCTGATTTAACGAAAGAGAAATTTGTCCAAAACCCATTTGTACCCGGCGATCGACTGTACCGCACAGGTGATCTGGCGCGCTGGCTTCCCGATGGCACAATTGAGTACGTTGGCCGTATTGATGATCAAGTAAAAGTCAGAGGCTATCGGGTAGAGCTGGGCGAGATCGAATCAGCACTTCGCCACATAGACGGAGTCAAAGAAGCGGCGGTGTTGGCACGTACAGGACAGTCAGGGAGCAAAGAGCTGTTTGGCTATATCAGCGTAAAAGCGGGCACGAATGCTGAACAAGTGCGTTCTCTTCTCGCCCGTTCACTGCCTAATTATATGATTCCGGCGTATATCATTGAAATGGAGAATCTTCCGCTCACATCGAACGGCAAATTGAACCGGAAAGCACTGCCTGAACCAGATTTCGCATCTAAACAAACATACATCCCGCCACGCAACGAACTTGAAGAGCAGCTGGCATTGATCTGGCAGGAGGTTTTAGGCATCCAGAGGATCGGAATAGAGGATTCATTCTTTGAATTGGGCGGCGATTCAATCAAAGCGCTTCAAGTTTCTGCACGTCTCGGGCGCCACGGGTTAAGCTTGCAGGTAAGTGATTTATTCCGTCATCCAAAGATAAAAGACTTATCACCATTTATTCGTAAAACAGAGAGAGTCATAGAACAAGGACCTGTTCAGGGAGATGTTCCATGGACGCCTATTCAGAAATGGTTTCTCTCACAAGACATAGAAGAACGACACCATTTCAATCAGTCTGTCATGCTTTTCCATACTGACCGTTTGTCTGAAGACGCTCTTAGAGCATCCTTAAAAAAGCTGGCGGAGCATCATGATGCGCTTCGGATGGTTTATCGTAACGATGGCGGGCGGTGGACTCAAATCAACCAAGGCATTCATGAATCACAGCTATACAGGTTAAAAATATCTGATCTTTCACAATCTGAAAACGGTTGGGAAACACAAATCAAACGAGAAGTTGCAGATCTTCAGCAAAGCATCAATTTGCAGGAAGGGCCATTGTTACATGCCGCGTGGTTTAAAACACTGACCGGAGATTACTTGTTCCTTGCGATCCATCATCTTGTCGTTGACGGTGTGGCATGGCGGATTTTGCTGGAGGATTTGTCAGCAGGGTACCAACAAGCGTCTTCAGGCCAGGCGATTCAGCTTCCGCCTAAAACTGATTCCTACCAGGAATACGCCAGACGGATTCAGGAATATGCCCAAAGCAGCAAGCTGATTCGTGAAGAGGCGTATTGGCGAAGTGCAGAAGAACAGCAAACTGCAGAACTGCCATATGAAATGCCGCTTCATGAGAACACTGGCTGCAGCAAGAGGGACTCGGTAAGCTTTTCACTCTCTGAAGCAAACACTGACGTTTTGTTGCAAAACGTCAATCACGCCTATGGTACAGATACACAAGATATTCTGTTAACGGCGGCATCGCTGGCGATTTGTGAATGGACAGGAGGAAGCAAGCTCCGAATCGCTATGGAAGGACACGGAAGAGAGCACATTATGCCGGAGTTAGATATCAGCCGGACGGTCGGCTGGTTTACATCCATGTACCCCGCCCTCATAAGCTTTGAAAATCAAAGGGATGAGCTGGGAACCGCAGTAAAAACCGTTAAAGATACACTGGGCCGGATACCAAACAAAGGGATAGGTTACGGTATGCTGAAATACCTCACACACCCTGAAAACAAAAGCATTGCGTTTTCAAAAACACCTGAAATCAGTTTTAACTATTTGGGCCAGTTCAACGACATCGAAAGACAGGGCAACTTCCGCCCATCAAGTCTTGGAAGCGGAAAGGATATCACTCATACATGGAAGCGTGAGCAAATCATAGAATTAAGTGCAATGGCAGCAGACAAAAAGCTTCATTTCAATCTTAGCTATCCGCCGGCCCGTTTCCATAGAAACACAATGGACCAGCTTATCAACAGGATCGAACACTTTTTGCTGGACATTATGAAACACTGCGCCGGTAAACAAAAAGCAGAAAAGACACTGAGTGATTTTAGCAGTCAATCATTAACGGCAGAGGATTTGGACAGCATATCCAGCTTGGTGGAAGAATTGTAGAAAATCGTGACAGGGAGACATGAACATGACAAAAGCGAATTCAATTCAGGATATTTATCCGCTGTCTTACATGCAGGAAGGGATGCTTTTCCATTCCCTCCTGCAAAAAGATTCACAGGCATATGTTGAGCAAGCTTCTTTTACAATAGCAGGAAAAGTCAATCCGCAGTATTTTCAAAACAGCATCAATGCTCTTGTCGCAAGACACGATATTTTCAGGACAATTTTTATCAGTCAAAATGTTTCCTCTCCCCAGCAGGTTGTCCTGAGAGAACGCAATGTCGTCGTGCAGGAAAAAGACATTACGCATTTAAACGAAGAGCAGCAATCACAGTTTATCGAACAATTGAAAGAAAAAGACCGCGCTCAAGGGTTTCACTTGCAAAAAGATCTGCTCATGCGCATCACTCTGATTCAAACAGGAGAGGGCCAATACACTTGTATTTGGACCTTTCATCACATCATGATGGACGGCTGGTGCCTCAGCATTGTGTTAAAGGAGTTTCTTCATATTTATGCATCTTATGTAAATGAATCCGCTATATCACTAGAGCCGGTTCAGCCATACGGAAGGTATATCAAATGGCTGATGGAGCAAGACAAAGAGCAGGCAGTTTCATATTGGGATCATTACCTTTCCGGCTATGAACAGCAAACCATGCTCCCAAAGCAGAAAAAAACAAAAGGGAGAAGCAGGCAGGAACACGTTACGTTTTCATTCTCTAAGAAAGAAAGCAGCAGGCTTTCGGAGCTTGCGGCAAGAGAAGAAGTGACACTCAGTACGATTTTCCATACCATTTGGGGCATTCTGCTTCAAAAATATAATAATCACGATGACGCCGTATTCGGTTCTGTCATGTCTGGAAGACCCGCCGAAATCGAAGGCATTGAACAAATGGTAGGTCTTTTCATTAACACGATACCGGTTCGGGTGCAGGGGGCAAAAACACCATTTCTACAGCTCATAAAAGATATGCAAAAAGACCGTCTTGCCGCTGAAGCATACAGCTACCATCCTTTATATGAGATTCAAGCCCGTTCAGCGGTTAAGCAAGGGCTGATTGACCATATTCTTGTATTTGAAAACTATCCGGTGCAGCAAGAGATTCAAATGCTCAACAAACAGGACCATGCTTCAGATCTTTTTCAGATTCATAACTTCACTGTGGCAGATGAAACCAATTACAGCTTTTATCTTATGGTAGCGCCAGGAGAAGAAATCCATATGAAAATGAGCTATGATGCTGAGCAGCATGATCGGTCTTTTGTGCTTTCTGTCAAGGAGCATCTTCTGAATGTTGTATCGCAAATCTTACACAATCCGAATCTTTCACCTGGTGAAATCGAGATTACGACAGATACTGAAAAGCGGCAGCTGATTGGAGAAATCGCAGATCGAACACCAGTTTACGAAACCATCCATGCCTTGTTTGAAACACAAGCAGAAAAGACGCCAGATGCTTATGCTGTAATTGATCAAGCCTGCTCGTTAACATACAAAGAACTGAATAAATCGGCTAACAGATTGGCGCGGCATTTACGAATGAAGGGTGTTGTGAGACAGGAACCCGTTGCAATTATGATGGAACGCTCAGCGGCGTTTATCACAGGTGTTCTTGGAATCTTAAAGGCAGGCGGCGCTATTGTTCCGATTGATCCGTATTATCCAGCTGACAGAATCCGTTATATTCTAAATGACTGCGGCTGTTCGCATGTTGTTTCACAAGCGCATCTTTCCTCATCGCTTGAAAACAATTACTCTATTACTCATGCAGAAGGTTTCGAAAGCCAAGAAGATGACAGTAACCTACAGTCAGTCAACAATGCTGACGATCTGCTGTATATCATTTATACGTCAGGTACAACAGGTAAACCAAAGGGTGTTCAATTTGAGCATCGAAACATGGCTAACTTGCTGAAGTTCGAATATGCACACTCTGGCATTGATTTCGAAGCAGATGTTCTGCAATTTGCGACACCTGCCTTTGACGTCTGCTATCAAGAAATATTTTCTGCGCTTCTTAAAGGCGGCACACTGCACATCGTGCCAGAAGCCATAAAAAGAGATGTGCCTCAGCTGTTTGCATTTATAAACAAGCAACAGACGAATATTGTGTTTCTCCCAACTGCTTTTATCAAAATGATTTTCAGCGAGCAGCAACTGGCAAACTCGTTTCCTTATGGCGTCAAACACTTGATTGCAGCCGGGGAACAATTAATGATTTCAGACCTTTTCCAAGAGGTGTTACGTGAACGCGACATACACCTGCACAATCATTACGGACCTTCAGAAACTCATGTCGTATCTACGTATACCATTCATCCAGGAGACCCTATTCCGGAGTTTCCGCCAATCGGTAAACCGATAAGCTGTACTGATCTATATATTTTGAATCATCAAAAACAGCTGCAGCCCTGCGGCGTACCTGGTGAACTCTATATTTCCGGCGCAAGTGTTGCCAGAGGTTATGTCAATCACGATAAACTGACACGCGACAAATTTTCATCCGACCCGTTCAGGCCTGGTGTGATCATGTACCGTACAGGTGATGTGGCCAGACGGCTTGAAGACGGCAACATCGAATATATCGGACGGGCAGACAATCAAGTGAAAATCAGGGGTTATCGAATTGAGCCGCAAGAAATCGAAGTCACGTTAATGAATCATCCGGACATAAAAGAGGCTGCCATTCTCATCAGACAAGATGAAAACGGTGAACATGAATTATGCGCTTACTATTGCAGTGTACAAAAGTTGAATGCAATAGATTTACGCAGCTATATGGCTAGTGAGCTGCCAGAATACATGATTCCGGCGAAATGGGTATGGGTTGACAGCATACCTCTTACCCCAAATGGCAAAGTAGATCAATCAGCACTTCCAGAGCCAGATGCTTCGATCAGCGGAAATCCATATACTGCCCCTCGTAATCTGTTAGAGGCAAAGCTTTCACAACTATTTGAAGATGTGCTGAAGAATGGCTCTATAGGCATCCAAGACAACTTTTTTGACCATGGCGGCCACTCTCTAAAAGCAACAGTGCTGATGTCACGGATTGCAAAGGAATTTCATGTGCAAGTTCCGCTTAAGGACATTTTTGCCTATCCGACGGTGGAAGGGCTAGCTTCAATCATTCGAAATGCAGAAGAAAATCCGTATGCAGCAATTGAACCGGCAGAAGAAAGGGAGGCATATCCTGTATCTTCCGCTCAAAAACGGATCTATGTGCTTCAGCAGCTTGATGAGGGTGTCGCCTATAATATGCCTGCGGTCTTAGAACTGGAAGGGACACTGGATGTCGCTAACCTGTCTGCTGTATGTAAAGAACTGATCAGTCGGCATGAGCCTCTTCGAACTTCCTTTGTATCCGGGGCAGATGGCGAGCCTGTTCAGCGTATTCACACCGAGGTACCGTTTGAATTAAGCAGAGAGACCGATATCGAGAGATTTGTTCGTCCCTTTGATCTCAATCAAGCGCCGTTATTTAGAGCGGGTCTTGTAAAAGTGTCGAACGAGAAGCATGTATTGCTGGTGGATATGCACCATATTATTTCAGATGGCGTATCCGTTCAGCTCCTAATCCGAGAATTCACCGATCTTTATGCAAAACGGCAGCTTAAGCCGCTGCGGATCCAGTATAAAGATTACGCCGTCTGGCAGCAGCTTTTTAAAAAGGGAGACTCGTATCAAAAGCAGGAGACTTACTGGCTGCAGCAGTTTAGCGGAGACCTCCCTGTACTAGAGCTCCCTACAGATAAACGCCGTCCGGCAGAACGGCAATTCGCAGGCGGAAAAGTAACCTTTCAAATGGATAAAGAGCTCACGTCCCGGATAAAACAGCTCGCCCATAAAAACAGCAGCACACTTTACATGACACTGCTCGCTTTGTATTCATCTTTTTTATCACGGTTAAGCGCTCAGGATGATATCGTAATTGGTTCACCTATCGCCGGACGGCCCCATGCCGATCTTGAAGCTGTTCTTGGGATGTTCGTCAATACATTGGCTCTCCGCACACGCCCGGCCGGTCATAAGACATTTGAAGAATTTCTGAAAGAAGTCAGACAAACGGCACTGGAAGCGTACGAGCATCAGGATTATCCGTTTGAAGAGCTCGTGGATAAACTCAGCGTACAGCGGGAAATGAGCCGGAATCCACTGTTTGACACAACGCTTGTCCTTCAGAATATGGACCAGCAAAAGCTGAAAATGAAAGATGTACAGCTTCAATGGAAGGACTTGCATCATCCAATATCAAAATTCGATATTTCCTTGTATGTTACAGAACACGATTCCGAACTTTTCTGTCAGTTTGAATACAGTACAGCTTTGTTTGAGAAAGCGACCATCCAAAGGTGGGCCGGCCTTTTCACCACCCTTGTGGAACATACAACTGCCTGTCCTGAAACAGAATTGGACACCATCCCAATCTTAACAAAACAAGAAGAGAGAGATTTCATTGAATCATGCCATCAGGTTCAGGGGACGGGCTATCTGATGAATCAAACGCTCCACCATGCACTCGAACAGCAGGCAGCAAAAACGCCTGATCAGACAGCCGTTATCTTTGAAGCTGGAGCGATGACCTACAAAGAATTGAATGAACAGGCTAACCGTATCGCCTGGGAGCTGATTGGACGAGGAGTAAAATCTGAAACAACAGTTGCCATTATGGGAAGGCGTTCGCCTGAAATGCTGATTGGCATTTATGGCATTCTTAAAGCGGGCGGCGCTTATCTGCCCATTGACCCGGATTATCCGGAAGAACGAATCAGCTTTCTGCTCAAAGACAGCGGTACAAACATTCTCCTGCTTCAGTCTGACAGCCTTCATGTTCCGGCATTTGCAGGAGAGATTCTTTATCTCAATCAGACAAATAACGGGCTGAAACATCGTTTGTCCAATCCGAATGTTGACATTCTCCCGCAATCTTTAGCCTATGTCATCTATACATCCGGCTCTACCGGGATGCCTAAGGGCGTTGAAGTTGAACATCGATCAGCGGTGAATTTTTTGAATTCCCTTCAGTCCCGTTATCAACTGAAGCAATCAGATGTGATTATGCATAAAACATCTTATTCATTCGACGCTTCAATATGGGAGCTGTTTTGGTGGCCTTATGCCGGTGCTTCTGTTTATCTGCTTCCTCAGGGAGGCGAAAAAGAACCTGAAGTGATCGCAAAGGCCATAGAAGAACAAGGGATCACAGCTATGCATTTTGTGCCTTCAATGCTACATGCCTTTTTAGAACATATAAAAAATCGCTCTGTACCGATGAAGAAGCCAAACGGACTCAAGCGGGTGTTTTCCGGTGGAGAGCAGCTGGGGGCCCATCTCGTCTCCCGATTTAGCGAGTTGCTTCCAAATGTTGCATTAACCAATTCCTACGGGCCAACAGAGGCAACTGTAGAAGCTTCATTCTTTGATTGTCCGATGCATGAAAAACTTGAACGAATACCTATTGGCAAACCTGTTCATCATGTCAGATTGTATATTCTCAACCAGAAGCAGCGGATGCTGCCTGCCGGATGTATCGGTGAACTGTACATTGCCGGAGCGGGGGTGGCCAGAGGCTATTTGAATCGGCCGGCCTTAACGGAGGAGCGTTTTCTTGAGGATCCGTTTTACCCGGGGGAACGCATGTACAAAACAGGGGATATAGCCCGCTGGCTCCCTGACGGGAATATGGAATTCCTCGGCCGCACGGATGATCAGGTGAAAATCCGTGGCTACCGGATTGAACCCGGAGAAATTGAAGCAGCGCTTAGAAGCATAGAAGGCATAAGGGAGGCGGCCGTTACCGTACGGACAGACAGCGGCGAGCCGGAATTATGCGCTTATATAGAAGGACTCCTGAGAAACGAAGTGCGGGCGCAACTTGAGAGACAGCTGCCGGGCTACATGATCCCAGCCCATATGATCGAGATGGAACAGTGGCCGGTTACGCCAAGCGGAAAGCTGGACCGGAACGCCCTGCCAGCTCCTAACGGAGCGGCAGATGCAGAGACCTACACAGCGCCAAGAAATGTGACCGAGATGAAGCTTGCCCAGCTGTGGGAAGACGTCCTAAAAAACGGCCCTGTCGGGATTCACGACAACTTCTTTGACCGCGGAGGACATTCCTTAAAAGCAACGGCGCTTGTCTCCCGAATCTCAAAAGAATTCGATGTACAGGTGCCGCTGAAAGATGTGTTTGCCCATCCGACGATAGAAGGACTGGCTTCTGTTATCCGTGAAGGAATGGACAGTCCATATGAAGCAATAAAACCGACGGAACAGCGTGAAACCTATCCTGTTTCATCTGCCCAAAAACGGATTTATGTCCTTCAGCAGCTGGAGGACGGAGGGACAGGCTACAATATGCCGGCTGTATTAGAACTGGAAGGGAAGCTTGATCCAGAAAGGCTGGACAGGGCTTTCAAAGAGCTGATCAATCGCCACGAGTCGCTGCGGACCTCCTTTGAACAGGATGGAGGCGGTGAGCCGGTGCAGCGCATCCATGACGAAGTGCCGTTCACATTACAGACGACAATTCTCGGCGACCAAACCAAACTGGAGGCCGCAGCCTCGTTTATCAAGCCGTTTGATCTCAGCCAAGCGCCGCTGTTCCGTGCCCAAATCGTAAAGGTATCAGATGAGCGGCACCTTTTGCTGGTTGATATGCATCACATCATTTCAGACGGTGTTTCCGTCAACATTCTGATTCGGGAATTCGGAAAGCTGTACAACAACCAGAACCTTTCGGCGCTTCATATTCAATATAAAGACTACGCCGTATGGCAAGAAGAATTCAAAACAGGAGACTCGTACAAAACGCAGGAGGCGTACTGGCTGAAGCAGCTCGAGGGCGAGCTGCCGGTGCTGGATCTCCCGGCTGATCAACCCCGCCCGCCGGTGCGAAGCTTTGCGGGTGACAAGGTCTCATTTACGCTTGATCAAGAAGCGGCATCAGGGCTTCACAAGCTGGCACGGGAGAATGGAAGCACACTGTACATGGTGCTCCTTGCGGCCTACACAGCGTTATTGTCACGCTTAAGCGGACAGGAAGATATCATCGTCGGCTCGCCAATTGCCGGCCGGCCGCACAAGGATCTGGAGCCGATACTCGGCATGTTTGTGAACACGCTGGCGCTTCGGACACGCCCGGAGGGCGGGAAGCCGTTTGTACAGTATTTGCAGGAAGTGCGCGACACTGCATTGGAAGCCTATGAACATCAGGATTATCCGTTCGAAGAGCTTGTCGATAAGCTTGAATTGACAAGGGATATGAGCAGAAACCCGCTGTTTGATGCCATGCTAGTTGTCCAAAATAATGATTACGAGCCATTGCAACTGCATGATTTGCAAATGAAGCCGGCACAAGTTTCTCATCTCGTGTCTAAGTTCGATTTAACATTACAAGCATCTGAAGGTGACGGAAACATCCATTTCCTTTTTGAATATTCAACAGCACTGTTTGAGAAAACCACTATTGAACGCTGGGCGTCGCACTTGACAAATATACTTCGCATCATCGGCAAACACCCGGAGGTGACACTCAACCATATCGACGTCCTGACACAAGAAGAGCGGAACCAGCTGCTCAATGAGTTTAACACCGGGCAAGCGAATCAGTACGAAATACAAACAATCAGTCAATTGTTTGAACAGCAAGCTGCGCGAACACCAAAAGCGTCTGCACTTGTCAGCGGAGACAAAACACTGACTTATCAGGAGCTAGACGAGTGGTCCAATGGAATCGCACACACATTACGCAGCAGAGGTGTTAAACCGGACACACCAGTAGGCATCATGATGCATCGTTCGTTCAATATGGTAGCAGCCATACTTGGTGTGTGGAAAGCCGGAGGCTGTTACGTGCCCATTGATCCTGCATACCCGGCGGAACGGAAACGCTATATCCTCAGCGACAGCGAAACGAAACTACTGTTGACAGTAAATGAAGCGGATTGGGGAGAACTTGCTGACTTTGAAGGAGAGGTCTTGACGATAGAGAGCACGGAGGCTTATGACAAATCGCCGCTGCCGCAAGTGTCGTCTGCCCATCATTTGGCTTATATCATTTATACTTCAGGAACGACGGGCCGTCCAAAAGGGGTGATGGTCGAGCATAAAGGAATTGCCAACACGCTTCTGTGGCGGCGAAACGCTTATGCATTCAACGAGACAGATGCCATCCTGCAGCTCTTTTCTTTCTCATTTGACGGCTTTTTAACTAGTATGTTCACACCGCTTTTGTCAGGCGCAAAAGCAGTTCTGCTTCATGAAGAGGAAGCAAAGGACATTCTGGCCATTAAGCATCAGCTGTCTCGTCACCGGATTACACATATGATTATTGTGCCTGTTTTATATCGAGCGCTTTTGGACGTAGTGCAGCCGGCAGATGTAAAGACACTTAGAGTCGTGACACTAGCGGGAGAAGCAACTGACCGCGAATTGATCCACCGCAGCTTGGCCATTTGTCCGCATACCGAACTCGCCAACGAATATGGGCCTACAGAAAACAGCGTGGCAACTACCGTCATGAGACATATGGAAAAGCAGACATGCGTAAGTATCGGCCAGCCGATTGACGGGACCCAAGTACTGATTTTAAATAGCAGTCATCAGCTTCAGCCAATCGGTGTTGCGGGAGAACTTTGTATCGCTGGAGCAGGGCTTGCAAGGGGGTACGTCAATCTTCCGGAACAGACAGAGAGAGCCTTCATAAAGAACCCATTCAAACCTGAAACACGAATGTACCGAACAGGAGACGCCGCCAGATGGATGGCCGACGGAACACTTGAATATCTGGGAAGAATCGATGATCAAGTCAAAATCAGAGGATACCGTGTAGAAACGAAAGAAATTGAATCGGTCATCCGTTGTATAAACGGTATACAAGACGCCGCAGTAGTTGCTCATGTAACAGCGTCAGGACAAACCGAATTAAGCGCTTATGTTGTGACAAAACCAGAGTTGAGCACAAATACTGTACGCTCAGAATTACAAAACAAGCTGCCGGTGTTTATGCACCCTGCGTTTATTGAAAAACTGGATGCACTTCCATTGTCACCTAACGGCAAGCTGGATCGCAGAGCACTTCCGAAACCCGTATCGAAGAGTGGAGCTGAACGTCCATTCCTCGCGCCAGCCAGCAAGATGGAACAAATACTGGCGGATATATGGACAGAAGTACTGGGGGCAGAAAAGATCGGAACTGCTGATTCGTTCTTTGAACTTGGAGGAGATTCGATCAAAGCGTTACAGGTATCCGCGCGGCTTCATCGGATAGGAAAGCAAATGGCAGTAAAAGATTTGTTTAGCCATCCGACCATTCAAGAATTGGCAGCTTATATCCGTGATTCAGATACAAGTTCCAGCCAAGCTGCGGTTGAGGGAGACGTACAATGGTCGCCTGTTCAAAAATGGTTTCTTTCTCAAGATATAAAAGAAAGACACCATTTTAATCAGTCCGTTATGCTGCATCGGAGCACTTCTGTACAAGAGGTGGCACTTCGTAAAACGTTAAAAGCAATAACGTGTCATCATGATGCGCTGCGGATGGTATTTACACAGGATGAACAAGGAAAGTGGAGTCAATATAATCGGCCGCTCAGTCATTCAGACGACGCGCTGTACGGCCTTCAGATTATTGATTTGTCGGCTTCGGACGGCACTGATGGTAATAGACCGTATGAACCTCTTATCAAAACCCATGTACTTGATATTCAGCAGAAAATGGATTTGAAAAATGGTCCGCTGCTGCAAGCCGGTCTATTTCACACAATTGACGGTGATTTCTTATTTTTATCTGCTCATCACCTCGTCGTTGATGGCATCTCATGGCGAGTTCTGCTTGAAGATTTGGCTTTAGGCTATCGTCAAGCTGCAGCCGGGGAAGAGATTCAGCTGCCGCCTAAAACAAGCTCATTTAAAGCGTATACGAAAAAGCTCTCTGACTACGGTGAAAGCCAGCAGCTAATGAAACAGCTTAAATATTGGCGCGAAACCGAAGAATATCAAACAGAAGCTCTGCCTTTTGATCAAATCGGCGGAACCAGAGAAAACGAGAGAAAACGGTCCACGATTTCGTTTACCTTAAACGAGAAAGAGACAGCTGCGCTCTTAAAAGACGCCAACAGCGCATATAACACTGATACGCAGGACATGCTGCTGTCTTCTGTCATTCTTGCGCTGCACCATTGGACCAATCGATCCGCCTTCAAACTATCATTAGAGGGACACGGGCGAGAGGGTGTATTAGACGGGATAGATGTGAGCCGTACGGTTGGATGGTTTACCGCCATTTATCCGTTATTGGTTAAACTGAACACAGACTTGCCAGCTTCGGAAGAAGGCATAGTTCATGTGCTAAAAACAACAAAAGATACACTGAGACGCGTACCGGACAAAGGATTCGGCTACGGTGTCATTAAATACTTGACACCGCCTGACAAAAAAGACATCAATTTCACAGGCACGCCAGAAATCAGCTTCAATTATCTGGGGCAATTCGAAAGCAGCGGCCCAGCTGAAGTACCTGAAGCGGACGCCTTCTCATTCTCTCCGCTGGGTGCAGGGGATGATATCAGCACAACATGGAATCGTGAACAGTTACTGGATATCAGTGCAATCGCTGCAGAAGGGAAAATGACTGTCAATATGACTTATGACACTAGCCATTTTCAGCACACAACCATCGAACAGCTTAGCGAAACATGCCATCAATTTTTATTACAGCTGATCGAACACTGCCAGAACAAAAGAGAAACAGAAAAGACCATCAGTGATTTTGATGATCAAGAACTAACCGAGGACGCCCTGCAAGAGATTGCTGATATGCTCAGTTTTCACTAATGAATCCGTGAAGAAAGGTGCAGACATTATGAATAACATCAAAAAAATCAAGAACATTTATCCTCTGAGCCACATGCAGGAGGGAATGCTCTTTCATTCCTTCCTCCGAAAAGAGGAGGGAGCATACGTTGAACAGTCGCTCTTCACCATTAAAGGAAACCTCAGCTATGAATGGTTTCAGCGCAGCATTCAAACCATCATCGACCGCCATGACATTTTCAGAACCGTCTTTTTGCCGCACGTCCCGCATTTGTCGGGACCTCGGCAAGTCGTGATGACTGAACGCGAATTTCATTTGTGCAGTGAAGACATTTCCCATCTGCCAACAAACGACCAGAATGAGTATATTGAATGCTTTAAGGAAAGAGACAAACAAAAAGGCTTTGATTTGCAAAAAGACATGCTGATGCGAATTTCTCTGTTCAAAACAGCTGAAGAGGAGCATGTCTGTGTCTGGAGCCATCATCACATTTTAATGGACGGCTGGTGCCTTGGCATCGTACTTCAGGAATTTATGCAGATTTATCAATCGATTCATACAGGAAAACCGCTTTCTTTAGACCCTGTCCGTCCGTACAGCACCTATATTTCCTGGCTGACAAACCGTGACAAAGAAACAGCGGCGGAGTACTGGGATTCATATTTAAAAAACTACAGCACCCCATCACCGCTGCCTCGTGTGTCTGATAAAGAAACAAAAGAGGGGTATCTCCGTGAAGATTTGGTATTTTCATTAAGTAAGTCACTGACTGACAAGCTGAAAGAGACTGCCAAACAACACGGCGTCACCCTCGCTACCCTAATTCAGGCCGTCTGGGGCGTTATGCTCCAGCAATATAACCGCACCGACGACGTTGTATTTGGTGCGGTTGTATCAGGCAGACCGTCAGAAATTCCGGGCGTGGAGCAAATGATAGGGTTGTTTATCAATACCATTCCGGTTCGCATTAAAACACAGCAAGACGAAACGTTCCAAGAACTGCTCAGACGATGCCAGAAAGAAATGCTGGAAGCTGAGCCGTTTACCTGTCAGCCTTTATTTGATATTCAGGCAAACACCTCATTAAAACAGGAACTGATTGATCACATTATCGTCTTTGAAAACTATCCGATACAGCAGAAAATCGCCGAATCCGCTGATCATACCGATTCACCGCTGCAAATCGATCAAGTTCAAGTATCCGAGCAATCAGGATATCACTTTAATCTTGTCGTTGCTCCCGGCGAAGAACTTGTCATCAAATTCAGCTATAATGCGTTCGTTTACGATGCTGCCTGGATTAGCTGTATCAAAAGGCAATTTACACAAGCGCTGAGCACAGCGGCCCATCACCCTGATACGCCAATTACTGATTTTTCTTTTCTTGATGCAACAGAAAAAGAGCAGATTGTCACACAGTTCAACAATACAAAAACAGAGTATCCAAAGAATCATACAATTATCGATTTATTTCGAGAACAAGCAGAAAAGACGCCAGACCATATCGCACTTGTGTGTGGGAATTTGACTTTTTCGTATGAAGAACTTGATAGACGCTCTAATTCACTCGCCAGAGCGTTATATCAAAAAGGGTTTCGGAAGAACGAGACAGCCGGCATATTGGCTGCTCATTCTGCCGAATTCATGATCAGTGTGCTTGCCGTTTTAAAAGCAGGGGGAGCATACCTCCCGCTTGATGCTGAGCTACCTCCTGAACGAGTCAGCTTTATGCTTGAGGAAACGCAAGCAAAAATGCTGATTGTTCAAAAGGGACTGGAGCAAAACGCTGCGTTCTCAGGAACAAGTATCATTTCAGATGCGCAGGGATTGATGGAAGAGAACGATATCCCTATCAACATCAGCTCCAGCCCGGATGATCTTACGTACATCATGTATACCTCAGGATCAACAGGCCGGCCGAAAGGCGTCATGATCACCAATCGCAATGTCGTGTCCCTTGTCAAAAACAGCAATTACACGTCTGCGTCCGCTGATGACCGATTTATTCTGACTGGATCTATCAGCTTTGACGCCGTCACCTTTGAAATGTTCGGGGCGCTATTAAATGGTGCAAGCCTTCATATCATTGATCAATCGACACTGCTGTCACCTGATCGGTTTGGGGCGTATTTGATTGAAAATGACATCACCGTGCTATTTTTAACGACAGCTCTTTTTAATCAGCTGGCACAGGTACGAGCAGACATGTTCAGCGGGCTCCGCACATTATATGTCGGAGGAGAAGCACTTTCTCCCGCCCTGATGAATGCTGTCAGACACGCCTGTCCTGATCTTGCGCTTCATAATATTTACGGACCTACGGAAAACACGACATTTTCAACCTTTTTTAAGATGAAAAGAGACTATGCAGGGCCGATTCCGATCGGGAAACCAATCAGTAATAGCACCGCTTATATCTTAGATGTAAAAGGGAAACTTTTGCCAATAGGCGTTCCCGGCGAGCTTTGTGTAGGCGGCGATGGAGTCGCAAAAGGCTATTTGAACAGAGAAGATCTGACAAATGCTGTTTTTTCTCCACATCCTTTCTTGCCTGGAGAAAGAATATACCGTACCGGTGATCTGGCGCGCTGGCTGCCCGATGGAAACTTAGAATACATCAGCAGGATTGACAGGCAGATGAAAATCCGCGGAAAACGAATTGAGCCCGCCGAAATTGAAGCGCGCCTGTTAGAAATGGAAGGTGTGCAGGAAGCGGCAGTGACAATGAGAGAAATTGACGGAGAGGGACAGCTATACGCTCATTACGTCGGCGATGACAAACGAACAGAAAAGGAGATACGTGCCGATTTGGCGCGTGTGCTCCCAGACTATATGATCCCGCAGCACTGGGTGCGTGTGGACCGGATGCCGCTTACCGGAAACGGAAAAATAGACCGCAGCGCTCTTCCTATACCAGAAAATAAGCCTGACAAACGGAAGGACATCACACTGCCAAGAAACTTGGTTGAGGAAGAATTGGCGAACATTTGGAAGCATGTTCTCGGTGTCAACACAATCAGTATTGATGATGACTTCTTTGCACTTGGCGGACATTCACTAAAAGCACTGCAGGTCATACACACCCTGAAGCACCAGCAGCAAATTGATATACCGATTGATTTGTTATTCGAACATCCGACAATCGCTCAGCTTGCCGAAACACTTTACTCTAAACAGCTGACAGACGCAAATGAACAGCATGTGATCAAACTGAACCAGCACGGCGCGCAAAACTTGTTCTGCTTCCCGCCGATATCAGGATTTGGCATTTATTTCAAAGACCTTGCTTTATTGCTGAATGACAAGGCATCTGTCTACGGATTTCACTTTATTGAACACGACACCCGCATTGAACAATATGTTAATTGCATCACGGACATACAGCCTGAAGGCCCATACGTTTTATTAGGCTACTCTGCAGGCGGAAACCTGGCTTTTGAAGTGGCACAGGCTATGGAGCGCAAAGGATTGGAAGTCAGCGACTTCATTATCGTGGACGCTTATCTCAAAAAACAGTCTTTGCCTATCGATACAGGAAATGACGAATCTGCAGCATATCTGCCTGAAGCGGTCAGAGAAAAGGTGATCAAGAAAAAGAGAAACTATCAGGCATATTGGGCACAATTGCTGAATGAAGGGCGCATCAAAGCAAACATTCATTTCATTGAAGCTGGAATTCAAACCGAAACCAGCGGGCATACAGGCTTGACGAAATGGGAGGGAGCCTGTGGAACCTACAGTGAGTACACGGGCTTTGGCGCTCATAAAGACATGCTGGAAGGAATATATGCTGAAAAGAATGCTGACATCATCCTCGACATAATAGACAAGATCACTTTAAATAACGCGATACTGCAAAAACGATAAGCAAATTAGCGGACAGAGGCATGCATTCTCTGTCCGTCTTTCTGTTTGTACAAGAATGGATAAAGGACACTAGGGAATGATAACATCATCCTTTTTCTTGGAGGCTTCCCATGGATCACCTATCTTTTCTTACATTTATCATGCTGATTCTAGCCAGTTACAGGCTGACACATTTGATTGTATTCGACAAAATCACAGAATTTATCCGAAAACCTTTTATGAAAAAGAAAAGGATTGTAGATCAAAACGGGCATGTAGACGAAAAAAGCGTGCCGGCTTCTAATTTTGGATACATGCTCAATTGCTACTGGTGTGCCGGTGTTTGGTGTGCCATCTTGATCGGACTTGGCTATCTTTTTTTGCCTCGTATTGCTATACCGCTGATCTTTATTTTAGCCATCGCCGGGGCACAAGCGATCCTTGAAACGGCTGTCGGTGTCGGCGTAAAACTCATTGATGTGTTAAAAAGCCTGCAAACCATGATGAATGATAAAAAGTCCTAAAAGCGGCTCACAACATGCTTTAGGACTTTTTTCGTTTATTTAGTGAGATAGACATAAATCCTGATTTCTTCATTCTGTTAATCACCCTTTTATAGCCCGGGAATACCGTAATAGCGAATAGTGAAAGTGATGTAATGGGGGAGAAGAAACAGAATGAAGGTTTGCCAAAAGTCGATTGTCCGTTTCCTTGTCAGCTTGATCGTCGGAACGTTTGTCATCTCCGTTCCGTTTATGGCCAATGCGCAGTCTGACAGGGAGCTGAGAGCCGTATGGATAGCTTCCGTATTGAACATTGATTGGCCGTCAAAAAAAGGGTTATCGGTTGAAAAGCAAAAGCAGGAGTATAGCAAACTGCTGGATGATGTGCAAAAAATGGGAATGAATGCCGTTATTGTTCAGATTAAACCGACGGCTGATGCCTTTTATCCATCCGCTTACGGACCTTGGTCTGAATACTTAACAGGTGTCCAAGGGAAAGACCCGGGCTATGATCCGCTTGCATTTATGATTGAAGAAACCCACAAACGAAATTTGGAATTTCACGCGTGGTTTAATCCTTACCGTATTACGATGAATCATACAGATCTTAATAAATTGTCTGAAAATCACCCGGCAAGAAAACATCCAGACTGGGTTGCCGCATACGGAAACCAGCTGTATTATCATCCGGGCATTCCAGAAGCGAGAGATTTTATCGTTAAAGGCATTGAAGAAGTCGTAAAACATTATGATATCGATGCCGTTCATATGGATGATTATTTTTATCCTTATAAAATAGCGGGAAAGGAATTTCCTGATCAAGCACAGTATGAACAATACGGAAAACACGTTTTTTCGAATATTGATGACTGGCGGCGGGACAATGTGAACCAGCTTGTCAAACAAATCAACCAAACAATTAAAGCTGCAAAACCGTATGTCAAATTCGGCATTAGTCCCTTTGGCGTATGGAGAAACGCCGCAGATGACCCGACCGGATCGAATACAAAAGCAGGCGTCAGAAATTATGACGACCTATATGCAGACACAAGACATTGGATCCAAGAAGGTGACATCGATTATATCGCTCCGCAAATTTATTGGAGTACCGGCTTTAACGCAGCGGCTTACGACGTGCTGGCTGATTGGTGGAGCAATGAAGTTAAAAATAGGCCTGTTCACTTATATATTGGCCAGGCAGCATATAAAATCAATAACAATTTTGATCCGCCTTGGTCCGACCCCGAGGAATATGTGCGGCAAATCACGTTGAACCGTCAGCATGAGCTGGTAAAAGGAAGCATGCATTTCAGCCTCAAGGACCTCAACAAAAATCCGCTTGGCATCAAAGACAGGCTCATCACTGATCTTTACAGCAAGCCGGCATTGGTTCCGCAAATGCCTTGGCTTGACAGTACCGCTCCAAAAAAACCGAAGCTTACAAAAGTCATCGAAAACAAAAACGGCAACCTTCTGCAGATTAAAGACCATCCATCAAATCAAAAAACGAAAGAAACAGCCTATTATGCGATATACAGAGCCGAAGGGAAAAAGCAGAAAACATTGCTGGCAACGCAAAGAAAAACACATGAGCAGCAAACCTTCTTAGATAACACGGCAGATCCTAACAAGAAATATACGTATTATGTCACCTCAGCAGACCGGCTTCATAACGAAAGCAAGACTTCCAAACGAACAACAAAATAAGAAATGAGACGGACGGCTTTCCAAGTCGTCTTTTTTAAAAAAATGATGTTGGAAACAGAAAATGATGATCAGCCGCTGAATTTTTATAGAAACAAAAAAAGTACGGGGGAGACTCACATGAATGTGGAAGCGGTGTTTGGACATTTTCCAGTATTGGAATCTGAGAACCTAGTACTAAGTAAAATCGAAGAGATCCATGTACAGGACGTGTTTTCGATCTATGATAATGAAAAAGTATTCGATTACTGCGGAATCATCCCGAAACATAACATAAAAACAGTACATAACATGATTACCCAAACTCGACCGATCACAGTACGCGGTGATCAAGCTCGGTATATGGGGGCCAGCGGTCGGTTTATTAATTGATACGATTTCCCTTTGGAATCACCCCCTTATCTTCCCGGCTCTATCAAAGGGCCAAGTCATTGCGTTTGCGATATGGATGGTATGCGCCTACGGCATGTATTTGCTCATTCCGCTGATATTATCACATAAAAAATGATTCAGTTTTAATTTTCAGACTTTTCTTGTCAGGGAATGATTATAGAACTCGCCTAATAAAATGTTACAAAGATGTGAAGGGGGAAACGACGTGAATTTTGAGCTGACAAAAGAACAACAAATGGTGCGTGAAATGGTAAAAGATTTTGCGAAAAAAGAAATTGCTCCTCACGCTGAACATGTAGATCAAACGGGCGAGTTCCCGATCCAAACATTTAAAAAAATGGGTGAACTCGGGCTGATGGGTATTCCATTTCCAGAAGAGTACGGCGGATCTGGCAGTGATACGATTTCATATGCCTTAGCGGTTGAAGAAGTCGGCAAAGCTTGCGGCAGTACTGGATTAAGCTACGCTGCAGCGGTCTCATTAGGCGCCAGCCCTCTTTATTACTTTGGAACAGAAGAACAAAAACGGACGCATTTGACGCCGCTGGCTTCGGGCACAGCACTCGGATCATTCGGCCTAACGGAACCAAATGCCGGCTCAGATGCGGGGGGCACTCAAACAAAAGCGATTTCAAATGGTGACGAGTATGTAATCAACGGCGAAAAGTGCTGGATCACAAATGCAAGCTACGCACGGACAGTTATTGTGACCGCGGTAACAGGCAAAAACAAAGACGGAAAAAACATCATCTCCGCATTGATTGTGCCAACTGACACACAAGGACTCACGATTACGAGCCCGTACGATAAAATGGGCGTCCGCGGTTCGAATACAGCAGAAATTTTGCTTGAGGATGTAAGAGTGCCTGCGGGCAACTTACTCGGCGATCCAACAAAAGGATTTAAACAATTTCTATATACGCTGGACGGCGGGCGAATCTCCATTGCTGCTCTTGCGGTTGGCATTGCCCAGGCGGCACTTGACGCATCATTGGCATATGCGAAAGAACGGAAGCAATTTGGACAGCCGATTTCTTCCTTCCAAGCGATTCAATTTAAGCTTGCTGACATGGCGATGGAAATTGATCTGGCACGGCAAATGGTGTTAAAAGCCGCCTGGCTGAAAGACCATAACCGCCCGTTCACAAAAGAAGCGGCGTACGCCAAGCTGTTCGCATCTGAAATGGCGACTAGAGCTTGCAATCAAGCCATTCAAATCCATGGAGGTTCAGGTTATATGAAAGAGTACGGGGTGGAACGGATGCTGCGGGATGCAAAATTAATGGAAATCGGTGAAGGCACATCTGAAATTCAGCGCCTCGTGATCGCCAGACAGCTTTTAAAATGAAAATGTAAACGCTTTCTAATTATTAAGAAAGGAGGAACACTCAATGGCTGAACTCATCCATTCCACAATCGGCAGGCTGCTGGAACAAACAGCTGAAGCGCATCCCCATCGAGACGCGGTTGTGTATCCAGACCGGAATATCCGCTATACGTACGCCCAATTTGACAGTCTGTGCTGTCAAACCGCTAAAGGTCTCATGCGGATGGGGATTGGAAAAGGAGATCACGTCGCCATATGGGCTTCTAATATCCCTGAATGGCTTGCAGTCCAGTTCGCAACTGCGAAGATTGGAGCCGTGCTCGTAACCGTCAATACCAATTATCAAGCACACGAGCTTGATTACTTGTTAAAGCAATCGGATGCCGCAGCGCTTATCATCATGGATTCATACAGGGGCACTTCTTATCCAGACATTGTGAACAGTTTGATACCAGAACTGAAAGAAGCAAAGCCCGGCCAACTGAAATCAGAACGCTATCCCTTTTTAAAAACACTGATCTATATTGGCAATAAACGATTGCCTGGCTTATATCATTGGGACGATATAGAGAGATTGGCGAAAACAATGACAGATGCTGAGCTGGAAGCAAGAATGAACAGCCTGGATAAAGACGATGTGATTAACATGCAATACACATCAGGAACAACAGGGTTCCCTAAAGGTGTGATGCTGACCCATTTTAATGTCATCAATAACGCTGCCAATATTGCTGAATGTATGGCTTTATCCGCTCAAGACCGCATGTGCATCCCGGTTCCGTTTTTTCACTGCTTCGGATGCGTGCTCGGGGTTTTGGCATGTGTGTCCGTCGGGGCAGCCATGATACCTGTTCCAGAATTTGACCCCGTTACCGTTCTTAAAACGGTAGAAAAAGAGAAATGCACAGCGCTGCATGGTGTGCCTACCATGTTTATCGCCGAGCTGCATCATCCGGATTTTGATGCATATGATCTATCAACGCTCCGAACAGGCATCATGGCCGGCTCTCCTTGTCCAAGTGAAGTAATGAAAGCTGTGATTGAAAGGATGGGCATGAAAGACATTACGATCGCCTATGGACAAACAGAAGCCTCGCCGGTCATTACGCAAACGAGAGCAAATGATTCCTTCATAAGAAGAGTCGAAACAACCGGCCGAGCCCTGCCCCATACTGAAGTGAAAATTGTAGAGCCCGGGACATGCCAAGAAGTTCAAAGAGGCGTGCAGGGAGAGCTATGCACCCGCGGCTATCACGTCATGAAAGGCTATTATAAAGACAAAGAAGCGACCAGAAAAGCAATCAATCATGACGGATGGCTATTTACAGGAGATCTTGCTGTCATGGATGAAGACGGGTACTGCCGTATCACCGGAAGATTAAAAGATATGCTCATCAGAGGCGGCGAGAACATTTACCCGCGGGAAATTGAAGAATTTTTATACCGGCATCCCGCTGTTTTAGACGTACAGGTCGTTGGTGTGCCTGACGCCAAATTCGGGGAGGAGGCTGCAGCCTGGATTAAACTAAAAGACGGTAAAAGCGTTTCATCTGATGAGCTTAAAGCCTATTGCAAAGGAAAAATCGCCCGCCACAAAATTCCGCGTTATGTGATTTTTACAAACGACTATCCGATGACGGCTTCAGGTAAAATTCAAAAATATAAACTGCGAGAAAAAACCATTGAAATGTTCAACTTATCATCAACTCAATGAGGTGAAATCATGTTTACTAAAGTACTGATCGCCAACCGCGGAGAAATTGCAATGAGAATTATCCGAACGTGCAGCCGTCTAGGCATCAAAACAGTCGCGGTTTATTCAGAAGCAGACAAGGAAGCGCCCCATACAAAAACCGCAACAGAGGCTTATGTGATCGGGGAATCAAGAGTCAGTGAAAGTTATTTAAATATAGAGAGAATCATAGAGACGGCAAAAAAAGCAAAGGCCGACGCGATCCACCCGGGATATGGATTGTTATCAGAAAACAGCCGATTTGCTGAACGCTGCAAGCAAGAAAACATCGTGTTTATCGGACCTTCACCCGATATCATCGCAAAGATGGGCAGCAAAATTGAAGCGCGCAAAGCAATGGAGGCTGCGGGTGTCCCTGTGGTGCCCGGCGTTTCAGAACCCCTCGAAGACATAGAGGCAGCCTGCCGCACTGCTAGTCAAATCGGATATCCTGTCATGCTGAAAGCTTCAGCGGGCGGAGGCGGCATCGGAATGCAGCTTGTTGAAAATGAAGAAGCATTAAAAAAAGCGTACGAGGGGAACAAAAAGCGCGCGGCAGATTTTTTCGGTGACGGATCAATGTATATAGAAAAAGTCATTGAACATGCACGCCATATCGAAGTTCAGCTTTTAGCCGATCAACACGGCCATACAGTACATCTGTTTGAACGTGATTGCTCAGTTCAGAGGCGCCACCAAAAAGTCATTGAAGAAGCGCCGTCTCCATTTGTAGACAATGAACTGAGAATGAGGATTGGGCAAACGGCAGTAATAGCAGCAAAGGCAATCGGCTATACGAACGCAGGCACCATCGAATTTATAGTTGACCAAAAGCAAAATTTTTACTTCCTCGAAATGAATACGAGACTGCAAGTTGAACACCCCGTGACTGAAGAAATAACAGGCCTGGACTTAGTTGAGCAGCAGCTGCGAATTGCTGCGGGCCATACACTCACATTCTCTCAAAAAGACATCAAACGAAACGGGCATGCGATAGAGGTGAGAATATACGCGGAAGACCCCAAGACCTTCTACCCGTCACCAGGCACGATCACTGCGTTCTCACTTCCTGACCATAAAGGAATCAGACACGAATGTGCGGTAGCAAAAGACAGCATTGTTACCCCTTTTTATGACCCGATGATCGCTAAGATGATCGTCAAAGGCCAGTCCAGAACAGAAGCAATTGAAAAACTGGAGACAGCGCTTCGCGACTACCATGTAGAAGGAATCAAAACTAATCTTCCGCTTCTCATACAGGCTGCGGCATCAAAGGCATTTAAAGAAGGGGATGTTACGACTGACTTTTTGAAACAACACCTATAAAGGAGGCAGTTGTTATGACAGTTAGCATACAAATGGCAGGAAACCTGTGGAAAGTCCACGTCAAAGCCGGCGACAAAATTGAAAAAGGCCAGGAGGTTGCCATTTTGGAATCGATGAAAATGGAAATCCCGATCGTTGCCGATCGAAGCGGATTCGTAAAAGAAGTCAAAAAAAATGAAGGCGACTTTGTAAATGAAGGCGACGTACTGCTCGAACTAAGCGATTCCACTCAATAATTTGGAGGAAGACCATGTCATATCCTAAAAAAGTGACAATCAAAGAAGTCGGCCCGCGTGACGGCTTACAAAACGAGTCCGCATGGATCGAAACAAAGGATAAAATAACCTGGATCAACCAGCTTTCCCGGACAGGGCTTTCGTATATTGAAATCACATCCTTCGTTCATCCGAAATGGATTCCGGCGCTTCGAGATGCTATTGATGTAGCAAAAGGCATTGACCGTGAAAAAGGGGTGACGTACGCGGCGCTTGTCCCGAATCAAAAAGGACTGGAGAATGCGCTTGAAGGAGGCATTAACGAAGCTTGCGTTTTTATGTCCGCCAGCGAAACGCACAACAGAAAAAACATCAATAAATCCACTTCTGAAACTCTTCGTGTACTCAAACAAGTAAACAATGACGCAAAAAAAGCAAACCTCACAACAAGAGCCTACCTCTCGACTGTTTTCGGCTGTCCGTACGAAAAAGATGTCCCCATTGAACAAGTCATTCGCCTTTCAGAAGCTCTATTTGAATTTGGGATTTCTGAACTGTCGCTTGGAGATACGATTGGAGCGGCTAATCCTGCCCAAGTGGAAACTGTACTTGAAGCTCTATTGGCACGGTTCCCCACGAATCAAATCGCCCTGCATTTTCATGATACGAGAGGAACAGCGCTCGCCAACATGGTCACAGCGCTCCAAATGGGCATCACGGTATTCGACGGCTCGGCAGGCGGGCTTGGCGGATGTCCATATGCGCCAGGTTCATCAGGAAACGCCGCAACTGAGGATATCGTGTACATGCTTGAACAGATGGGCATCAAAACAAATGTAAAGCTCGAAAAACTGCTATCTGCTGCCAAATGGATTGAAGAAAAAATGGGCAAACAGCTGCCGAGCCGAAATTTACAAGTATTTAAATCATCTTGATAAAAGAGAGGACGCATACAATGGGAGAATCTATTCTTTTCACTGTGAAAAATGAACATATTGCGTTGATCACCTTAAACAGACCTCAAGCGGCAAATGCTCTTTCAGCAGAAATGCTTAGAAACCTGCAAATGATTCTTCAAGAAATTGAATTCAACTCAAACATTCGCTGCGTCATCCTCACCGGCACCGGCGAAAAAGCGTTCTGTGCGGGGGCAGACCTGAAAGAACGAATAAAACTAAAAGAAGATCAGGTTCTGGAAAGTGTATCTCTCATTCAAAGAACAGCGTCTTTCCTTGAAGCCTTGCCGCAGCCAATCATAGCCGCGATAAACGGCAGCGTATTAGGCGGCGGGCTAGAATTGGCATTGGCATGCGATCTTCGAATTGCATCTGAATCAGCTGTGCTGGGACTTCCGGAAACAGGGTTAGCTATTATCCCAGGCGCTGGAGGGACCCAAAGACTGCCTCGGCTGATTGGCAGAGGAAAAGCCAAAGAATTAATTTATACCGGCAGACGCGTAACCGCTCATGAAGCAAAAGAGATAGGCCTTGTAGAGCATGTCACGGCTCCTTGTGACCTTATGCCAAAAGCAGAGGAACTGGCTGCAGCCATTTCTGCCAACGGGCCGATCGCTGTCCGTCAAGCTAAATTCGCAATCAATAAAGGATTGGATACAGATCTCGCTACAGGTCTTGCAATTGAACAAAAGGCGTATGAACATACCATTCCTTCAAAAGACAGGAGAGAAGGACTTCAGGCGTTTCAAGAAAAAAGACGGGCCGTATACAAGGGAATATAAAAGGGAGGAAATGCTCATGGATTATGAAAAGGAACGAACAAAATTGGCCGAACGAATCCGAAAAGGCGGAGCGGAAAAGTATCACCAAAGCAATCGGGAAAAAGGCAAGCTCTTTGTCAGAGAGCGGCTCTCGCTTCTCTTTGACGATGGCATTGAGCTAGAAGACGCTTTTTTTGCGGAATGCATGTCAGACGGCCTTCCCGCTGACGGAGTGGTGACGGCGGTCGGCAAAATCGGCGGCCAAACCGTTTGCGTCATGGCAAATGATTCAACAGTGAAAGCGGGCTCCTGGGGAGCTAAAACCGTTGAAAAAATCATCAGAATTCAAGAAACTGCCGAAAAACTAAACGTTCCGCTCATTTATTTAGTCGATTCAGCAGGCGCCAGAATCACCGATCAAATCAATGTCTTTCCAGGGAGACGCGGAGCAGGAAGAATTTTTTATAATCAAGTCAAATTATCGGGACGCATTCCGCAAATCTGTTTGCTTTTCGGACCGTCTGCGGCAGGAGGCGCTTATATTCCGGCCTTCTGTGATATCGTCGTTATGGTAGACGGTAACGCCTCCATGTATTTAGGCTCGCCAAGGATGGCGGAAATGGTCATTGGCGAAAAAGTGTCTCTCGAAGAAATGGGCGGCGCTCGTATGCATTGCTCCATCTCCGGCTGCGGAGATATTCTTGCAGAAACTGAAGAAGAAGCCATACATCTGGCGCGGGCTTATTTGTCTTACTTTCCGGCAAATTTTCAAGAAAAGGCGCCCATTCATGAGGAACGCCCGCCAAAACACTTCGACATCCCGCTTGCCGACGTCATTCCGCAAAACCAGAACGCACCTTTTGATATGCATGAGCTGATTGAGCGGATCATTGATGAAGGGTCATTTTTTGAGATCAAAGCCTTATTTGCACCAGAATTAGTAACAGGCTTCGCACGGATCGAGGGACAGCCTGTCGGCATTGTTGCAAACCAGCCGAAGGTTAAAGGCGGCGTCTTATTCCACGATTCAGCAGACAAAGCGGCTAAGTTTATTACCTTATGTGACGCATTTCATATCCCGTTGCTGTTCTTAGCGGATATTCCCGGTTTTATGATTGGCACAAAAGTGGAACAGGCGGGGATTATCAGACACGGAGCGAAAATGATTTCTGCGATGTCGGAGGCAACTGTTCCAAAGCTCTCTGTCATTGTCCGAAAAGCGTACGGAGCGGGGTTGTATGCAATGGCAGGGCCTGCCTTTGAACCGGACTGCTGTCTAGCGCTCCCAACCGCCCAAATCGCCGTTATGGGCCCTGAAGCTGCTGTAAACGCTGTCTACGCTAAAAAAATCGCCGAACTGCCAAAAGAAGAGAGAGCCGCATTTATCGGCAGCAAACGGGAGGAATACAAAGAGGACATCAATATCTACCGTCTGGCTTCTGAAATGATCATTGATGCTGTTATCCCAGCCAATTCGCTGCGTGATGAGCTGGCCAAACGGCTGAAGGCATACATGACAAAGGAAATGACATTTACCAATCGAAAACATCCGGTTTATCCGGTATAAAAAAGCAAGAACTTAGGAGCGCCAAAAGCGCTCTTTTATATGTTCACAATAATAATATTATGTAAACTAATAGCCTTTGTATAAAACGCTTTGTTTTTTAGAATAGTAAATAAAGGCTGCCGCATCTTTAGCGGCAATTGTCAGTTTATCATAAAAAGGGGCCTACATTATGTATCATTTATATTCACATAACGACTTGGACGGAGTAGGATGCGGAATCGTAGCAAAATTGGCATTCGGAAAAGACGTTGAGGTCCGGTATAACTCTGTCAACGGCTTAAACGCACAGGTGCAGTACTTTTTAGAAAAAATGAAGGAGAGCAACAGACAAGATGCATTATTCATCACCGATCTCGCCGTCAATGAAGAAAACGAACAGAGATTGAATGATTATGTTCATGCAGGGGGCAAAGTGAAGCTTATTGACCATCATAAAACAGCCCTTCATTTGAATGAGCATGAATGGGGATTTATCCAGGTGGAATACGATGATGGAAGGCTCACATCCGCGACGTCACTTTTATATGGCTATCTCGTTGAAAATGGATTCATGAAACCGACAAATGCCTTAGACCAATTCACAGAGCTCGTCCGTCAATACGATACATGGGAATGGGAGCGGTACGATCAAAAACAGGCGAAGCGGCTTAATGATCTTTTCTTTTTGCTGTCAATTGATGAATTTGAGGCAAAAATGATTCAGCGCCTATCCTCGCACGACGAATTTTTCTTCGATGATTTTGAAGAAAAGCTGCTTGATTTAGAAGACGAAAAAATTGAGCGTTACCTCCGCAGAAAGAAAAGGGAAATGGTACAAACCTTTGTTCATGAACATTGTGTAGGCATTGTTCACGCTGAATCGTACCATTCAGAACTGGGAAACAGGCTAGGGAAAGATAATCCGCACCTCGATTACATTGCGATTTTAAGCATGGGTTCAAAACGAGTCAGTTTGCGCACCATTCATGATTACATCGATGTGTCAGAGATCGCCGGCCGATATGGCGGCGGAGGGCATGCAAAAGCGTCCGGCTGTTCAATAACCGATGAAGTATACGAGTTGTTTGTAACTGAAGCTTTCCGGATTGATCCTGTACGGCCTGATGCTTTCCGTAACATCTATAATCTAAAAGGATCTGCGAACGGATCATTATATGAAAATCGTGCTCAAATGAGATTTTTTCTGTTTCCTTTAGACAACAAGTGGAATATCCAAATTAATGGGGAAACACAGGATGAAACATTCGCAGCGTTTGAAGAAGCAGAATGGTTCATTAAAAGAAATTATGCCGCATCGCTCGTGCGGGATGAAGTGTTTGTCGCATTTTTAGCGGAGAATCTGAAGCTGGCAAATCAGCATCGCAAGTAAACAAATATGCATAGGGGAGCGTCATTCACCCCTATGCATATCCGCTAGCTATCGTTTGAATATGGCTGTACGTTTCTTGATCACAAAATAAAGGGCTATCACGACAACAGCCAGGATCATAATCGGTGTTGTATAAGTACCCGCTATGTTCTCTACATCATCCCACTGGCTTCCCAGCTGTATGCCTAAATACACAAACAGGATAGACCATGGAATGATAGCAAGCACAGTCAGTACCACAAACTTGAGAAACGGCATTCTGGCAATACCTGCTGGAATGGATATCGCATGTCTGACAACCGGTATAAAACGAGCCGAGAAAACAACCCCGGCGCCGTACTTTTGAAACCAGTTTTCCGACATGTCGATATGATGCTTTTTAATCAATAGATACTTCCCGTATTTGTCCAGAAATGGCCTGCCGCCATAGCGACCGATCCAGTAAATAAAAATCTGGGCAATGGTACCTCCGATAACACCCGCAATAATTGCGCCAATAAATCCAATCGTGCCTTCCGATACCATATAGCCGCCATAAGCTAATACAATCTCACTCGGAATGATTTCAATCATTAACCCAATCGCAATACCCGCATATCCCATGTTCGTCAGCCATGTTAAAATTTCGCTTATCAAACTGCCCACATTCTTCACAACCTGTCCTAATCTTTTTCACTATTATATGACTGATTGACGAGCAAGATGGTTACAATTTTTTTACCGCAGCATTTCTTTCGTTTCCCGTTTGATTACACCTTCTAAATAGGTCAAAAGCTGAGATCTCATTTCGGGACGCATTAAGCCGATTTCAGTGCTCGCTTTAAAACAGCCCAGCTTATCGCCAATGTCATATCGATTTCCTTCCAGCAGCCGAGCATGGATCGGCTCATTACGGCAAACCTCACGAAGCGCATCTGTGAGCTGAATTTCATTTCCCGCGCCTCTGCCAATTGACCTCAAAACGGGGAAGATCGAAGAATTCAACACATACCGTCCCATTACGGCGATGTCGGAAGGCGCTTCTTCAGGTGAAGGCTTTTCAACTAAATCTTTCACTTCATGCACATGTCCGTGAGTTCCAGACGTATTAATAATACCATATTTGCTGACATCCTCAGGGAGAACTGACTGTACACCGACAACCTCTGTGCCATAAACGTCATATACATCCATTAATTGCCGAAGAGCCGGTGTTTCAGACACCATAATATCATCACCTAAGAGAACGGCAAAAGGCTCATCTCCGATAAAATGCTCCGCACACAGTACCGCATGGCCTAATCCGAGCGGTTCTTTCTGGCGGATGTAATGAATGTTGGCCAAATCGGCGATCTGCTGCATTTCTTCAAGTGTCTCCGTCTTGCCTTTTTCCCGCAGATTGAATTCCAATTCCGCCGATCGGTCAAAATGATCTTCAATCGAGCGTTTGTTTCTCCCTGTAATAATCAGTATATCTTCAATTCCTGACTCTACGGCCTCTTCTACAATATATTGGATTGCTGGTTTGTCGACGATTGGGAGCATTTCTTTTGGCTGCGCCTTTGTCGCCGGCAGAAATCTCGTTCCTAAACCCGCTGCGGGAATAACCGCTTTTCTCACTTTTTTTCTCATTCATCTTCACTCCTGATCCTGTATATTTTTCAGCGAATCTCCAAATACCCAGATTCGGTTTCCTATAAAATTCATCATCATTCCGCCGATAGTGGCGGCGAGCTTACTCACCAAAAGCGAGCATCCGCAGTTTTGAAACAAATAAAGCAGCAAAAAGGTGATCCCCGACGCGGCAATATTAATCATGAGAAAGCGCACGATCTCTTTCCCGTCAGCCTTACGTTTTACACGAAACGTCCAATTCCGGTTCCACACATAGCTGTTGATGATACCTGCCGAATAGGAGCAGATCTGCGCCGACAGATAAGGGACATGACAAGCAGTAAGGAGAAAGAAGACACCAAAATCTATCAGCGTATTGCCGACGCCTACGGTGCAAAAGCGTCCTAATGTTTTTATTTTTTCTTTCAGCATAACGGCACCGACCTCCCTTCATAAAAGATGCGAATAGCTGCCATATTTGTTGATATTGATTACTTTAACGGACAGTGTTGAATAAACAATTAATAAAATATGAACAAAACATGAAAAAGCGGGTATACCGCTCTCTTTACATAAGGATGGACAAAATATGCAGTATGTCGAAGGGGAAGAGGGCGGAATGATAACGAAATGTCTTACAAAGAAGAGAACAATGTAAACAGGAATCAGCAGAAAAAGCAGGCAGAATTCAATAGATTGAGAAGTTTCGAGCCATGATTTCCTATCTGCAGAGATGTCTATTATGTCAATAGCTCTAAAACAACGAGATTCGAGGGAACAGGAAGCGAAGAAGAAGTCGGTAACAGCCGTCTATGTTAGCCCCATCTTATCAATGAATAAATGTATCCAGTTCCTTTGTAGAATCGAACACGAATTCCTCCAAAAGTATCCTATACACAATTTTTTTAATAAGGTAGGATGTTAGACAAAGGGATATTTTGGATAAATATGCATCTCCGTTCAATGGGTTTAGTGGTGCGATCTTCATGACCTGTTGTTATCAAATTCCAAAAGAAAATCCCCCCATTTTAAAGAAAAAGGAGGATGTTAAGTGATGAGGAAAAAGTGTAGCGTATGTTTATGGATTCTAGTTTTATTATTGAGCTGCTTATCTGGAAAGTCTGCGTATGCTGCCACCAGTAGTACAATTGCAAAACATATAGGGAATTCAAACCCGCTTATCGACCATCATTTGGGAGCAGATCCGATTGCGCTGACCTATAACGGAAGGGTTTACATTTATATGTCAAGTGATGATTATGAATATAATAGCAACGGAACAATTAAAGATAATTCATTTGCCAATTTGAATAGAGTATTCGTCATATCTTCAGCGGATATGGTGAACTGGACAGATCACGGAGCCATTCCGGTAGCAGGTGCCAATGGAGCTAATGGAGGCCGTGGAATTGCAAAATGGGCAGGTGCATCATGGGCACCGTCAATCGCAGTTAAAAAAATAAATGGCAAGGATAAATTCTTCCTTTATTTCGCAAACAGCGGCGGAGGTATCGGGGTTCTCACCGCAGACAGCCCGATTGGTCCATGGACCGATCCAATCGGAAAACCGCTCGTAACGCCAAGTACGCCAGGAATGTCTGGTGTTGTATGGCTTTTTGATCCGGCAGTATTTGTAGATGATGACGGCACCGGTTACCTGTATGCCGGGGGAGGCGTTCCTGGCGGTTCAAATCCAACGCAGGGACAATGGGCCAATCCTAAAACGGCAAGAGTCATAAAATTGGGGCCTGATATGACGAGTGTTGAGGGAAGTGCATCCACAATTGATGCGCCTTTCATGTTTGAAGATTCGGGATTGCACAAGCATAACGGAACATACTACTATTCCTATTGCATCAATTTCGGCGGCGCGCACCCGGCCGATAAACCCCCGGGTGAGATCGGCTACATGACCAGTTCAAATCCCATGGGTCCCTTTACATATAGAGGGCACTTCCTGAAAAATCCGGGTGCATTTTTCGGAGGCGGCGGAAACAACCATCATGCTGTTTTCAATTTTAAAAACGAGTGGTATGCAGTGTACCATGCGCAAACTGTCAGTTCCGCTCTGTTCGGGGCCGGCAAAGGTTACCGTTCTCCCCATATTAATAAGCTGGTGCATAACCCAGATGGATCCATCCAAGAGGTAGCAGCAAATTATGCAGGTGTAACACAGCTTTCCAATTTAAACCCATATAACCGGGTAGAAGCTGAAACGTTTGCCTGGAATGGACGCATTTTGACAGAGAAGTCCACAGCCCCCAGCGGGCCAGTAAATAATCAGCATGTAACAAGCATTCAAAATGGAGACTGGATTGCTGTAGGAAATGCAGACTTTGGAGCGGGCGGTGCCAGGTCATTTAAAGCAAATGTAGCATCCACTTTAGGCGGAAAAATAGAAGTGCGCCTCGACAGTGCTGATGGTAAGCTTGTTGGAACCCTGAATGTACCTTCCACAGGCGGAGCGCAAACGTGGAGAGAGATAGAAACTGCAGTAAGCGGGGCAACCGGTGTGCACAAAGTATTCTTTGTATTTACCGGAACAGGTACAGGAAACTTGTTTAATTTTGATTACTGGCAGTTTACACAAAGATAGGATTCGTAATGGGACCGTTTAAAAACGAGACGGGTGGCAAGCACCGGAATAGCCCGCCATTATGAATTTTCTAATACCGTAAAAGACACATGACGAAGGAGCGAAATAAATGATTCCACGTTTTAAAAAAACAATTTGTATATTATTAGTATGTTTCACTATGTTGTCAGTCATGTTAGGGCCAGGCGCTACTGAAGTTTTGGCAGCCAGTGATGTAACAGTTAATGTATCTGCAGAGAAACAAGTGATTCGCGGTTTTGGAGGGATGAATCATCCGGCTTGGGCTGGGGATCTTACACCAGCTCAAAGAGAAACGGCTTTTGGCAATGGACAGAATCAGTTAGGCTTTTCAATCTTAAGAATTCATGTAGATGAAAATCGAAATAATTGGTATAAAGAGGTGGAGACTGCCAAGAGTGCGGTCAAACATGGGGCAATCGTTTTTGCTTCTCCCTGGAATCCTCCAAGTGATATGGTTGAGACCTTTAATCGTAATGGTGATACATCGGCTAAACGGCTGAAATACGATAAGTACGCCGCATATGCGCAGCATCTTAACGATTTTGTTACCTTCATGAAAAATAATGGTGTGAATCTTTACGCGATTTCGGTCCAAAATGAGCCTGATTACGCTCACGAGTGGACGTGGTGGACGCCGCAAGAAATACTCCGCTTTATGAGAGAAAACGCCGGCTCGATCAATGCCCGCGTCATTGCGCCTGAGTCATTTCAATACTTGAAGAATTTGTCGGACCCGATTTTGAACGATCCGCAGGCTCTTGGCAATATGGATATTCTAGGAACCCACCTGTACGGCACTCAGGTCAGCCAATTCCCTTATCCTCTTTTCAAACAAAAAGGAGCAGGGAAAGACCTATGGATGACGGAAGTATACTATCCGAACAGTGATAACAACTCGGCGGATCGATGGCCCGAGGCATTGGATGTTTCACAACATATTCACAATTCGATGGTAGAGGGAGATTTTCAAGCTTATGTATGGTGGTACATCCGAAGATCATATGGTCCTATGAAAGAAGATGGTACGATCAGTAAACGCGGTTACAATATGGCTCATTTCTCGAAGTTTGTGCGTCCCGGCTATGTAAGGATTGATGCAACGAAAAATCCGAATACGAACGTTTACGTGTCAGCCTATAAAGGTGACAACAAGGTCGTTATTGTTGCCATTAACAAAAGCAACACAGGGGTCAACCAAAACTTTGTTTTGCAGAATGGATCTGCTTCAAACGTATCTAGATGGATCACGAGCAGCAGCAGCAATCTACAACCTGGAACGAATCTCACTGTATCAGGCAATCATTTTTGGGCCCATCTTCCAGCTCAAAGCGTGACAACATTTGTTGTAAATCGTTAAGGACACCTAAGGCAAGCGGTACCGCATTGGAGCGGATATGGACATTAACCGCCGAGGGTGCCGCAAATAAACCTGCACGGGAATAAAAAGTCGAAGTCAGAAAAAAGCGATTTTCCGATCAGAAAATCGCTTTTTTTCGTGTCGTGCGTCGTTTTGAAGACGCATGATTCAAGATTTTTAAATGCGGGAGGGCATCAGCTTGTTAAAATAAATGTATAAGGAATAAACATAAGCGTTATAAACAAATAAGTATTTTATCATTTAATGGATTCACTTTTATGTTCTCTTTACAGAAAGTAAAACTAGATCCATTCTGAACGACAACTGGTGCACTATTACTGAGATAGATATTATGAATATTCAGGGAAGGGAAATGTAGAAACGCTGTCGAAATTTTGACTTGATCAAGAAGACCAGCAACAAGTGACATAGGTTGCTGATAAACGCATGTCAAAGAGTTAGCCGTTGAATCCAACGTCAAATAAGATGACACAGGTTGACAATTCAAACTTTAAGAAAAGAAAAGGCGGAAGGCCGAGAATTAGTAACTACTCAAAAGAATTCACTTATTAGTTTACATAATATATATTCTAGGAAGTAAAGAAAATAAATGAATTTCTGTCTCATATCAAAAGTATACTTAAGTTAGTGAGACAGAAATTGAAATTTTATTGGTTTGTTGCCAATCAAAAAAATGGCGTTGTTAATCCATAATAAACTGCTTCTAAATCTTCCAGCGTCATATCGCCATATGCGCATTTGATAACAGAGTCAGCAAACACATCATAGTCATAATCTGTAGAAAATCCTTGCTGCAGCTGTTTTTCGTAAGCTTCAATCTGTTCTTTTTGATACTGGATGTCTTTTTCCTTACCTGGATAGTCCGGACCATTTATCGCATGATTCATTTCTTTGAACAGCATCATATACTGCTTCAGTGTTTCATCCACAACCTACACCTCCTTGTTTTACTGAATAAGATAATGAAAACGGACATCATTTCTGATGTCCGCCAACAGTTAAACTATTTGGGTTCTGTTCCCCAAATCAGTTTTCCGTGATTATATAATGTGATTTTTTTCGTTGTTTTAAACGTATTTGATTGGAAAAAGGAATAATCGCCGCTTTGTGCATAATTGCTCCAGTCATCGTTGTGAAGACGAAGCTGAATATTCCCTGTGCTTGCTCCCGGTGACAGCGTTCCTTTCTTAAACCCCAGTTCCAGATAGGTATCTGCGCCTTGCTTAGGTTTATGCAGCGTCACAAATTTGTGTGTCAGATTGCCGCATCCAATCTGCGCGTAGTCACAGTCAAGGTTTTGGCCTTTGTTTTTCGCGTTATACCAGTAACGGGCAGTAATATCTTTTAAATCAACCGTCGTATTGCCATTATTTTTTATGTGAAACTGCGGGTGGATTTGGTTGCTGTTCACACCCCCATCCCCTGCTTTGTATTGTACAGAAATGCCGTTTTCCTGTGCGGGGTTATCTTGTGCCGGCGTTTCAGGGCGTTCTTTCGTTGAATCTTTGTTGCCGAGAATGTTTTCTCTTACGAATGTTCCTGAAGCAGTTAAATCTGTAAGCGGCCAGCCGCCTGTTTTAGATGCTCCCGGCTTTAACGCTGAGGATGATTCCTGCTTATCAGAAAGATTCCAGTTCACCCAGCTGATTTTCTTGCTGTCGAGATAATTCAGCCATTCCCGCGACTGGTCAAGGAATACACCGCCATTTCCAGACGCGTCGCTTGTTCCCCATTCCGTCACGAAAATAGGCGCTCCTTTACTGAGTGCATAGTTTGCTTTATCCCGTAAAGATTGGCCGTGTGTGCCGGCATAAAAATGAAGCGCGTACATGACGTTTGCATCTTTTAGCTGATCATCGGCAGCATCATTCACATCCTGGCTCCATGTACCGGTTCCGACAATGATGGTGTTGTCTGGATCATTTTTGCGGATAACGGAAATCACTTCTTCCGCATACGGTTTAATATCACGCTTCCAGTTCACATCACCGTTTGGTTCGTTTGCAATTTCATAAATGACATTTGGCGTGTTTCCGTAAAGGCTTGACATTTCCTTGAAGAATTCTTTTGCCTTCTCTTTATTTTGGTTTGGATTACCGTCATTTAAGATATGCCAGTCAATGATGACATATATCCCAAGCTCTTTTGCCGCTTCAACCGCTTCTTTTACTTTGTTTTTCACGGATGGGTTGTCAATATAACCGCCATCTGCTGTATACATCGCTGCTCGGAAAACGGTAATGCCCCAATCGTCTCTCAGCCATTTTAAGCTGTCTTTATTGACAAAATCGCCATACCATTGCAATCCGTGTGAACTGATCCCCTTCAATTGCACCGCTTTGCCGTTTTGATTGATTAGCTGCGTGCCTTTTATGCTAAGCTGGCCATTTATGGCGACTGGCGTTTTTGCTCCTGCAGCAGATGCTGCTGGATTTCCTAAGCCGCTGGTTGCGAGTATTGAAATTAATAAACACACGATTAAGATAGAGACTTGACGTTTCATATATAGTATTCTTTCCTCCTTTACATCATGACGAAAATATATGCCTATTAACTCGTCCGCTCCACCTCCCTTCCGTTTTTGTTTGGCACGGACTATTGTAAAAATTTATCTCATCTTTGTCTATCAACCTAATTTCTTGTTTTTAGACGGATTAAAAAGCCTGTCAATTTGCTCTTTTTGTCTTGTTTCAGATACTGCTGACACATACGGACCAAATAGAAAATTGTTTAATCAGGACTATTCACGTTACTTTTTGTTTAATTTGAAAGATTCTGCTTCTTTACGCCAAATAAAAAGCCGCATTCAATTTATTGAATGCAGCCGTGTTCTTATGCTTCTTGTTTCTCATCTTCCCATGTTTCAGCATTTTTCAGCCCTGGAATGTTTTTCGCTTTAAATACAGGATCAAGTCCTTGTTTACGCTGTTTCGCGTAATCTTTATACACTTTGTAAGCAACGTTTGACAGCAGCGTAATCACAACTAAGTTAATTAGCGCCATGATACCCATAAAGAGATCCGCCATGTCCCAAACGATTTGGAAGCCTGATAGAGAACCGTAGACAACCATAGCAATAACCGCAATCCGGTAAATATTCAGCCATGTTTTGCTTGTTTTAATAAATTCAATATTTGTCTCACCATAATAATAGTTGCCGACAACTGAACTGAATGCAAACAAGAACATTGCGACTGCGATGAAGCTAGGCGCCCAGCCGCCGATATGATGATTAAGGGCAGCCTGGGTTACTTGGATACCATCACCTTTTGGCGTTACACTGTACAGCAAAATGATAAACGCTGTGGACGTACATACGATAAATGTATCGAAAAATACGCCTAATGTTTGAATAAAACCTTGTTTTGCCGGATGCGATACATGAGCTGTTGCAGCCGCATTCGGAGCGCTTCCCATCCCTGCTTCGTTTGAAAAAAGTCCGCGCTGCGCACCGATAACGATGATGCCGCCAATTCCGCCGCCGACGACTTGTTCAAACCCTAAAGCATTTTTAACAATTGTAGCGATAACGCCAGGGAAAGCCGTAATATTTGTGATGACAACAAATAAAGCAATAATAATATAAATGCCTGCCATAACCGGTACGATTAACTGTGTTACAGCCACAACACGTTTCAAACCGCCAAAAATGATAAACGCAGTTAAAACAGCCAAGACAATGGCTACAACTGTTTTATTCACATGAAATGCGCCATCCAACGCTCCTGCAATAGTATTCGTTTGAACAGCGTTAAAGATTAAACCGAATGATACCGTAATTAAGACAGCAAAAACGATGCCAAGCCATCTGGCTCCAAGGCCCTTCTGAATGTAGTAGGCCGGACCTCCGCGGAAATCCTCCCCGTCTCTTACCTTATAAAGCTGCGCTAGCGTACTCTCAACAAAGCTAGAAGCCATACCTACAGCAGCTACAACCCACATCCAAAACACAGCGCCCGGTCCGCCTGTCGCAATTGCTAAAGCTACACCAGTCAAATTCCCAGTACCGACTCGGGATGCAGCGGAAATAAAGAATGCCTGCATAGAGGAAACGCCTTTATTTCCTTCAGGCTTCTCACCTACTATTCTGAACATTTCAATAAAATAACGGAATTGGATAAAACCAAAACGTATGGTAAAAAATAATCCAAGCCCTATTAAAATATAAAATAGGTATTTCCAAATGAAATCACTTGGAATATGAATTAAACTATCGAAAAAAGACGCCATATTTACCTCCCGTTTTCATCAATTCAATACGAATTCGTTTTGATGTTAGATTTTTTAACATAACGAGTTTTATTATATCACAATATGACGAATTAGGAAGTTTTTTCGCGAAGAATATTGTCATAGCCAGATGTTACTCTGTCGACCCTTTCCCTAGCATTTTCCTATAAAAAATAAAAACATTCGTTGCAAGTTTGCATTTTTAAAAAAGTACCTATTAACAATGCAATCATTTCCTCTCATTCTCTTACCTTTCCTTTGATTTTAGCTCACAAATAAAGGAATAAACCTTAAACAACAAACATATCATCTAAAATATGCTTTTATTCACACCATAAACCGGGTATACATACACTAATAAAGAATGTTTCTCTTTCAAAAATAAGCAAAAAGATATATACTTAACAAAGTGAAATTTAGTTTTTAAATTTAATAAATCAGGTTTACTTTTAGGATGGATTGGGGTATTATTATAAAAATATTCAGTAATATTAAAGGAGGGGGAGATCATTTGAAAAAAGTAACGATATTGAAAGCATCCATCTTATTCTTGGCGATCGCCAGTTTTCATTTGCTCTCAATTCCCCACGCCTTTGATATCGGCCATCATTATAAAGCCGTAGCCGACCAGCAGGAAATGCACGAGATGAAAGCCGGCCAAAATGCTGATGATGAGAAGAAATCCATCACAGGGGCATTTGCGCTAACCGCTTTATGGGCAATGGCTGTTCTGCTTCTGACCGCTGAAAGCAAAAGTACGGGATACACCCGCAGGCGCCAGCGGAAAAAAAGCTTTATACTGGCCAAATTTTATCAATCGTCTTATTTCGGCAAACTTCATGTTCAACATCACCCGATTATATAACGATAATATGAGGAGGCTGTTTAACATGTTGTTTATCTTAAGAATGGTGATATTAGGCTTATTTTCTTTCACAGCGCTGAATTTATTTGTATGGCAGGGAATTGAAGTCATTCATGCCGTAACAGATCTATTCACCAACCATGAAAGCTAAATAAACGAAACCCGCTCACGTAATATGAGCGGGTTTTTTATTATTGTTCTGTATGAACGCGCCAAACAGCTGTAACCTTGCCTGATTCCTCTTCATCAAAAAAGAAAGAGCCATTGCTGTATCTGTCGTTTGTCCGCAGCTCTTTTGCCTGCAGTTCTTTTCTGTCGCCTTTTTCTGTTTCTGCCATAAGCCGCTGTTCAAGACCGCAAGCGAACAGTGCTGCAACACGGTGAGGATTCTTTTTCAGTTCCCTTAGCATCACGACACCGCGTTTTGCGCGGGATGTTTTCTCGAACTCAGAAAGACTCATGCGTTTTACCGCTCCCCGCTGTGTGAACAAAACAATTGAATCAGATTCTTGAAGGATCTCCCCGGAGACAACAAAGTCATCCTCTTTTAAGTTAATCCCTTTGACACCTGCCGCACGCGCGCCAACTACATTCACTTCGTCTTCGCCAAACCACAGGCCATACCCTAAGTGAGTGGCCATAAAGATCTGGCTTTCCCCATTTGTTACATGAACATCAATCAATTCATCTTCACCCTTCAGATTTAAGGCCACAAGCGCCTTAGAATAACGCTGTGCTTTGTAATGGGTGAGCTCTGTCTTTTTCACCATGCCGTTTTTCGTAAAGAACAATAGATATGCCGACGGATCAAATTCTTTTATCGGTATGGCCTTTACAATCGTTTCATCACGGTCAATGGTGATGATATTAGAAAAATGCTGACCCATGTCCTTCCATCTGATATCAGGCAGCTGGTGAACAGGACAATAAATGTAGCTTCCTTTGTTCGTAAAGAGCAGCAGCACGTCCGTCGTATTCATCTCAAATTGATGCAGCATCCTGTCCGTATCTTTCATTCCGAAATCCTGGCCGTTGGAAGCGGCATATGAGCGCTGGCTTGTCCGTTTTAGATAGCCATCCTTCGTAACGGTTACATATACATCCTCAGACGCAACCATAACTTCGAGGTTGATTTTAATTTCCTCAATTTTTTCTTCAATCACGGAGCGTCTCGTGTCTGCATATTTCTTTTTCAGTGCTTTTAAGCTGTTTGTGATCACTTTTAACAGCTTTTTATCATTGCTTAAAATAGATTCGAGCTCTTCAATTTTTTTACCGAGCTCTTCTGCCTCTTCCTTAAGCGCTGTGATATCGGTATTGGTTAAACGATATAACTGCAATGACACAATGGCTTCAGCCTGAGGCTCTGTAAATTCGTATTTCGCAATCAAATTATTTTTAGCGTCACGTTTATCGCTTGAAGAACGGATCGTTGCAATGACTTCATCTAAAATGGACAAAGCTTTCATGAGCCCTTCTACGATGTGGTGTCTGTCTTTTGCTTTTTGAAGCTCGTAAACAGACCGGTTTGTGACGACTTCCTTTTGGTGTCCAATATACGCATCCAAAATAGACGGCAGGCTCATCAGCATCGGACGGCGGTTATGAATAGCCACCATATTAAAGTTATATGTGATCTGCAAATCAGTGTTTTTATATAAGAAATTCAAAATGCCTTTGGCATCCGCTTCTTTTTTCAGCTCAATGACCACTCTCAGCCCTGTTCGATCCGTTTCGTCACGAACCTCTGAGATGCCTTCAACCTTTTTATCAATACGGAACTCGTCCATTTTTTTCACAAGGTTTGCTTTATTTACTTCAAATGGAATTTCAGTAATGACTATTTGTTCTCGTCCGCCTCTGATTGTTTCAATTTCAGCTTTTCCGCGGATAATGATTTTTCCTTTTCCTGTTTCGTAAGCTTTTCTTATGCCGTCAACGCCTTGAATAATACCGCCTGTCGGAAAATCAGGCCCTTTAATGACTTCCATGAGTTCATCAACAGAGCAAGATGGCATTTGAATACGCTTAATGACTGCATCAATGACTTCTCCAAGATGATGCGGGGGAATGTCGGTCGCGTATCCCGCTGATATCCCGGTTGATCCGTTGACCAATAAGTTAGGAAACATCGCCGGGAGTACGACAGGCTCCTTGCTTGTGTCATCGAAGTTAGGCACAAATTCAACCGTGTTTTTGTCAATATCCCGAAGAAGCTCAGATGCTATCGGAGATAATCGTGCCTCTGTATAACGCATGGCTGCCGGGGGATCTCCGTCGATGCTCCCGTTGTTTCCATGCATTTCGATCAACACATTACGAACTTTCCAATCCTGGCTCATCCGCACCATTGCTTCATAAACCGAACTGTCACCGTGCGGATGATAGTTACCGATGACGTTACCGACCGTTTTGGCCGCTTTTCTGAAGTTTTTATCAAACGTGTTTCCATCTGTATGCATCGCATACAGAATTCTGCGCTGTACCGGCTTTAATCCGTCTCTCGCATCAGGCAGCGCTCTGTCTTGAATAATATATTTACTGTAGCGTCCAAAACGGTCGCCGATCACCTCTTCTAATGGTAAATCATGAAATAATTCTGGCTGTGACAATCATTAAACCTCCTCAGCGACCGATAAGTTTTCATTTTCTAAAATATTGCTTTCTTCATCCAAGCCGAAAGCGACGTTTTTCTCAATCCACTTTCTGCGCGGCTCTACTTTGTCTCCCATTAACGTCGTTACACGTCTCTCTACACGTGCCGCATCGTCAATTTTGACCCTGACAAGTGTGCGCGACTCCGGATTCATCGTCGTTTCCCATAGCTGGTCTGCGTTCATCTCTCCAAGACCTTTATATCGCTGAATGGTATAGCCCTTGCCGACTTTTTTCAGGACATCACCCATCTCTTCATCAGACCATGCATATTCAATGATTTCCTTCTTCCCGCTTCCTTTACTAACCTTATATAAAGGTGGCAGCGCAATAAACACCTTGCCATGCTCAATGAGCGGCTTCATATAGCGATAGAAAAAGGTAAGAAGCAGCACTTGAATATGAGCGCCGTCAGTATCGGCATCGGTCATAATGATGATTTTGTCGTAGTTGATGTCATCGATTGAGAAATCTGCTCCGACACCCCCGCCGATCGCATGAATGATCGTATTGATCTCTTCATTTTTAAAGATATCCGCAAGCTTAGCTTTTTCTGTATTAATGACTTTACCGCGTAAAGGCAGAACCGCTTGGAATCTGCGGTCTCTTCCCTGCTTGGCTGACCCGCCTGCTGAATCACCCTCAACGAGATACAATTCATTTTTTGCCGGGTTTCTCGAACCCGCAGGCGTCAGCTTTCCGCTTAAAGTCGCTTCTGATTTTTTTCGTTTTTTGCCGCTTCTTGCTTCTTCACGGGCTTTGCGTGCCGCTTCGCGCGCCTGGCTCGCCTTGATTGCTTTTTTGACAAGAAGCGTTGCGGTGTCCCGATTTTCCTCTAAAAAGTAAGCAAGCTGCTCTGAAACAATTGCATCAACCGCTGATCTTGCTTCACTCGTTCCGAGCTTTCCTTTTGTTTGTCCTTCAAATTGAAGAAGCTCCTCAGGAATGCGGACAGAAATAATGGCTGAAAGCCCTTCCCTTATATCGGTTCCTTCAAGGTTCTTATCCTTTTCCTTCAGCAAAGCCACTTTTCGCGCATATTCATTAAAAGCCCGGGTCATCGCAGTTTTTGCACCCGACTCATGCGTCCCGCCGTCTTTTGTTCTGACATTGTTAACAAAAGACAAAATATTTTCAGAATAACCATCGTTAAACTGGAACGCAAAATCCACTTCTATGGAATGGTGCTCTCCCTCAAACGAGACCACTTCAGATAAGACGTCTTTTTCTTCATTTAAGTAAGCGACAAACGCCTCTATGCCGTTTTCATAATAAAAGACCTCATGCTGGTTATTGCGTTCATCAATCAGCTCAATTTTCAATCCTTTTAACAAAAACGCAGACTCTCTTAAGCGCTCGGAAAGCGTTTCAAAATTATAGGTTGTTGCGCTGAACATCGTTGGATCTGGCTTAAAGTGTGTGAGTGTTCCCGTCTTTTTCGTTTTGCCAATCTTTTCGAGAGATGTAACCGGTTTTCCTCCATTTTCAAATCGCTGCTGATAGATAAAACCGTCCCGTTCAATGGTAACTGTCAGCCATTCAGATAAAGCATTCACGACTGACGCACCCACTCCATGGAGCCCGCCGCTTGTCTTATAGCCGCCTTGGCCGAATTTTCCTCCGGCATGAAGCACCGTAAAAATCACTTCAGGGGTTGGTTTGCCGAGCTTATGCATTCCGGTCGGCATGCCGCGGCCTCTATCCTGTACAGAAATGCTATTGTCTTTATGTATTTTGACGATTATGTGATCTCCATGGCCGGCAAGCACCTCGTCGACAGAGTTATCTACAATTTCATAAACCAAGTGGTGCAAGCCGCGCGCGTCAGTCGAGCCAATATACATACCCGGCCTTTTCCTGACAGCCTCAAGGCCTTCGAGCACCTGTATGGCATCTTCGTTGTAATCAAATTGCTGTTTTCTAGCCAAACGTACAAACCCCTTTCAAAAACTAACATTGTCTTTCTCTTTTTCAGTGTTACACATCATTTGTATATAAGATATTTTTTATAAACCTCGCCTCAAGCCGGTACTGCCTTGGACTCCTCATTATAACCAATATGTTTGCAATCGCAACATAGAGCTAACGAATCAGTTCTCAAAACATCGGCTAGTGCTGTTTTCTCACTATGAGAACGTATGTTTGTTTAATTATATATAAAGCAGCAGACCTTCGCAAATCGAACGGCCGAAACCCGGCTGGACAAGGTATTCAAAAAAAGCTGTTCAAGCTTTATTGTATCTGTTTCACCGTAATACGCAAACAATATCTTAAAATTAAAAAGCAAAAATCCTTGAATTCACAAGGATTTTTGCAGTTCTGCACCTATTTTGTTACAGCGTGTGCCACTTTTATGCACAGATCCATGATAACCGTTCTGCCTTTTTCTTTTAGCATCTGGTATGCTTCCTCGTTTACCAGCCCTTGCTGCGCCCAAAATACGGGAGCATCTGTCTCTAAAAACTCTTCCGCCACTCCAGGAAGCTGTTCTGAGCGACGGAATACATTGACGATGTCAATCGGACCGTCAATCTCTTTTAAAGATGAAACAGCTTTTACACCTAGTGCCTCATCAATTGTCGGGTTCACAGGGATAATTTCGTAACCCGCGTCCTGCATTGCTTTTGAAACCATATGTGACGTTCTATCCGGACGGTCTGAAAGCCCCACTACTGCTATACGTTTGCTTCTTTGAAGAATCTCTTTAATTTCCGCTTTAGAAGGGTTTTGCATCATGAGTCACTCCTTTTCCACTTATTTTACACGATCAAAACAGGAGAAATCAAAATATGATGCAGGTTTGATTAGATTTGTAAGCAAACTTTACAAAAAAACTTATCATCAGATCATGACATCTCATGTTAAAATAGAAAGAAGGGAATTTGAAAAAGGAGAAATGTAGATGTTAATTGCTTTATTGATTATTTTGGCCTACTTGATAGGCAGCATTCCATCTGGCTTAATTGTGGGCAAGCTTGCCAAGGGAATTGATATTCGGGAGCACGGAAGCGGCAACTTAGGCGCTACCAATGCATTCCGTACACTGGGCGTAAAAGCTGGTTCGGTCGTCATAGCCGGAGATATTTTGAAAGGGACGCTGGCAACTGCTTTGCCTTTTCTCATGCACGTTGATATTCATCCGCTTCTTGCAGGAGTCTTTGCGGTTATAGGCCATGTGTTCCCCGTCTTCGCTAAATTTAAAGGCGGTAAAGCCGTTGCAACATCAGGTGGCGTTTTGCTATTTTACGCACCTCTGTTATTTATCACGATGGTTGCGGTATTCTTCATCTTTTTATACTTGACTAAATTTGTTTCTCTATCATCAATGTTAACAGGGATCTATACTGTTATATATAGTTTCTTTGTCCATGATACGTATTTATTGATTGTCGTTACCCTGCTCACTATTTTTGTGATATACAGACACCGGGCAAACATTAAACGAATCATCAATAAAACAGAACCTAAAGTAAAATGGCTATAAGCTTAAAAACCTTCTCTTTTGACACAGAATAGCCTAATACGTTTATAATAGAGAAAATTCAAATGAAGAACAAAGGGGTGTGCTGTTATGAATATGACAATTAACGAAGACGCATTGAACTGGTATAAAGAAGAGCTCGATTTGGAAAGCGGAGACAAGGTTCGCTTTTTCGTCCGCTACGGAGGCTGCAGCAACGTTCAAAAAGGTTTTTCTCTCGGTGTAGCGAAAGATGCCCCACAAGAGGCTGGAGTCACTGCAGAAGCAGACGGCATTACCTTCTTTATTGAAGAAAGTGATTTATGGTACTTTGATAATCACGACCTTCTCGTCAGCTATTCAGAAGACGCTAATGAACCGGTTTTTGAATACCAATAAAAAAGAACGCACATGATGTGCGTTCTTTTTTTACAAATGAAATCGTATAAGATGATCGGTTAGGTTTTCTTGTTCCAAAATATATTTTTGGGTCTCCCCCAGCAGATCAAAGTGAGGAAATTCACTTTTCTTATGTATCCATTCTTTCTTTAACCCGTAGGCTGCTCCCCATCGAATCAGCTTATCAATATCTGCACAGCCGGCTTTTGTCACAGTCTTTGCTTCCGGAAACCGGTCATCAAGCCAGTAATGTGTTAAAAATGCGATTTCTCCTTTTTTCACTGCTTGTTTCCACCGGTTCAGTTCCTCCCGTTTCACACCAAACGCCATATCCCGTTCACTTCCCTATTTTTTGGCCTTTTCATATGCTGCGTGCCAATCAGGAAAAGCTTTGCGGAATTGAATGGGCTTAAAGCTTTCTTTATCCACACATATATGAGATGAGGTGGCTTTGATGGAAAGCTCACCGGCCGGATTATAAATGTGATAACCATAAACGGTTTTAAAGCCGTTATATTCCTCTATCCATGTATGGACAACCGCGGTTTCTCCGTAATGAAGCGGCTTTTTATAGGAAATGTTGATATCAACGACTGGAGACAGAACACCTCTCTTTTCCATTTCACTATATAAAAAGCCTAAGTCCTTGATCAGAGCTGTTCTGCCGATCTCCATCCACACAAGATAATTTGCGTGATAGACAATCCCCATTTGATCTGTTTCTGCATAACGCACTTCTATTTCTTTTTTTGATACATGCAAGATTACTCTGCTCCCTTAACGTCAATTTAGCCCCATTTTACCATAACCAAATCAGAAAGAAAAAAACCAGGTTTCCCTGGTTTTTTAAGAGCGGTATCCATTTTGTCTCGCTGCGGATTCGTCCTGTATTTCATTGCGAAATGCTTCAATGCTCTGTTCGCGTCTTGCATTTTTTTCTTTGATACGCTGTTTATCTTCTCCTGAAGCAAACTCCATTGTTGCTTCTGCTTCTTCTATATTTTCAATTGTATTTTGAACCATATCCTGCAATTTTTCTACATTATCAGAACGATCATCAGGATTAGGCTGCTGATATTGATTTTGGTTCTTTGTCATCGGATGTACCTCCTAGAAATAAACTCGATTTTTCGCTACTCGCCCTTTGTCTGCATGATGATCGGCTGCTGTCCTGAAGTATCATGCATTTTTTCCCCTTTATTGGCTTTATATTTCACAGGCTTTGTACCCAAGTGGCTTGGAGCATATTGAGGCTGACCGTTTTTCTTGTTGTTTCCCATGCTTATCCCTCCTCAACAGATAGGTTTCTCAAAAGGAGGGATAAACATGAATACAAATTAAAGGTTATTTTTGCTTAAATCGCTGTTCAAGCTTTTCCTCAAGCTGATTTAAATACTCTGTATTAGTCATCAGCTCTTTTTTGTTTTCCATGACGAGCTCATGAAAAGAACGTTTTCTCATCTTCTTCACGCTTCTCACCTCCGCATATTCTTTTATTTTTTCCAATTCTGAAAACTTGTAAGCATATCTGAACATAAAAAAAACTGAATCTAATCAAGATCCAGTTTTTGTTCCATTTCTTTTTTTGTCATGGTGCCAATGTGTATGTCTTGAATAACACCTTTTTCATCCAAGATATATGTCGTTGGATATGATATCACGTTATAGTCAGCATTGATCCCTTTTTTATCAATCAGAATGGGGAACGTTAAATCATACGTATCAGCAAACGCTCGGACTTGTTTTTCACTTTTCTCAGCTGAAGTGAAATTTACCGCAACAACCGCAAGTTTGTCGGCATACTCTTTTTGCAGCTCTTCCATCGCCGGCATTTCCTGACGGCACGGCTTACACCAAGTTGCCCAAAAATTGAGCAATACTTTTTTGCCTTGTGAATCCTTTAAGGAGCTATTCTCTCCCGACAGCGTTTTCAAAGAAAAATCAGGTGCTTGTTGCCCCTCTTCAATTCCGACTTCTTTTTTGCTGTATGTTTGATACAGGTTCCAACCCATATAACCGGCAAGCATAATAAGCAGGATCCCTGCAAGCCATTTTTTCAGCATATGCCACCTCCGCAGCACATTTTGTCATAAAAAGAAGAGAAAGCGAAATGCCTTCTCTTCCTATTGATTCATCAGGACTGCTTCATTTTTTCACGAAGCACCATTTGAAGGATGCCGCCATGGCGGTAGTAATCAATTTCAACTTCACTGTCAAAGCGGACGACTGCTTCAAAAGTTGTTACATTGCCGTCTTCATTGATTGCTCTTACCGTCACAAGGTCACGAGGGCGAACTGTTTCATCAACATCTACCTCGATGACTTCTTTACCCGTTAAGCCAAGTGTATCCGCATTTTCACCTTGTTTAAACTGAAGCGGCAGCACACCCATGAATACAAGGTTGCTTCTGTGAATTCTTTCAAAGCTCTCTGCAATTACCGTTCTAATGCCGAGGAGGTTTGTTCCTTTGGCAGCCCAGTCACGTGAAGATCCCATACCGTAGTCTTTTCCTGCAAATACAACAAGACCGGTTTTATCTTCTTTGTATTTCATGCACGCATCATAGATGGATGTTACTTCACCAGTTGGCCAGTACGTCGTAAATCCGCCTTCTGTACCCGGTGCGATTTGGTTTTTGATGCGAATGTTTGCAAATGTCCCTCTCATCATGACTTCATGGTTTCCTCGGCGGGAACCGTAGGAGTTAAAGTCACGAGGAGAAACCCCTTTTTCTTGCAAATACTTTCCGGCAGGCGTATCTTTACCGATTGCACCAGCAGGAGAAATATGGTCAGTTGTGACTGAATCGCCGAATTTACCGACAACACGCAAACCTTTTAATGGTTCAACCTTGCCTGGTTCAACAGACATTTCTTCGAAGAATGGCGGATTTTGAATGTAAGTTGACTCGCTATCCCATTTATATAATGCTTCATCTGTTGTTTCAATCTCGTTCCAGCGCTCGTTGTCATCAAATACCGTTTCATACTCTTTGCGGAAGAGCTCAGGCGTAACAGTTTGCTTAACAAGTGAATTGATTTCGTCTGTTGACGGCCAAATATCGTTAAAGTATACGTTTTGACCATCTTTACCCACACCGATCGGGTCGGTTTTCAGGTTAATGTTTACCGTTCCAGCCAGCGCATATGCCACAACAAGCGGCGGAGAAGCAAGGTAGTTTCCTTTAACAAGCGGGTGAATACGTCCTTCAAAGTTACGGTTTCCGGAAAGGACAGACGTAATCAGAAGATCATTTTTCGCAACCGCTTCTTCGATTTCTGGTGAAAGCGGACCTGAGTTTCCGATACATGTTGTACAGCCGTACCCAACGAGGTTAAATCCAAGCTCTTTCATGTATGGAAGAAGGCCTGAATTCACAAGATATCCTGTAACGACTTTAGAACCCGGTGCAAGTGACGTTTTCACGTAATTAGGCACCTTAAGCCCTAGCTCAACCGCTTTTTTCGCTACTAGTCCTGCACCGATCAGCACGTAGGGGTTAGATGTATTCGTACAGCTTGTAATCGCGGCAATAGCGATCGCACCCGTTTTCATAACTGTTTCTTCGCCATTGAGAAGTTTAAATTTAATTTCTTTATTCTCTTCCTCAGCGTTTAAACCGAACCCTTGGTTACCCGCAGGGCTGACTAAGTGCTTTTTAAACGTTTCCTGCATAGCAGAAAGCGGAATTAAATCCTGAGGACGCTTTGGACCTGATAGGTTTGCTTCAATTTGTGAGAGGTCGATTTCAACCACATCAGTAAATTGAGGGTCTTCCGCATCAGGAGTGTAGAACAAGCCATTGCTTCTGCAGTACGCTTCGACAACATCAATATGTTCAGGATCACGGCCTGTCAGGCGCATGTAGTTGAGCGCTTCTTCATCTACTGGGAAGAATCCGCATGTAGCACCATATTCCGGAGCCATGTTCGCAATTGTTGCGCGATCTGCAAGCGGCAGTTCAGCAATTCCCGGTCCGAAGAATTCAACAAATTTGCCGACAACGCCTTTTTCACGGAGCACTTGTGTTACTTTTAACGCCAAGTCAGTAGCTGTTGTTCCGTTTGGAAGCTTGCCGACAAGTTTCGCGCCGATTACCTCTGGAACTGGGAAGTAAGAAGGCTGTCCAAGCATTCCCGCTTCAGCTTCAATTCCGCCGACACCCCAGCCAAGAACACCGATACCGTTAATCATTGTTGTATGTGAGTCTGTCCCCACAAGCGTATCTGGATACGTTACAAGCTCACCGTCTTCTTCAATGGCATGGACAACACTTGCCAGGAACTCAAGGTTGACCTGATGCACAATACCTGTTGCAGGCGGCACTGCTTGATAATTGTTAAACGCTTTCTTTGCCCAGCTTAAAAATTTGTAGCGTTCTGCATTTCTTTCGAATTCTAAATCCATATTTACTGCTAACGCGTCTTCCGTACCCGCTTTATCAACCTGTACAGAGTGGTCGATAACGAGATCAACAGGAATTTCAGGGTTGATTTTATCAGGATCTCCGCCGACTGCTGCCATCGCTTTACGCAGTGAAGCAAGGTCTACTACTGCCGGAACCCCTGTGAAGTCTTGTAAAATAACACGAGACGGTTTGAACGGAACATCGATTTCCTTTAATTCGGCAGTTCCCCATTTTGCCAAATTTTCCACATGTTCTTTTTTGATGACGAATCCGTCAACTTGACGCAAAACTGATTCTAAAAGAACTTTGATGGAATAAGGAAGCTTCGAAACCTTCCCGATACCTGAATCTTCTAACGCTTTTAAAGAGTAGTAATGATATGTTTTCCCATTTGTAGTAAACGTTTTTCTCGCTTGGAAAACGTCTTTTGCTGCAGTTTTTTGCTCGTTTGCCATTCTCCAAAATCCCCCTTCAGATCAGATCATTCTCAGATGAACATTACATTCCATCACAATTTTCTCACAATTTCATATTAAAACAAAATCATACATAAGTAAATATCAATGTTTTTATTAAATACAATAAGTTCGACTTATGAGAATATACACCGGTAATTTTTACTGTTTATGCTCTCTCATAGAACACACTAAAAGGAGCCATATTATGATTGAGGTGATAATGATGGTTAAAAGAAAAGCGAATCACGTTATTAACGGAATGAATGACGCCAAAAGCCAAGGCAAAGGCGCCGGCTATATCGAAAACGATCAGCTTGTACTGACTGAAGCTGAACGCCAAAATAATAAAAAGAGAAAAACCAATCAATAACATCGAACTCTTTTAAGGAGGTCCTCATTTTATGACCAATAAAAATACAAGTAAAGATATGCATAAAAATGCGCCAAAAGGACACAATCCGGGACAGCCTGAGCCTTTAAGCGGAAGCAAAAAAGTGAAGAACCGAAACCACACAAGACAAAAGCACAACTCAAGCCATGATATGTAAGAAAAGCAGACCTTAGTGTCTGTTTTTTTTATGCGTTCACCCATTTATTATCCACCGCATATACTGTAAGGCAAGGTTGATATGTGGAGGAATGCTTCCATGACCCATTCAAAACGTAATGATGCAAATGATTTCGATAGTATGGATGAATGGCTTCGGCAATTTTTTGAAGACCCCTTCGCCTGGTACGACGAAACATTGCCTATTGATTTATATGAAACAAGTCAGCAGTATATTATAGAAGCGGATCTGACTTTTTTACAGCCGACACAAGTAATGGTTACCCTGTCTGGCTGCGAGTTCATTTTAACAGTCAAATCATCTGGACAGACTTTTGAAAAACAAATGATGCTTCCTTTTTATTTTAATGACAAAACCATTCAAGCCGAATGCGAAAATCAAATACTCACAGTCGCCGTCAATAAAGAAACAGAAGATGGCTCTTCTTTTTCTCTTCAATTCCCTCTCAGCTAAACATAAAAAGTCACTTTCATCCCCTATAATGAAAGTGACTTTTTTTCCGTCCATTTATCGTCAAATACCCTCTAGTGACTCTCCCATGGCCAAATAGCAGATTCACTATACAATAGAATATGATCTACTATCTCTTTTGACTAGACATCTATCACTTTTTTCTATTCTTTTTTTACTGTGTTCTTCTCTTTTTTTACTGTGTTCTTCTAATCTCTCTTCGTATACAATATGGTTAGAATAAGGGGGGATGATTGATGCTGGAAGGATGGTTTTTGTGGTTTATTCTATTTTGGGTGATCATGATGGTTATCTTATTATCAATCGGCGGGTTTTTTATGTTTCGAAAGTTTTTAAAGCGTTTACCTAAAGAGGACGGCAGGTCAGAGCTTGATTGGCAGGATTACTATATTGAAAACAGCAGACATTTATGGAACGACGAAAACAAACAGTTTCTAGATGAATTGACAGCGCCGGTGCCAGAACTGTTCAGAGATGCAGCAAAAGCCAAGATCGCAGGCAAAATCGGTGAGCTTGCATTAAAAGAAAAGGTAGCAAAGATTGATCAGCAACTTATGATCAAAGGTTATATTCTCGCAACTCCAAAAAGAGATCATACCTTCTTAAAAAGGCATCTGCGGGACAAAAAAATCGATCTGGAGCCTTATCAAACCTTTCTCAAATAAAAACCTTTCCTGGCAAGAGGAAAGGTTTTTTAATTCATTTGAATATTAGCTGACTGCAGCTCGTTATGAAGTTTTCGATATGATAAATACATGGCGATTCTCCAAGGCACAATCATACCGAAAGCCAGAATCCAAAACATTCCGCTCAATGCACCATAATCAATTGATGTGCTCAAAATCGATTTCATCACGATTCTGATCACCAAAAGACCGACTAATATAAAAACAAATGCTTTAGAGCGTTTCATGTAAATCTCATTATTTTTAACTTCGAACTTAGAGGTTTTGATTAGAAAAATAGAGAAAATCACACCTAAAGTGAATGCTTCCAAAAACTCTGCACCAGTTACCCAAAATACCGGAAATAAAAACATTAACGCTCCCGTACTCATAAAAATCGGCGGGAGAATGATTTTTTTTGGTGAAACAGGCTTGTCAGAGGACTTTATTCTGACAACCATGACAGCTACAGCCATGAACACAGCAATAATCGATGAAATTATAATCATCATACTTATCATTCCTTTGTTTCTCGGAGTGTTGATACTATATACTATACTCCAAAACAATAAAAAAAACCATTTTGAAAAGAAATGACTTTAATATCCCATAACGCGGCTGACAGCTTCCAGCACTTTTGTTTCCTCGAACGGCTTCACAATAAAATCCTTTGCCCCCAGCTCAATTGCTTCCGTTACAATTCTTTGCTGGCGCATGGCAGTGCACATGATGACCTTCGCTTTAGGATCAAAGGTTAGGATATCACGAAGCGCCTTTATGCCGTTTTTCACTGGCATTGTAATATCCATTGTCACAATGTCCGGGCGCAGTTTTTTATACAGATCCGCTGCTTGCTCGCCGTCCGCCGCTTCGCCTGCGATTATGTAATTTGCCTCTTCCAAGATCTCTCTGATTTTCACTCTCATGAACTTGGCGTCGTCTACAACTAAAACTCTTGTCATATGCCCCTCCAAAAAACGATTTCCACAAATAATAGTCTTATTGTACCAAAAACAACAGGTTTAGTAGTAGTGCGAAAGTAATTCGTCATCAAAAACCAGTAAATCCCCCAAAAAGGTCAGACAGCAAAATAATGATCAGGCTCATCCAATCAAAGAATAACAGCACACCAATCACAATCATTAAAACGCCGCCTGCTTTCATGATCAAAAGCTGGTTCCTTCTTATCCATTTCAGCTTTGTGATAAAGAAAGACAATAAAAGAAACGGTACAGCAAAACCGAGTACATATAACATCATGTATGGCACGGCTGAGCCTGGATTGGTGCCAGCAAGTGAGATAACAGCACCTAATATTGGACCGGTACACGGTGTCCATCCCGCCGCAAATGCCATTCCGATTAAGACTGAACCGAAAAACCCGCTCGGTTTATGCTTAAAATGGATTCTCCGCTCTTTCATCATAGCCTCTGGCCGGAACACGCCGAGTGTAAAGAAACCGAACAAAATAATAAGCAACGCGCCAATTTGCCGAATCGCATCATGGTAATCCCTAAACAGGCTGCCAATTAAAGATGTTCCATAGCCTAAAGCAATAAAAATGACTGAAAAGCCGAGCAAAAAACACAAAGTATGAAACAGGCTTCTTTTCTGCAGCAGCAGCTTTTCTGTTTTTACATCATCCATGCTGACCCCTGTAATATATGACAAGAAAGCTGGGTAAAGCGGCAGGCAGCAAGGGGAAATAAAAGATAAAAACCCCGCTCCGAATGTCAAAAAATAATTCACGTCTCCCATGTCATCATCCCTTCATGATTTGACATTCCTTCAAGTTATGACAAAATCATTTCATTTTTTTAACACTTTCACCTGAAGGATTTCTATTTTCAGAAAAAACTTATATAATTTAATTTGACATTGAGATATTGTACTCCTTCTCATTTGAAAATTAGTATAAATATGGATATAATATAAACATTCAACTTGAAGATTTAATGTATGAAAGGATACATCCCTGTGATTAGAGAGCATCTATTAAATGAAATTGAAAAAAAAAGAGCAGAGCTGCTGCAAATTGTCATGGCGAACGGAATGACATCTCATATTACGATAGAGCTCAGTCAGGAGCTTGACCATCTTCTCATACAATATCAAAAGCAGCGCCTTCGAGCAGTAGCGGGTGATGAATGATCGCAAAATAAAAAACCCGTATAAGGGTTTTTTATTTTAGAACCATGTTTCTCTATATCATAATCTTTACGTATTATTTCGTTTGATTATTCATGGCTTTCATCATTTGATTGATTTTCTTTTGAGAAGGTTTCATTCCCATTTGCATCATCATCATGCGTAACATTTGTTCATTAATAGGCGGATTCTTTTTCAGGTAGCTCATCATATATTTACGAGCAATAAAAAACCCGAGTGCAACACCTATGAGCAATGCAACAACGCCCACTAGGATGCCAACCCATAAAGTCATTTTATTTCCTCCTTCATGTTGTCTAGTTTAAAGTGTACTAAACCAAAAGCTATTATACAACATTTACATCTCTTTTTCTTCGGTTTTAGACAAAATTTCTTTCTTTCACCGGATTTAGCCATCCGTAACGCTTCGAATTGAAATCCATCGCTAAAAAACAAGGGCTTACTTTTCTTAACACTTCAAAGAATATCGTTTCTGCCTCATAATCTCCCGAAGCCACTATTTCTATCATGTGCTCCTTCATCATAAATGTCGCATGGCCTTTTGCTTTTGGCAAAGCTATTCTATAAATATAATCCAACTGCCTGTAATCCGTTTTGTTTAAATTCATTTTTAATCGCTGATGCATATGTAAAATCGGGATTGGTTGTGTAATATATTGAATCTGTTTCTCTGTCATTTCATACTGCTGCTTTTCAAGGCTTGTCCAATGATAGTCTTGAAACAGCTCAAACATAACCGATTCCCGCCCGAAATAGTGATTGGCAAACTCCTCTTTTATCAGGTACGTATAGTAGTGACGTTCCATCTTTTCATCCCCTTTTCCAGCAGCATTTCATTTGCTCTCTATTATACAAAAGAAGAAAAGAAAGAATTGTCTATTACTGTTAAACAGCCAATACTATTTTTGTCGGATAAACAAGAAAAAGAGGATGATTTGACTCATCCTCTTTCAAAGACTTACTTATTAATTAATGCCTTTACTCGATTCACTACGTTCGGTACTGAGAAGCCGTATTCGTTAATGATGGTTTCACCAGGGGCAGATGCACCGAATCGGTCTATGCCAAGTACGTCTCCTTCAAGCCCCGTGTATTTGCCCCATCCAAATGATGAGCCCATTTCAATTGCTAGGCGTTTTTTCACATCTGCAGGAAGGACTTCGTTTTTGTATTCATCAGATTGTTTCTCAAAACGGTCCATTGAAGGCATGCTGACAACAGAAACATCAATATTTTCTTTTGCCAATTCTGCTTGCGCTTCAATCGCAAGACCTACCTCAGATCCTGAAGCGATGAGAAGAGCGTCAGGTGTTTCGTTTTTAGATTTAGAAACAACATATGCACCTTTTTCTACTCCTGCCAATGCTTCTTCAGGCGTTTGATCGATGGTAGGAAGGTTTTGGCGTGTTAGCACTAGCGCTGTTGGCTGATCAGTGCTTTGTACTGCAAGCTTCCACGCTGCTGCTGTCTCATTGCCGTCTGCAGGACGGATCAAAGAAAGATTAGGCATCGCACGGAGTGAAGCAAGCTGTTCAACAGGCTCGTGCGTCGGGCCGTCTTCACCTACAGCAATACTGTCATGTGTGAAGACATATGTGACAGGAAGGCCCATTAACGCTGCAAGGCGAATAGAAGGACGCAGGTAATCAGAGAAGACAAAGAAAGTTCCGCCGAATACACGTAGTCCGCCATGAAGCGCCATACCGTTTAATGCTGCACCCATCGCAAATTCACGTACACCAAACCAGAAGTTTTTGCCTGAGTAATCAACCGCTGTAAAATCACCGGCATTTTTAATTGTCGTTTTGTTCGATCCCGCTAGGTCGGCAGAACCTCCGACAAAGAAAGGAATTTTTTTCGCAAGTCCGTTGAGAACTTCACCGGAAGATGCACGGGATGCCAGGCTGCTTCCTTTTTCATAAACAGGAACCTCTTGATCCCAGTCCTTCGGAAGCTCTCCTTTGATTGCCAGTTCAAGCTGTTCAGCAAGTTCAGGATAAATTTCTTTATATTTAGCGAATTGAGCATTCCATTCCTGTTCTTTTTTCTCGCCTGATTCTTTTACAGCTGCAGCGAAGTGCTCATATACTTCTGACGGAACGTAGAAATCTTCTTCATATGTCCACGCGTAAGCTTCTTTTGTTAATTTGCTTTCCTCTTTACCAAGCGGCGCGCCGTGAACACCGGATGTGCCTGCGCGGTTAGGCGATCCGAATCCGATTGTCGTTTTCACTTCAATTAATGTAGGTTTCTTATCATTTTGGCGTGCTTTTTCGATAGCCGCTGTTAATTCTTCAATATTGTTTCCATCCTCAACATAAAGAACTTCCCAATTCATTGCTTCAAAACGCTGTTTTACGTTTTCAGAGAATGAACGGTTCAGATCTCCATCGAGAGAGATGTCATTAGAATCGTATAGTACGATCAGACGGCCAAGCTGAAGATGTCCTGCGAGTGAAGCGGCTTCAGAAGAAATCCCCTCCATTAAATCACCATCACCGCAAATACTGTATGTATAATGATCGACTACGTTAAATGAATCACGGTTGTAAGTTTCCGCTAAATGGCGTTCAGCGATTGCCATACCGACTGCCATGGCAATTCCTTGGCCAAGCGGACCTGTTGTCGCATCCACACCGGCAGTATGTCCGAATTCCGGATGTCCAGGTGTTTTGCTGCCCCACTGGCGGAATCCCTTAAGATCTTCAATACTAAGATCAAACCCGCTTAAATGAAGCATGCTGTATAAAAGTGCTGACCCATGTCCAGCAGATAAAACAAAACGGTCACGGTTAAACCAGCCAGGGTTTGCCGGACTTACGTTCATAAATTTTGTCCACAGCGTGTATGCCATCGGAGCAGCCCCCATCGGCATCCCTGGGTGACCAGAATTTGCTTTTTCAATAGCGTCTATTGACAGTGTGCGAATGGTAGCAACTGATTTCTTTTCAATTGTATCCATAAAAATCCCCTTCCTTATGTGTTGTACCCTTACATCATAAATGTCTGACGACTTTTTCTCAACTGTTTCAGCTTAAATTTGAGAGAAACTTGTTGAATTTTGTCACATAAGAGTTTTGATTATAGTATATGCAAAAGAGGAATACGATATTGCCGTATTCCTCTTATATTAGTGAAGTTTGTTATTTCTTTGTTCTCTTTTTAGCTTTTCTGGTGTTACATCATTGCCTTCTGGATCAATGATTTTGACACTTTTCAAAGTGTTCTTCATAGAAGAACGAAAACCTTTCAAGTACTCTTGACGGAGCTTTTGCTGTTCGGCTTTTTCTTCTTCTGTAATAACGCCAGCTTTTGCTTTAGCAGCAAGCTCATTAATTCTGGCAATTTTCGCGTTTGAAATCATGTTAAACTCCTTTATTTATTGCATTTTGTCTATATAGTACTAGATCAAAAAAAGTTTTACAACTGATTCACTCCGCTGTCTCTTCATTCTCTATGTATTCCTGAAAACGCCGGTGAACGGTTGCTTTAGAGACATCATAACCAAACCCTCTTAAGGTAGCCGCGATTTCAGCAAACGTCAGTTTATTCGCTCTCAGGCGGACGATCTCAGAGATTGGCACCTCTATTCTATCTTTTCCGCTGTTCTCGTGTTGGTTTTTTAAGTTTTTTTGCGGTTTAAAACCGTTTTTTACTGCACGCTTCATTCCCCGTTTGATTTTCATGTTGTGAATTTTACGTTGATACTCTTCCACAATGCTGACGATTTCCAGCACCATTGAGTCAGCCTCCGATAACTCCAATTCACCTCTGTGTGCAGTTGTATAGACTTTCACACCTTCTCTGTAAATGCAATGAAGCAGTGCGATTTTTGCGTTTCCCCTTCCGAGCCTTGTCTCATCCTGAACCAAAATGACATCGATTCCAGCGTTCTTAATCTCATCAAGCAGCTCAAATACACCATCCCGATCCATTTCATATCCGCTGGCTTTTTCAGAAATCACTTTGACAACTTCCATGCCGTTCTCAGCTGCAATGGCCGCAAGCTCCTCCTCCTGCCGCTTTAACGACGTTTCCTGTTGTTCTTTATTTGTGCTTACGCGGGCATAAATGAGTGCTTTCATTTTTTTCTATCTGTCCTCTCTATCTTACAGTTGCCAATTCATATGCATCTTGATGCTTCTTTTTCAATGGGATCACTAATTCATCACCCGGCTGGATATCAGACGTCTGAAGATGATTTTTATCAGCTACCCATTCGATAAAATCATTTTTATTTATCTTTTTTGTATCAGCTACCTGATCAGCAATTGACCAGAGTGTGTCCCCTTGCTGGACTTCTATTTTAACATACTGATTAAGTTCTTGGCCGCTGCTTGTATATGACAGCATCAGGATAACCGCGCTCAAAATCACTGTGAACAGACCGACAAAAATAATAGATTCTTTACTCATGATCATACCTCCAACAGGAATGTTTGTTCGCATTTTTTATAATTTTAGTATATACGAACAAACGTTTCTGTCAATTGTTTTTTCGAACCTATGTTTGTACTGTAAGGAAAATCATGCTATAATCTTCTTAAAATCGACGTTTTGAGGTGCGAAAAATGACGAAGCTATCAAAAAGGCAACTTGATATCCTCCGTTTTATTAAAGCAGAGGTTAAATCAAAAGGTTATCCGCCTTCCGTGAGAGAGATCGGCGAGGCTGTCGGGCTTGCGTCCAGCTCTACTGTCCACGGCCATTTGGCCCGATTGGAAACAAAAGGGCTGATCAGACGGGATCCGACAAAACCAAGAGCAATAGAAATTCTTGATGAAGAAGTAGACATTCCGCAAAGCCAGGTTGTTAATGTACCTGTCATTGGGAAAGTCACAGCGGGATCTCCCATTACAGCAGTTGAAAATATTGAAGAATATTTTCCGCTTCCTGACCGCATGGTTCCTCCAGACGAACACGTATTTATGCTGGAGATTATGGGAGACAGCATGATAGACGCTGGTATTCTCGATAAGGACTATGTCATCGTTAAACAGCAAAACACAGCGAACAATGGGGAAATTGTAGTTGCGATGACAGAAGATGATGAAGCTACGGTAAAACGTTTCTATAAAGAGGATACTCACATTCGCTTGCAGCCTGAGAACCCAACGATGGAACCCATCATTTTGCAGAATGTCAGCATTCTAGGGAAAGTAATTGGCGTGTTCAGAACGGTCCATTAATCTATTGATCTATCAGACGCATGAAATAACCCCCTCTTCCTTTACGGAGAGGGGGTTTGTTGTTCAAAAAAAGCAGGCTCGCCCTGACTTTTGGGTGCGAGCCTGAATAGGAGGAAAAAGAACATCATGTTTACACCATAATTATCCACTAAAAGATTGTTGAAGTCAAGAAATTTTCTTTCCTTCAGGAAACTTTTAATCAACACATGCATGTTTATAATATTAGACGCTACCTTCTTAAAAATGTTTCATTCTTTGGGTCGTGAAAGGATATGGTTTCATATTTATTAAGGGGCGAGGCGATTGAATATATTGAAAATTTAGCACATAGTTTATTTAGTTCATTTTTCTGTTAAAAACCGCTCACTTCTCTAAATCGTCGTGAGCTATATACATCATGTAAATATGTAAACTAATATTCCTTTCACCCAAACTTATGTATGACATTGATGAACGAATCAATAGAAACTTCCTCGGAACATTTAGTCTCACCAATCCCCCTTCTTTTAACCATATATGGTGTGTGATATCAAAAGGCCGTATCGTCATAAAAGGACATATGTGTTTTTTCTTGTTTGTAATATCGAAGCCTGTCTTGAAGGGTTCCGGTATGAAATTCAAATTTGTGGCCGTCAGGATCGGTAAAATAAATTGATTTTTGATCGCGTTCATCTCGTTCTCTGCCAGGCAGAATATTGACATGAAGTCTTTTTAATTTCGCTGATACTTCCTCGAATTCATGATCCTCAATCGTAAAAGCAATATGAGTATAAGAAGACTTAATTTCATTTCTGGGGATGTCTGCTTCTTCATTAAGCGCAAGCCAGATCCCGTTCATATCAAAATATGCAGTTGTTCTCCCTTTTACCAGAAGCTTTGCGCCAAACACTTTTTGATAAAAATCAATCGATGTATCCAAATGCGAAACTGAAAATAGCAAGTGATTGATTCCTTTTATCTCCATAAACCATTCCCCCTTGAAAGCTGATCATCTACATATACGACCTTTTTCATAAGAAAGTTTCATACAGCTGAAAAAAATACCAGTGTAAACAAAAACGGTTTGTTTAAAATAATCACTGTAATCGTCATGACCATTATGAATGATATCGAATTGCCATGTTTATCACTTGTTTCTCCCAAGAATTTTCTTCAAAAAATAACAATTTAGGTGGTCAAATGAAACATATCATTGCGCTTGCTTCAAAGATTGCTTTCACTCTCGCCCTTTTATATGTGATTTTGGACAGAGTCTATCACGCATCCTTTTTGAGCGTGATGTTTATTGCACTTTTCTTGGGTTTTGTTTCCTATCTATCTGGCGACATGCTCGTCTTACCGAGAACAAACAATATTACAGCTTCACTTGCTGACTTTGGCCTTTCTTTCGTGATTCTTTGGGTCTTTGTTTTAACCCAAACAAGAAACGATTTTTCACCATTTGGAGCTGCTCTTCTGTCCGCTGCCTGTCTTACTGTATTTGAATACTTTTTTCATCGGTATTTACTGAAAAATGTGCTTGATGAAAATTTCCGAAATGAACTGTCAGCCAGAGATAACACGTTGCAGTATCAAACGGAAACCGCGGACGAGCTGTTTCCCGAAACGAATGAGAAGCATAAGGAATAGGAGGCTGTCTAATTGCCTCCTATTTTTCAGTAGCTATTTTTGAGAAAACGGGACATCTCTTCTGTAAAATCATAAAACCTCTCATTTTGAGTAACAGCTCTGCTTTTTAAAGAAAAGATGCCGAACAAAGACTTTCTAAAGCCTGTGCTCATTTCTATCTGGATACTTAAACCTGTTTTTGACTTATTTGCAATATTATTTGGACTAACGCCCGCATGCGGATGGTCTGTATTGAGCAATACAGCAGGAAAACCGGCATGTTGCAGCTTCTCAACTAAATCTGCCGCTCTTACGCGATCTGTACCGCCAACTTCGATCTGCTGATCTTCTTCTGCGTATCCGTGCAATGAAATGACATATTCATGATTTTCCGTCATTTTCAGGGCCCGAGGTTCATCAAAATGTGTGCTTGTAATGTGCAGGACTGAGTTTCCCGACGATTTTAAGCCTTCAAATAAATACAGCGAGTACTCTTTGCTGAGCTCTCTCGCTACCTCACTTGTTCCGCCTTCAATACCTCCTCCGTGAATGGCTAAAACAAGTACAGGGCTTTCGGTTTCTTTCGTAACAATGTCGTAATCAGAAGGGTCTTCATTGTTTTTTAATTCCTCAAAATTCTGATATACATCTTCAGCATAAATTGAAGAAATCGGAGTAAACACCATAAAAATTAACAATAATTTTACAATTTTAATAGTTGATGGAAAACGTTTGGCTATGTTACAATCAACATGCTTCAAGGAATGGAGCAAACGGCGGAGCAGGGATACTTTGGCCGGTTTCATCTACTCCGCCTCTAAGTCCAAATCAACAGGATGTCGGTTTCTTTGAGGCTTTAGCACGATTTCTCTCGTCCTCCTTGTTAAATTTTTGTTAAATTCACAATATTATATACCATTAGCCCGGGCGCTGTTCTTCTCATTTTTGAATTTATGAAAAGGAATCTGGCACCACTTCCCCACATTTCCATACAAAACAAAAACGCACCTGCCATTTGGCCTGTGCATTTTTTATTTTCTCTTCATTCTTCGTTTTTTGGCTTGATTTAATTTCATGATGTTTTTTTCAATTTTTCTTATGTTTCGCCTTTGCGTAATTGTTTTAAGTTCATGATAAACAGAAATAAATCCGCTTAATGTCACTGCTGCGATATAAAAGACACGCTGTTTGATCATCCGGTCAGCGTGTCCATGATCATTCGCTTCTTTTTCCAGCCTTTCGATCACAGCTTTATCAAACAGTTGATCGACATACACTTGTTTCATTCCCACAGCAAACCCCGCAGCCAGCCAAAGAATCAGAAATAAACTGATATAAAACATCATAAATTCTTCCTTTCCTGTCTAGATGCGGCGCAGAATTTTGAAATGCAGCAACTGGCAGACGAAGCTTCTTCTTTATGTTAGGTTCTTTCAATAGGCCGGGTAATATGTGTCATACTGTAATGAACAGTTAGAAATTTTATTCCAAAGAGCCACATGTGATGAACAGCGGTTAATTTGTTGTCATGTGCAGCTTCTATCAGAAAGGTTTCAGATAAAGGAAGCGGACAAGTTCCCGCTCTTGTTTGCAGATAAATTCCCTCATCCCCCGCTCTGCTTTTTCTCCGCCTGCTTGTTAAAATCAGCTTCTCCTGATGATGATATGGTTTTAAAATACCTGTCATGCTGCTAAATGGAAGCGGCAAAGAAATATTCATATACCCCTCTCCATTTGAACGGTACACTGAATATAGCGCGGTAAAAATGGTTTCGTTTTTTTCATTTGTTCTAATCCAGGCACGTACTTTTTCTCTTCCGTCTTTTTTTGGATGAACACCTTTTATTTCGCTGTACATTCTATACCAGTCAGGGTTCGTCGAAAGATGTATTTGGCCGGTTCTTCTGCTGAACCATTCGTAAACAATTGCAAGCGGACGAAACCACGTGTTCCATGTTACTTTTGCTTTGATATTGTATTCGATGGTTTGTTCATAAAACGAAAGAATGAGCGGTGCCAGTTTTTCAGGTGAAAAATCCTTTGAACGAAGGCTGCCCATATCGTCCACAAGTCCGCTGTACTGGACGTTACTCTCAGCTTGAATGTTAGCTAAAAAGTCTTTTCCAATCTTTCTTTTTCCGAAGATATGGCTGAAGGTCTTTATACGGCCTGCATCAAAAGGCTTCGGATCCTCTATTCTCCATCCTATGAGAGCGGGCAAGATAACACCAAACGCATTGACAAAACCGTGAATCCAAATCATCTGATTAATGGTCAATGTAACTTCTTGCTGAAATACACCAAATGAATAAATCATCGAGAAAGCAATCGTAATCATTAAAACAGCGGAAGAAAGCCGAATAAGAAATGCCCCCGTCTTGGTGCGAAAAGCTGCCGTGAACACAAAAAATGCATGAAGATAAATCGCCGCCATATAAATGCTAACCGCAATGACATCAAGTGTTTTTGAATAGGTTATGCCCAGTGCGATCAGAAGGGGCGAAAGCAAAATCACCCATGTTATCCAATTGTACAACATTCGATGCTTTCTAATGGTTCTGCCGAGTAAACCGTTGAAGATTGGGATCAGAAAAGCTGAATAGTGAAAGTGGACAGCGGTCAGCAAAATGATGAGAGGAGCAAATTGCATGATCTGCAAATAGGCAGCATAAGCAAAAAACCAAAATCCTCCTCCCGCCAAATAAATAAGACCGAACAAAACCGATGTCTCTTCAATTCTATGTATCTTCGTTTCCCAAAGGCGGAGGATTGCATACAATGCAATAAAAACTGTGTACATCCACCAGATTAGCGCGAAACCACCAATCTCTGTCACAAGAGCCAGCACTGCAAAGAATGCGGCTGCCGGATAGCACTGGATTAGCCCGTATTCAATGAATTGAGCAGCACGAAGCTGCGATTGACGAAAAACAAAAGGGAAAATTCCCGGCACGAAAAAAAGAATGGATAACAAAACGAGTGCCTCTGCCACTGAAATATCCGGTGCTTCTGCTGCAATAAATCCTATAAAACAAAGCGCACTGACAATGCCATTTCGTTTCATGATTCCCTCTCTTCCTCCTGAAACGTTCCTTTATAAAAGAAAAGAGTGCCGAGAATTGTATTTCGCACATGCACTTCAATGGTGAAACAATTCTTTCTTTCATCAAATGTTTCGCAAACTACGGATGTACCGGTCAACCATTTTGGCAGCGGGATTCGTTTTCCGCATATCAGTAGCCATTGCTTTCCCGATGTGATCGTAAGAGAGCCGTCATGAGATGCCTCGAACGACAAAACAGACAGCAGCAGATGAGGTTTACCAAAGAAATCAAGGATTCTATTTTCTTTCTCGTCGTATATCATAATCGCGTCAAAGAAACGTTTTTTGCCTTTAAAGAAAAATGTACGGTTCCATTCTATCCCGATATGTTCCGAGTTCATAAGGCAAGATCTATTTTGTATCGTAAATGGGATGTCTTTGCCTCTTTCTGAAAAGAAACATCTGAACAAAACGCCCAGCTTTAACAGTATTCTAACCAGAAAAGAGCCTCCGCTGATTTCTGACATCGTTCCCGTCCCGCTAAAGGTATGAGACCCGTCTAATTGGTACCGTTTCCGCAGCTTGGGATGGAGCAAATGGTAGTTAATAATTGATTTTTCATAAATCGAACTCACAATGTCACTTCTTTCTCTTTCGATTTGTGCGCATGGCACTAGGGAGCTGCAGGCTAAGAGCACCGCTTGCCACAGAACACACACTCAACAGAACCCATATGTGCGTCTCGGAACCTAGACAAGCGAACAAAGCAAAGATACAAGCCTGGACACCATGAATGATCCATTTTCTTTTTAAAGGAATCAGCCACAAAATAGCTAAACCTATCTCCGCTGTCCCTGCCAAAATGCTTGTTTCAACATCTGTAAAGCCTTGATTAAACCAAAACAGGCTGAAAAACAGGCACATGAACACATAGACGACAGCAGATCGAATGAAATGTTTCGGATGTTTATTTTGCTCAATCCAAAGCCTTAATGCATCAAAGCTCCAGGCAGTCGCCCATCCAAGCAGCGGCCGAAATAATAAACGATCGATCCACATTCCCGGCAGTCCGTAGGCTGTTTTATATTGGTACTGTGTTAAAAACGTCATTTTCCCATTTTCTCTCTGTATATACCTCCAGTACCCGCTTCCATGCCGAATCAGAGATAACGGATGATTTGAGCCGAAAGCCAGTGAGGAAGATCTTTCAGCTGAACATTTGTCGAAAACGCCGACGGTTTCTCCTGTACCTGACACCTTTAACCCAAAACCTATTCTTGTTTCGTAAAGAAACTTCTGTTTTTCGCATGGCTGTCTATCCAAATACGTGATATTTGAAAACCGGAGATCCCACTCCTTATGCAGTGATGGATTTTGTGTATATTCCCAGAGTGTATCCAAATCAGAATTCATTTCGATTTCTACATAAATCGGTTTCTGTCTCATAGCCCCTCCTCCCTTCTATTTCAAGCAATTCCTATATTAGCATATTGGTCGATTTGATAAGTGTATACCTCTCCAAAAAAAGCATCTTAATCCTAAAAATGCAAAAAAAAAGAGAAGAGAGGTTTCCTTCTCTTCCTTGTGATTCATTATTGAGTTTTAACCGTCCCTTTGTGTTAAGGCGGGACCAAGAAGTGTTTAGCCTGCATTTAAAAGTTGTAGTCATGAGTGAAGATTACTGCGCACATATCATGATGAACATTTCATCATGCTTTCAAGAAATCAAATTGAACATTTTTAGACAGCCTCGGATCAACTAAAATTCCAGTTTAAAGCTTTCTGCCTGATCTGAAACTTCCACAGGAATCCCCATTATCGTTTTCGGTTTGGATACGTAAACAAAGCGCATTTCTTCCTTTAATTGCTGAAACGCTTTTTCACTAACTACGATTCTGGCTGGCTTCCCTGGACTGTTATCAATGGCTGCTTTGATTTTTCCAAGCATAAAAAACCTCCTGTTTTAGAAAAATGAGATTTACTATTAAAACAAAACTGATAAGCACAGCAAAATCGCGCAAAATAAATGGGCTGAACAGGAACCTGATTCAAACATAAGCAAGAATGCAATCACAACTATACATTTTCGGCTGATACACTATTCATCAGCAGCTGCAGCATAAACAATGCAAGCTATGGACATGATCTTATTAGTTATTATATGATTAAATTGAAAAAACATCATATGTCAAGAGGTAAACGAAATGGCTCAAAATCATGAAAATACATTACCAGATATTACGAAAAGCATTACCCTGGAGGCTCCCATTCAGAAAGTCTGGGAGACAGTCTCCACTTCAGAAGGCATTGCCAAGTGGTTTATGCCCAATGACTTTCAGCTCAAAGAAGGACAAGAATTCCACTTGCAATCACCGTTTGGACCGTCCCCTTGTAAGGTTTTGGCTGTTCAAGCTCCAACTGAACTTTCTTTTGAATGGGATACAGAAGGATGGACCGTTACCTTTCAATTAGAAGACTTGGGGGAAAAAACGAAGTTTACCCTTATTCACGGCGGCTGGAAAGAGCCGAATGAATTGATCGGCAAAGCAAACGAGAAAAGCTCCGTCATTCGCGATAAGATGGATGGCGGCTGGACTGGCATCGTAAATGAACGGCTTCGCAAGGCTGTCGAAGAATAAAAAAAGAGAGAGATACCTCTCTCTTTTTTGTTTTTAACAAAGGGTTGTACTTCACAATTTGAGCACATCAATCATAAAACGTAACCGCTTTAGATTTTCCAGAGTAATCGGTGACAAAAAACTCAGCCTTGTTATTGCTCCCGTCTACAAATTTTCCAATACTGCCAAAGGTGTAGCATTCTCCGGGTGAAAAATAGTTTGACCCTACATAATCATCAGGATTGTCACCGGCATCATCCTCATATAAGTGCAGTGAGACAGAAAAAGGAGTGCTTCCTGAAAGGCACACTCTAAAATCCCCTCCGCTCGAGTATACCGCGGGACTTGAGTAGGTATATGTGTAAGTCCCCAACTTATCCCACTCTCCAGCTCCCACAGTTCCCGCTTTTTCTGCTTGTGCCGTTAATGGAAAAACCGCCGCCAGCCCTAAAACAGACAAAAATCCAAATACCTTAGTAAATCTCATCAGCCACACCTCTCCTTTATTTCAATCACCTTAAGCAGGGCATTGGACATTATATTCAGCAGCAGCCGTTTTAAGAATCCGCTTTTGAGCTTGTTTTAATTTGTCAAAATAAATGCATTCCCATTTGAACTGCCATCTCTTATAATTTGTGTAAAAGGTTGTACTTCAATCAGGAGGAAAGGGATATGGAATTAAGCTTCACAAAAATACTCGTTATTTTGTTTGTAGGTTTTTTAGTGTTTGGACCTGATAAACTGCCGGCGCTTGGCCGTGCAGCAGGAAAAGCCTTATCAGAATTTAAACAAGCAACCAGCGGACTGACTCAGGATTTAAGAAAAAGTGATGCAGACAACAAAGAAGACAAACAAATATAAGATAAATCGTTTGGGCCGATGAAAAATCGGCTCTTTATTTTGATTTGTTTCTATGTCACCTGTCTTTTTTCTTCCATTTGGACAGCCCTTTTTTCCTTCTATGATTTTAACTGTCCAAGCCGCAAAATCAACTCGCCGTATAATAAAACGTATTATAAATAAAGGAGGAGTATATATGGGTTATTACAAAAAATATAAAGAAGAGTATTATACGGTCAAAAAAACGTATTATAAAAAGTATTACGAATATGATAAAAAATACCACTATGATAAAAAAGATGACGACTGTGATTATGACAAAAAATATGATGACTATCATAAGAAAGATGATGACTGTGATTACGATAAAAAATATTATGATCACGACAAAAAAGACTATGATTATGTTGTAGAGTATAAAAAGCATAAGAAACATTACTAAACTCCATTCACATCTCCTCGTTTTCACTTTTCCCCGGCTAATGCCGGGCTTTTTTGGGCACTATCATCTTGAAGCTTCCCTTCACTTTCTATAAAAACCTTGGTGACTGAATTAAAAAAAGAATGATGAATATTTAGTACATAGTTTATTTAGTTCTTATATAGGCAGATTCAATTCGATTTCCAATTATTGCAGTTACAAAGGAATGTTTATAAACTCTTAGAGTATCACACATAAAAGGGGAGGTTGTTTGTCTAGAAACATCGTATTTTATCTCATTTTACTTTGTCTATTTATATCAGTTGCCATGACAAGCTTTGAGGTGATAAGAACAATCGCCAATGTTAGCTGCTTTGTTTTCGTATTGCTGTATTTTAAAGATGAAATGAAAACATACTCACGTAAAGCGTTAGCAATTCTAAGCATTTGTTTTCTTTTCTTAGTCGGTATCTGTGCTTTTATCATGTTACAAGGACAGACATTGATGAAACAGCACCCCTTTTTTACAGGCTGGGAAACGATAGCGCGCATTCTTTTGATTATCGTTTCTTTAAGCATTTGTGCTTTTATTATGAGGAAAATTTCAAATCGGTTAAAACGATTATGATCTTATTATTTCCTTTGTTAAAGGTATATAGCTTTCAGATTTCAGAAACGTTTCGTCCCTTACATCACTCAAAATGAAATATTTTGTCGATTTATATACATAAATCCAGTTCCAAAATAAGGTATAATAAATGACGAAATCACTATCAAAAGGGGGAATTTGAGTGAAAAAAGTATTGATTGCAGGTGCAGTAGGAACAGCCATTCTTTTCGGAACACTTCCATCAGGTATACCAGGCTTGCCCGCGGCAGATGCTCAAGTCGCAAAAGCAGCCTCCCAGCTGCCTAAGGGAATCGGCGGCCGCGCCTATCTGAATAGTACAGGCGCCGTTTTCACAGCTAAAATCAATCTTCCTGACACTGTAAAATATGATACGGTCTCTACTCCTTATATTTATTCAGGATTTAGGGCAACAAGCGGAACTGAGGCAGATATCGGGCTTCAGTACAGCAAGCAATACAACGTCTGGAAGCCCCTCATGAAGGTAGGATCCAAAAATGAAGAAACGTACATCGAAGGAAAAGACAAGTTCACATACAATAAAGGCTTCCGCCCTGGAAGCACAGTCCAAATGACAATCTATAAAAATTTAAACGGCAATACGCGCATGACCCTTTGGGGAACGAACAATGACGGCTATACCGGACGAATTATCACAGAAATTCAAGGGACCAACATCGGCACGATTTCAAAATGGAAAACACTTGCTACTGCAGCAGTTTCTTATGAAAGCCAGCGTGATGCCATCAAAACAGCCTTTTCGACATCTTTTAACAGCATCACAATCGACAATAAAGCTATCACTCCTGTGGTAGATACACAGGATTTCGCAAAGGTTTCTGTTTCAGGAAATAACGTTACAATCTCTGTTAATAAATAAACGAAGCAGCAAAAGGCCGCCAGCATTGCTGGCGGTTTTTGCTAGCATTTTCGTCCTCTCTAAAAAACCCGCTCAGTTTCCAAAATTATAGAGATATATGAACAGAGAACCTTTTGTCCAGCTATGCGATAAAATAAGACGTTTTGTTTAAGGGATTAAAGAGTAAGAAACAAAAGAAATTCTCTCCTATAGTTGAAAAGGTTAACAATGTTAATAAATATTAGTAAAACAAAAGTTGAAATTTTAAAATAACTTTGATATGATTTATTTAAGTAATATAGAACTAGATACTATATAAAAGCCCCTCATTTGTGGGGCTTTCAATTATTTCTTTATTACAAAAATAATATTCAAAGACAGTTTGACAATATTCTATTGTTTGCTGATTATTGAATTATCTTAATATTCAGCTCTTTCGTTTGTTTATATCACATTATAATATAGGGTGGAATTTGTATGAAATACGAAAAAACAGGTCTTTTTGGGATAATTCTTGTTATTATTGCTCTTCTGGTATCAATGTATTTTATGTTTAATACAAAAGCGTTGATTCCTGCTGGATATGATTTAGCTATTCATGGAATAGTTATATCAAGAACATTAATGATCGCTTTCACTTTGTATCTAGTTTCAAAATTAGGATATTTTCTTCTTAATAAAAAAGATTAGCTTTTAAGCTAATCTTTTTTATATAAAATTAATAGTTTTTCAGAGCATATTCTCCATACATAGGTTTTTTAACTACATATTTTTTCTTTGATACACATTTACCAGTAACAATATCCTTGCGACAGTTGTACCCTTCTTCTACATTATATCTAACTCTATATGCCATATAGACTCTTTTATTTGCTCCAACATTTAGAGTGTATCCTTTAGAGCTAGCTACAGAGCCTGCAGTAGATATTCCTAAACCACTAATAGATCCGCTTACAGTTGTTGTAAAAGTAACTGTTTTGTTTGCAGTAATAGATCCCCCTTTACTGCCAGTGGCTATATTATCGGATACCCTTTTAAAACTAGACCAGCTTTTATACGTTTTAACATTCATCTTAACATTGCGAAAATCGTTCACAAATTGCGCAGTAAACTCTCCGCCTCCAGATCCAGTCGACTCGTTTGCAAATACAGTATGTACTTGTGATGCCACATCGTTAACAGTCTTGTCTGCTCCTTTTTCAGCAGCTAATACATTGCCATTAGGAACACCTAATATAAATAGAGCAATCGAACTAATGGCTAACTTACAAAAAACTTTTTTCATCAACAACAGTCCTTTCTATGTATTCATTTAGTACCATATAAGTATACAATTTCTAGAAATATATTTAAATGGTTATTTTTAAATGTTGGGAATATTTTATATATATAGGCTGAGTAAGAGAATAATAGATGAAAAACAGAGATTATGACGGCGATTCTTTAATGTGATCGCATGTATAAATACAAAACCAGTCAATTCTAACGATAAAAGTTTGAAGCATAGAATAGACTCAACAATCCTTACAGCTATCGTATAGACTTTTCTTCGCAACACAATATTCTTAAGGCCTATAATATTATTAGCAGGAATTACACCTGATAAAACGAATTGCCTTTTCACCGCGTATTCAATTTTTTCAGATCAAAGAATCCGCCATTCCTCTTGTACGTAAGACCATCTGACGCTTTTAAACAATACCTTCGGTTACATGCGCTCTAATTTTGTTTTCTCTTTATTTGTAACTTATATTCTGTTATAGAATATCCTTTCATATTTAAATTTTATAAAAATTACCAACAATAAAATAAAAAAAGGCAGCATTAAACTGCTACCTCAAATGAAAGCTTGTCCCCATGCTTATAGTTGATTAACTTAAAATCATCGATTGTAAAATCATAAAAATCTTTCACTTCAGGATTGATCCATAATTCAGGTGCTTCAAACTGTTCTCTTTCCATCTGGATTTTCAAATTGTCTATATGACGGGTGTACACATGGCAATCCCCAATGTTAAAGATATATTCACCAAGCCCATAGCCAGTCACTTGAGCAATCATGCGCTGCAACACATTATACTGAAATACATTGAACGGATTCCCCAAGGCCATGTCATTGCTCCGCGCTCTTACCTCAAGGTGGAGTTTCCCTTGTTTCACGTACCACTGTGTCTCGTATACACATGGTGTTAAGGCCATTGCGTCTAATTCATCAGGATTCCATAGCATTGTAATGTGCCTGCGTGATGATGGATTGTTCTTCAATTGATGAAGAAGATAATCAACCTGATCCACTTTTTCTCCATTTAAATTTCTGTTTTTCTTCCCCAGCTGAAATCCATATGCATGTCCAATAGTGCCGTCTTCTTGTTTCCACTGATCCCAAATATGTACGCCCATCTTGTTTAAATCATTAACATCGTTCGATTTCAGCTGCCAAATCCAGAGCAATTCTTTAATGGCTGTTTTCCAGGCAACTTTTTTTGTCGTTAAAATCGGAACCTCTGAGTTGTCGAATCTCATTTGCTTACTAATCACGCTTAGTGTATGAGCCGGTGTTCCATCTGAGTCCCACTTTGTTCTTACTTGAAATTCTTCGTCTGAGATTCCATTATTTATAATGTCATTTATGATTGAGTTGTATTGTTTATCGAATTGAGTCATGGCAATTCATTTCCTTCCTTCATTTTCAGTTGCTTGGCATAATATATTACGAATACAATATTATCGCAAATAGTAAGCACGCACCGATAAAAAGAGATTCTTATTCCATCCCTTTGTGTGTAAAGAGGAGTTACCCTCTCTTTACATCGGTATTTCTCCATAACATAGTCTGTCACATTGCTTTTAGTTACCGCAAGTTTTGACCCAGACACACCATTTAACTTGGTTAAGTTGATGATATCCTAGTTTTTATTTGCCCTCTGATCAAACATTCTTTTATTTTAAAAATTCCTTCATTTTCCTATTTGTGTTAAAATGAATCAAAAAGGAAATTGTGGTGTACTTATGTTCGACTCGTCTTTTCTCTTGCCATTTTTAATGGTCCTCTATTTTTGCTTTCTAGTTTATCGACTCATTAAACGAGCCCTTTTTAAAAAAGATGGATTACCCATACATAAGCATATCGTTATCTTTTGTTTATTGGTTTACTTTTTCAATTTGATAAGTGTTACATTATTTCCTCTGCCCGTAGATGCTGGTTTAATAAAAGATATGAGGTACGACTCTTATCTCCCATTTGTATCAGGGAATAACTTCATCCCATTTTATTTCTTTGTAGATGTTTATCACGAAGGCCTACAATTTTATGTAATCAGATCAATCGGAGGAAACCTGATATTATTGCTCCCAGTTGGCTTTTTATTTCCACTGTTATTTGAAAAACTTAATAACCTTAAAAAAATATTACTAATTGGATTTTTCATTTCTTTGTTTATTGAACTAACACAGCTTTCGTATTCAGTGTATATAAAATCTGTTTACAGAAGTTTTGACGTGGATGATTTAATGCTTAACACCTTAGGGACTTTGTTAGGCTATTGGTTCTTTTACATGTTAAGCATGTATTATAAAAGACTAGCTAATCGCTATAAAAATAAAAATGGGACCTCAATAAACATTTAATCATTTGCTGTTCAAATTAGATAATATGTACCTTGGCTGTAATCTGCATTGATCAATCACACATCATGAAGACAGCCAAGGATTTATTTTGTTTACTTAGTACCTGTTGAACCGAGTCCTCCTCTATCCTCGTTTCCCAAATGCTCAACTTCAACCAATTCAACCGCCGGCATTTTCTTCATGATTCTAAACTGACAGATACGATCACCCTTCTTAATTTCAGTATCGCGCAATGCATAAGCAGGAAAGAACCAAAAATCGTTGTCTCCCTTGTATGACTCATCGATAACACCCATTGAATTTGTTTGAATAACGCCAAAGTTCTTATATGTGCTTGACCGAGGAACGACATGTGCTTCGTAACCTTCTGGCAGCTCCATTGCTACACCTAATGGGACAAGCTTAAATTCATCTTTTTTGATTGTTACATCTTCAGCTGCTCGAAGATCGATCCAGTCTCCCTTCTCAATTTTGCTGATTCTTGTTTGTGTTTCATCTAGATATTTGATTTTAATTTGCATTGTTATGTATTAGCTCCTTTTATTTTATTTGCTATCATACAGTAAGGCCTGTTCTTGTGTCATTTTCATCAGTTATAAACTGAACGTCTTCAAAATCATTGTGTAAAGCATTAAAATAAAGTTTTTCAATGGTATTTTTGTTTTTACAGTAAATCGAAACGTAGCTATTATCTGCTATCAAAAGTACAAATTCGCAATCACTGTCAGCAAACTCTTCATATGTATTGACTTGATTAACTGTTTTTCCATGTGGAAATGCTTTCAATTCAACGAAAATGGTATAGTACTGATTCGTTTTTAATAGTTGCGCAAAATCCGCCCCTTCAACAATAGCAAAGTCATGAAAAAGCTCCTCATTATCGAGCTCTCCGTCTACTACAAAATAAGATTCACCACTCGTTTGCCACTTATAATGAGCTATGTCTACTGGCTGCAGTATTCTCCATAGAAAATTTCCATATTCATTCGGTATTTGAAAACTAACTCCCCTTTTCATGTATACCCCTTACTTAAACGATTTTTTGAATACGAATTTAATTATATACTCTGATGTCAGGTTTATGGAACAAGGAATCGACTGCTTTTTGAACGGATTATCTTTTACAGAATTTTCTCAGTCCTTCTCATTTAAAAGGTTCTTCTAATGTTCATACCTTAGGCGCCCCCCTTTCCTCTAGGCTCAGTCAGTATCTTTATATACAGTGTCTTTTTTGTTCTATTCTCTGCAGACCGTGCTTTTTCGCTTTAATCATCTCCATGTTTTGGGCAGTTTGCTCCGTCAGCATGTTCAACAAAAAGAAAAATGCTTTTTTTGTACTGCAAACATAAAAAAACAACACATGAAAACCACTGATTCTAACAGGTATCTCTTGTTATTGAGAACGGTGAAACCTCCCTGTTTGATTTCTGGTTATCATTCCTCCTATGAGAGTGTACCAAAATAAATAATCACTGCAGATTATTTTTGATTAGTTGTACTTCTCATATCCTCAGCCTCCGTATCCATTCTCATCCCCTTACAAGCCTCGTTTATCCGTATTTGCTATTCGAACATTGATTAGCACCTTTTCGTATCACATGGATTTGCTGTTGAATGATTTCAAATGAAGCTGAATAAAATAAGATCGAATCATCCAACAATTAACATTTATTCTTACGGCAATAGGTGGTAGTTACAATCCATAAGAAGGAAGGAAGCGTTGATGATAAAGCTTTGCCGAGAAGTTTGGATCGAAGTCAATCTTGATGCCGTTAAAAAGAATTTGCGAGCGATCCGCCGTCATATTCCACATAAGAGCAAAATTATGGCTGTCGTAAAAGCGAACGGTTATGGTCACGGGTCTATAGAAGTGGCGCGTCATGCACTTGAACACGGGGCGAGTGAGCTCGCTGTTGCCAGCGTGGAGGAAGGAATCGTTTTACGAAAAGCGGGAATTACAGCACCTATCCTTGTGCTTGGTTTTACGTCCCTTAGTTGTGTGAAGAAGTCAGCGGCTTGGAATATAACATTATCAGCATTTCAGGTTGATTGGATAAAAGAAGCAAACGAGATATTGGAGAAAGAAGCAAGTACTGATCGGCTGGCTATTCATATTAACGTGGATACCGGCATGGGACGATTAGGTGTACGCACAAAGGAAGAGCTTTTAGCAGTAGTGAAAGCCCTAAAGGCAAGCGAATTTCTCAGGTGGACAGGGATTTTTACACATTTTTCAACAGCTGATGAACCAGACACAACACTCACAAAGCTGCAGCACGAAAAATTCATCAATTTTCTCAGCTTTTTAAAAGAACAAGGAATTGAGCTGCCCACCGTGCATATGTGCAACACAGCTGCAGCTATCGCATTTCCGGAATTTAGCGCTGATATGATCCGTTTAGGTATCGGCTTATATGGTTTATATCCTTCTTCCTATATTAAACAACTACATCTCGTTAAGCTTGAACCTGCGCTAAGTTTAAAAGCGCGCATCGCTTATGTCAAAACCATGCGGACAGAGCCCCGAACCGTTAGCTATGGTGCTACATACGTTGCAGAACCTAATGAAGTAATTGCTACAATCCCGATCGGCTATGCTGACGGCTATTCTCGTGCCCTTTCCAATCGCGGGTTTGTTCTTCACCGCGGAAAACGAGTGCCTGTAGCGGGAAGAGTAACAATGGATATGATCATGGTCAGTTTAGGAGAAAACGGTGAAGGTGAACAAGGAGAAGAAGTCGTAATTTACGGTAAGCAAAAAGGAGCTGAGATTTCCGTTGATGAAGTGGCTGAAATGCTCAATACGATTAACTATGAAGTGGTATCTACATTAAGCCGCCGCATCCCTCGTTTTTATATAAGAGATGGCGAGATTTTCAAAGTATCAACTCCCGTATTATACGTGTAGAACATCTTAACATGCTGAATCAAAATCCCTCTGGCAGAGGGATTTTGTTTTTTCTGAAGAAGAGAGATGTTCAACATATTTATACCTTAATAACTGATTGTTCAGGAGTATTATGATCATGTCGAAAACGGAAATGCTCTTCTAGTTCTTCAAGTGTACGCCCCTTTGTTTCCGGCATGAATTTGTACACAAAACCAATTGCCAATACACCTAAAGCCACGAATATAAAGAATGTAAAAGACAACCCTACAGAGCTAAGCAAGATCGGGAAAGCAAAACCAATCACAAAGTTTAATATCCAGAGAAAAAAACACTTATCCCAGAACCAAGTCCTCTCAATCTTTGAGGAAATATTTCCGCTATGACCAGCCAAGTCACAGGTCCTACACACCCTTGCATAAAGGCAAGAAATAAAACGGTCAAAGAAAGCACCACATAAGGAAGTGCCATAGATCCATCAAGCACAATTGAGAAAATTGCAATCAATAGGAGCGCTGTAGTCGTCCCCGCCAAACCAATCAACAATATTGGACGCCGCCTTACTTTTCCGACCAGCCAAATCCCAAATATAACTGCAATAACGGATATCAGCCCATTCCCAATATTAGCGATTAAAGCCGCTTTTGTGCCAAAACCGGATTCTTTAAGGATTTGTGTGCCATAATACATAATCGAGTTCACACCTGTAATTTGATTCACGATGGCTAAACCGATTCCAATCAGCAAAAGACGGCGCAGCCATGGGGTAGAAAAGTCCTTGAGCGATTCCTTCTCAAGCTGTGTATCTTTTTCTACCGCTTTTTGAATTTCTCGATATTCAGCTTCTGCACGTTTATCTTCACGAATTTGTTTAAGAACACGCAGCGCCTCATTTTTTTTGCCTTTGGAGATTAGCCATCTCGGGCTTTCTGGCACCTTAAGCATACTGGCAAATAACAAGATAGCCGGAACGGCACAAATGACTAGCATGTATCTCCAAACATGTCCCGTATTTGCCATTGTTACACCAAGGATGGCATTAAAAACATATGCTAAAAATTGCCCGCCAACAATCATTAGCTCATTTTGGGTTACCATACGTCCTCTCTTCTCATGCGGTGCCATTTCTGCTAAAAAAGCCGGTACCATCGCTGAAGCTCCCCCAACAGCCAGTCCCAATAAAAAACGAAAGACCGCCATGATGAAAACACTAGGTGCAAACGCTGTCCCAAGTGATGCCAAGAAAAATAAAAAAGAGAGATTAAGGATCATTTTACGGCGGCCATATCGATCAGCTAATCTTCCGCATAACAACGCTCCAAACGCCGCACCTAATAAAAGAATACTCGTAACAAGCCCTTCTGTAACCGCTGTTAAATGAAGCTGATCTGGTCTTGCCATAAAAGGCAAAGCTCCATTTATAACTCCGGTGTCATACCCAAAGAGAAGTCCTCCAAAAGTTGCTGAGATCATTATTAATTTCAACCTTCGATTTCGATGTTCATTCATATCCATCTCCCCTGCCTTTATTAAGAATACTTAATAAGCTCTTTCAGTGTGGATATTGATACAAAACTAATGTCATCTCGATCTTAGATTTCTGCGTTTGTAATCGTTTGCATTTTTAATCAATAACATAAGCCATTAATTGTTATGTTGTAGTGATGTTTTTGTCATATTATTGTCACTTCTGATATTATCATAATTCTAAAAACATTTTCAGTCAATATCATTTTCAGAATTGTTTATCTTCCTTCTGTGATGGTAATATTTTGGTCACCTTATTACAAAGTTAACCATTGGCAATTTCAGTGTAAGAAGTTCCCCTGAAGTTATAGGCATTTTCCATTCACAAAAAATGTCCATATCGTTATAATGTTGTTGTTTAAACGTGAAAAGAGAAAATGATAAAGAGGGAATGAATATGAAGAAGATTTTGGTCAGTATGATCGCAGCCGTTTTAAGTATTACTTTGGGAGCTTGCGGATCAAATCGCACAGCAACAAACCAGTCAGGTTCTAGTGAGACTGAGCATACTCACTCTAATGAATATAAACAGCCAGAACAAGAGGCTGGCACGCCTCATAAGAAATTGGTAGATGTTACATTAGATAGAACAGTTGATGGAGATACGATTAAGGTGATTTACAACGGAAAAAAAGACACAGTCCGCTACTTGCTCGTTGATACACCTGAGACGAAGAAACCGCATTCTTGTGTTCAGCCATACGGTGAGGATGCGTCAAAACGAAATAAAGAATTGGTCAACAGCGGTAAGCTGCAGCTGGAATTTGATAAAGGCGATCGCAGAGATAAGTATGGAAGACTGTTAGCTTACGTTTATGCTGACGGCAAATCTGTTCAGGAAACATTGTTGAAAGAAGGATTGGCCAGAGTAGCATATGTATATGAGCCAAACACCAAATACATAGACAAATTCAGACTAGATGAGCAAGAAGCAAAATCAGAAAAACTTTCCATCTGGAGCAAGAATGGATACGTGACCAATAGAGGTTTTCATGGCTGTGTGAAATAGAAAAACACTGCCTGTGAAATTTTCTGTGTATAGCACACGAGATAGCTGATTTCGCAACTCCTAATAGTTAGAGTTGATCTAGCTTTTGTAACATGAATCTTTTTGAATAATATAAAAAGTGTAGATAATAAAAAACCCCTTTCACGTTAATGTGAGGGGTTATTTGTGCATGAACATACTGCCCATATTCATCGTAAACCAAGAGGAAGGATTATTGACTTTTCCCCCCAACAGTCAATACATTGGTAGTTACATTAGCACTGCCATTACTTTGATATCCCTCTACAGTAAGTGCGGTTTCATACATCTTACCCATTGGCATTCCTAAGCTTTCCCACTTTTTGAAGTGTTCGCTGACAGATACGGTTCCGCTTGTTCGTTTTGTCTGCCGGACACTCCAATACTGTTTAAAGGTTGCGATACCTATAATGGAAGGTTGGTTGATTCTAGTGGTCTCATAAATGTCATATGTCCCTCCATCAACAGTAAATGTACCTTTAGGCGTTCCAGTCGGTCTATAGGTGCCCCAATTATCGACGATGTAATATTCTACGAGCGGATCTTTTGTCCATCCATAAACACACAGATATGAATTTCCTCCCGGATTGAAGGTTGCGTTGTAACGAATTGATATATTTCCAAGTTGTGAGTGAGTCTTGGTTGTATCGAATTTCTTGCCTTTTCGGAATAAAGCATTCCCAATGTTACTCCACTGGGCGCTAAACGCGCCACCGCTATTTAGCGTCATACTAGTGTTCCCATAATCCTTCCACAATTCATAATCATAGCCATCTTGGGAGCCAGTTTGATTTGAGGTGATTGTAGTTGCCGCCTGTGCGGACCATGCAGGTAATGTCAGTGCTAGACTAAATAAAACTACTAACAAAAACTTCATTCTTTTTTGCTTCATTTGGTATTCCTCCTGTTTGATGAGGGTGTATTTGGTCTTACCGTTGTGCTCACCACCTTTCAAAAGAGGCTGCCATGGTAGTTAGAATTATTCTCTCAATCCCCCTAAAAAGCTTAGTTTATAATGTAATAGCCTATTGTTTTTTTGAAAATAGAATTGCATGAAATCATTTTTTGATAACGTTTTCAATTTTGTTAACAGATAACGCCTTTGATGGTGATTCGTCGCTAATTGTTCCATTGTCATTCGTTTTTTCGAAAGCTTTTCAAAGCTGTATTGAGATCCTTTGTGTGAGTGTAAATGCTCTTATACAAATCAAATAGTGTTTTATATTTTTGGACATTTTGTTCCATTGGATAAAATGTAGCAGCCTTACGAATGAACTGCTTTGCACATTCTTCAAGGGACTCAAACCAACCACTTCCAAAGGCAGCCAGCATAGCCGCTCCCATGGCTGGGCCTTGTTCATTTTCTAACTTAATCACCCTCGCATTGAAAATATCAGCTTGCATTTGCAGCCACGTTTCATTTTTAGCACCCCCACCAATAGAAACGACAGTATTAGCTGATTTTCCCGCTTCGCGGAATAGCTCAATTGATTCATGCAAAGAGAATGTGATACCTTCCATTATCGCCCTCAAAAAGTGCTCTCTTTTGTGGGCTCCATCCATTCCGATCAAGCTTCCCCGAATAGAAGAATCAGCATGCGGCGTTCTTTCACCCACCAAATAAGGAGTGTATAGCAGTCCATTGGCTCCTATCGGAATAGATTCCACCCCCTGCAATAATTGCTCAAACGATTCGTTTGGCGCAAACGTATTTTTAAACCAATCCAAGCTGTATCCTGCAGCGAGCGTGACTCCCATCGTATAAAAAGAATTCTTTTTTCCATGATTAAAAAAGTGCACTTTCCCTTTAAAGTCTCTTTCATTGTCTTTTTCATAGGAAAGTATGACCCCTGAGGTCCCAATACTGCATAATGTTTTGCCGGAAGAAAGAATATCCGCTCCAATAGCACCGCAAGCATTATCCGCTCCCCCAGCGTACACTTTTGTTTTTTCCAATAGTCCTGTCTCCGCCGCGACGTTCGGAAGCAGCGATCCTACACAATCATGAGATTCAACAAGCGGAGGACAAATATCTACAGGTATACCAAATTGTTTGCAAATATCATCGCTCCACTCCTTGCGGGCAATATGTAAAAGTAAAGTCCCTGCTGCATCGGAGTATTCAGTGTGAATGGCACCAGTCATACGAAATCTCACATAGTCTTTTGGAAGCAAAAAAACAGCAGTTTTTTTGAAAAGTTCAGGTTCATTTTCCTTCACCCATAACATTTTAGGTAATGTAAACCCTTCAAGAACGCGGTTTTTTGTGATGTCAAGCAGATGATCGCCAAATGTCTCGGTAATCCTGATACATTGAGGCGTCGTTCTGGTATCATTCCAAAGAATTGCATGGCGCAACACCTGACGATTTTGGTCAAGCAGCACCAACCCATGCATTTGTCCCGAATAGCTTATCCCATCAATATCCTTGGCTTGAATTTCAGATATAGAAACCAATTCAGCCAATGCTTCAATTGTTTGCTGCACCCAGTCTTCAGGATTTTGCTCACTATATCCCGCCTTCTCTTGGATGAGTGGATAACGTTTGGACGTTTCTGCACAAACCTTGCCGTTTTGATTGACTAAAATGGTTTTAACAGCACTCGTCCCTAGATCAATTCCAATGACGTACTTCATTTTTCCACTCCTTACCCTTTAAAAAATCATTCACTCTAAATAAATCCCAATTATAAAAATTACCCGTCATAACAATCAGAAAGAGTAAAGGAATTATGACGGGTAGTTCGGTGACTTTGTATCGCAGGATCTGAAGCTTATCCCGTTACACTTCTAAAATGTATTGGTTCAATATCGCTTTTAATCGCTCCTGTCTTCCAGATTCGTTTTTAATTGATTGATTATTTAGCGCATATTGCTCAAGTGTATTGAAATTAGCTCTTCCTTCTATAATGTCAAGACCAATCCCTTCAGTAAAGCTGCGGTAACGGTGTTGAATCACATCTTCAAACACACGATCTTCGATTAATTTATGGGCGACTTTCAATCCTCTTGCAAATGCATCCATCCCTGCAATATGGGCATATATTAGATCATCAGGCTCAAAAGAAGATCTTCTGACCTTCGCGTCAAAGTTTAATCCGCCGCTTCCAAGGCCGCCATTTTGCAGAATTTCGTACATTGCTAGTGTAGCAGAATATAAATCTGTCGGAAATTCATCTGTGTCCCAGCCTAACAGAGGGTGTCCCTGGTTCGCGTCAACAGAGCCAAGCAGACCATGCACTCTTGCCATGCGTAATTCGTGTTCGAATGTATGCCCGGCTAATGTGGCATGATTGGCTTCGAGATTTAATTTAAAATGATTGTCTAAGCCATATTGCTTTAAAAAGGCAATGGTTGTTGCTGCATCTGTATCGTATTGATGGGTGGTCGGCTCTTTTGGTTTTGGCTCAATCAAAAACTGCCCTGTGTACCCGATTTCCTTCGCGTAATCCACTGCCATATGCAAAAATCTTGCCAAATTATCAAGCTCAAATTTTAAATCGGTATTTAACAATGTTTCATATCCTTCACGGCCGCCCCAAAATACATAGTTCTCGGCGCCAAGCTCTTTTGCTGTTTCTAACCCTTTTTTCACTTGGGCTGCAGCGTACGCAAACACATCTGCATTGCAAGAAGTCGCAGCGCCATGGACGAAACGGGGATTTGTAAACATGTTTGCAGTATTCCATAATAGCTTAACGTTGCTATTTCTCATGTAATCTTTAATCATGCTCACGATCATATCCAAATTTTGGTTAGTCTCTTTTAGCGTACTTCCTTCTGGTGCAAAATCCCGGTCATGAAAAGCAAAATATGGTGCATCTAGTTTTTCAAACATCTCAAATGCTGCTTCTACTCTCACCTTCGCTAGATCCATGCCTTTATAGTGATCCCATGGTCTTTGCATCGTAGCCGCTCCAAAAACGTCTGTGCCATCAGCAGTAAATGTATGCCAATAAGCAATAGAAAATCGCAAATGCTCTTTCATCGTTTTTCCGCCGATTACTTCTTGAGGATTATAATATTTAAATGCTAAAGGATTAGTCGAATCTTTCCCTTCGTAAACCACTTTGTTTGCGCTTCCAAAATAGTTGACTGAACTAGAATGAGATTGAGCCATGTGATTTCCCCCTTAAAAATAAATTCAAAACATGATCATTCAAATACAGCTGCATTTATTTCATAGCTGCTTGTTAGTTTGTTGCCTGAACAAACTAACTTATTTTCATCTTATATAACCTCATCAGTATTTTCAATATTTTTTTTAGTTTTTTATGAACACATTAGATATAATAAAGGGAAGATTCAATATGTACTATGTTCATACTTAATTTAAAGGTTATACAAATGGAGTGGATGAAGTGGATATCGCAGATCAAGCCTTTGTTAAAAAAGTAAATCAAAAGTTATTATTAAAAGAAATACTTAAAAATTCACCGATTTCAAGAGCAAAATTATCTGAAATGACTGGATTAAATAAATCAACTGTTTCATCACAGGTAAACACATTAATGAAAGAAAATCTTGTATTTGAAATAGGTCAAGGACAATCAAGTGGCGGAAGAAGGCCTGTCATGCTTGTTTTTAATAAAAAGGCAGGATACTCCGTAGGAATAGATGTTGGTGTGGATTATATCAATGGCATTTTAACAGACCTTGAAGGGACGATCGTTCTTGATCAACACCACCATTTAGAATCAAATTCTCCAGAAATAACGAAAGACATTTTAATTGATATGATTCATCACTTTATTACGCATATGCCCCAATCTCCTTACGGTCTTATTGGTATAGGCATCTGTGCGCCAGGACTCATTGATAAAAATCAAAAAATTGTTTTCACTCCGAACTCGAACTGGAGAGATATCGACTTAAAATCTTCTATACATGAGAAATTCAATGTGCCTGTTTTTATTGAAAATGAGGCAAATGCTGGCGCATATGGAGAAAAAGTATTTGGTGCTGCAAAAAATCACGATAACATTATTTATGCAAGTATCAGTACAGGGATAGGGATCGGTATTATTATCAACAACCATTTATATAGAGGGGTAAGCGGATTCTCTGGAGAAATGGGACATATGACAATTGACTTTAATGGTCCTAAATGCAGTTGCGGAAACCGAGGTTGCTGGGAATTGTATGCTTCAGAAAAGGCTTTATTAACATCTCTTCAGACGAAAGAGAAAAAAGTGTCCTATCAAGATATCATAGAGCTCGCCCATGCAAATGATATCAGCACCTTACATGCATTACAGAATTTTGGATTCTATTTAGGAATAGGCCTTACCAATATTCTAAATACATTCAATCCACAAGCCATCATTTTAAGAAACAGCATAATTGAATCCCATCCTATGGTTTTAAATTCAATTAGAAGCGAAGTATCGTCAAGGGTTTATTCCCAATTAGGCAATAGCTATGAATTATTACCATCTTCCTTAGGAAAAAATGCACCGGCATTAGGAATGTCCTCCATTGTGATTGATCATTTTCTGGATATGGTTACAATGTAATGTCGCTCTCCGCTCATCTTTAAAGATGAGCTTTTTGTTTGTTATATATAGGCACATTCTGAAAAAGGAGTCCTAAAATAGAGCCTCCTTTTTCACATACACTTTATTTTTCTGTATAACGAAAATATCTAAAGTCGGCCGGAATATGATGACCGCTGGTATCTTGACATTGCATCCCTACAAAGGCTCCTGTAAAGAATCCCCCCCCACGGATGTAATCATCTGATAATTTTTTCGATTCCAATGCAATATCAATTTTGTGCCAATCTTCTTTGTTAAAAGAATAGAAATAATAATATTTTTCCTTGTCGATATTTACTTTTAAATATACATACTTTACTTCACGAGGAATAACAATTTTATTGTGTAATGGCTGTGAAAAAGAAAAGTTATCACATATTGTTAATTCAAGAATACGGCCAAGTTCTTCATCATGCGTGATTTGAAGAGCCGTCCAGTTCTCTGTATTGTAGTAGTTCACCAATCCAGCAGCTTGTTGAAAATTTTCCGGGAAAAACGCTACAGCCGTTTCCGCTTCAAAATGGAGGCTTTGCCAACGCCTGGCTACAAATGCCTGAGTAAATGTCGAGGTTAATGATTCATGACCGTATAATCGTAAATGATTTGGCACCTGGATTAATGAACCTAATTTTTCTGTAAACGGGATTCTTAACGTTTGAAAATTGATATTTAATGTTGAATCCTCAAATTCATCAACTTCGGGGTACGTGGCTTCAAACACGGTTTCGGGTATAGAAGGCGCTTCCACCTCCAAACTTCCTTCTTTTCCGCCTGCTACATAGGGCCATTCATCTTTCCAGTAGAGTTTTTGAATAGCTGTTTCTCTGCCCAAAGGACAATATCCTCTCTGCTGAAAAATTGACTCATCGTCTGGATGTATGGGACGTCCCGTTAAATGAGCTAAATACCACTCACCTGTATGTGTTTGAACAATGGATGCATGTCCGCATTTTTGCAATTGATTTCCTGGATCATGCCATGACGTTAAGATTGGATTATCGGGATGAACTTCATATGGTCCCTCAATATTTGCAGATCGGGCAATTGTTGCAGCATGTTCGAACCGTGTTCCGCCTTCTGCAGTTAGTAAATAATAATAGTTCCCGATATGATAAAGGTGCGGAGCTTCTGTTAGCTTTCTGTCAGTTCCTTTAAATATCACTTTCGGTTTACCGATTAATTTTTGCTCCTTATCAGAATATTCCTGGATGACAATTCCTCCAAATGAGTGCCGGTCAATACGGTGATCCCATAACATATTTAATAAATATTTTTTTCCATCTGTATCATGGAATAAAGAAGCATCAAACCCCGAGCTGTTTAAGGTAATCGGCTCCCCCCAATCACCATTAATCGTTTCACAAGTCACTAAATAATTGTGACAATCTTTCCAAGCGCCATCTACTACCTTAACGTCGGTATAGATCAGCCAAAACCTTCCATCACTATAGCTTAAACATGGTGCCCAAACCCCACCTGAATTAGGGTTTCCTTTCATGTCTAATTGTGAAACTCTCTGTAATGGGTGTGCAACTAAGCGCCAATTGACTAAATCTTTTGAATGATGTATCTGGACTCCCGGAAACCACTCAAATGTAGATACAGCGATATAATAATCCTCTCCTACCCTGCAAATACTTGGATCTGGATTGAATCCTTTAAGGACTGGATTGGTAATCTTCATTTGGGACTCCTCCTCAGTTTATTTTCTTTTTTAAGCTTTGAAATCATCAATATGATCCAAATAAACTTTGTCTCTATTCTCTAATTCTCGAACCATGTTTTTATATTTTTTCTCATCTAAGTTATAGAAATTAATATCAATTAAAGCCAGAGCCAGCAAGAACACGGGAATAATGGTGGTTGTAATTAAAATCCCCGTTAATGCCGCCGGAGTTTGTGCCTGATTTGCCACATATCCAAACTTATCAAGAACCAGACCCGGAACAACTCCTCCTAAGGCCATGCCGAATTTAAAGAAAAATCCGATAATAGCGTATATGAGACCGCCCATTCTTTTCCCAGTCCTGTACTCTCCATATTCTATTGTTTCAGGAATAAGCGCCCACATATATCCCCCGGCAGTGAGACTTCCAGCAGCAGCGATTAAGCGACAGAAAAGTATGAGGTATACATTACTTGGCGGAACAAACAGTAAAGCTAAGAGGCCGATTATATTCAGTAATAATGCATAGTTTAGTAATTTCTTCTTTCCCAAAAATTGATGAAGCCTTGGAATAAACGGTAAAATAACCAAAGCGGGCAAACTTCCTATCAAACCGTACCACTTCACCAAATCCTCTCTTTCTAGGTTATACGTTACGTAATAAATGCCAACCGAATTACTGATGGAATTCACTCCAAAAATAATGATAAAGAAAATACTTAATACAACAAGTGGACGATTAACACGAAACTGCTCAAATATATCCGTAAATTTAATTTTTTCTTCGGATTTTTGAAGAGTGACACGCTCTTTTGTGCTTTTAAAACAAAAGATTAAAAGGCACCCGCCTATCATTCCCAAAATACCCATGGTTAGTTGCCAGCCAAGAGATTCGTTGCCGGAAGTATCGCTTAAATAAGCAGCCAGTAAGGGAACAAAAAATGCAACGACAAGTCCCCCAAGATTCGCAAATAACATACGGACAGACGTTATACTAACCACTTCTTGATTATTTCTGGTCATTGCAGATGTTAACGCGCCATATGGCACGTTTATCATTGTGTATGTAAGCGACAAGCCGACATAGGTGATATAGGCATATATTAATTTCCCCATATCCGAAAAATCCGGAGTTGTAAAACAGAGTATGGCCAGTATGACAAATGGAAAAGCTCCGAATAAAAGATACGGTCTAAAGCGTCCAAATTTGCTATTCGTTCTGTCAACTATTGTTCCAATAAAAGGATCAGCGAGTGCGTCGATTATTCTAACCACTAAGAACATAGTACCGGCGGCTGCAGCCGATAAACCAAATACATCTGTATAAAAGAACAAAAGATAAGTAGACACTGTTGCATAAATTAAATTACACGCAAAATCTCCAGACGCATATCCAACTTTTTCAACCATGCTAATCTTCTTTACATTTTCACTGAGCATGATTTCTCCCCTTTTCGATCCTTTAATATGGAACAGTGTGAAACGGTTTAAAAATCCCCTCAAACTTATGGACTGGACGTGTTTATAAAAGCGCTTTCAAAACAGAGCATTTTCATCATCTAAATGGTGATCAACAAGCAGTAAACTCATCTTTTTTCGTCATACTTTATATGCTGAAAAAGGATAAAAGCTTCTTTCTTTTGTTTGTTCCCCCCTTCCATCCATATTTAACAAGAGCTTTATCGATAGACAATTAAAGTTCACCTCATTAGTTTGTTGACCGAACAAACTAACTTGACTTAATATTATAAAATCCTTTTGACTTTTTCAACATCTTTTTCAGAAAGTTTAAACAGGAATGGAATTAATATTGATTTTTGACTCTTTTGTTATATTCAGTGTCTCAAAAATTTTCGAATGTCATGTATCAATTAACAACGATCAGTCCGAAAACAGATTCTTGTGTAACCATATGACAAATATGATCTATGCGAAATAAGGAATTGGTTAGTGGTAAGCTGCATTTAAGAGTTTGATAAAGGTGATAACAGGATGTATGTAGACTGTTAGCGTAGATTTATGCTGATGGCAAGCCTGGTCATGAGTAGAAAGAAAAGGAATGGCCAGAGTAGTTTATGTTATAAGTCCAACCCTACATACATACATATATCAATACAGGAATAAATAAGAAGCAAAAACAGAGAAGCTTTCAACAGGAGTAGAAATGGCTATTTGACTGTCTGAGGACTAATGGCTTTGTTAAACACTATGATTTTTCCTTTCAAACGTATTTTAATCTTAAAAATTTAATTGAGGGTGAAAACAAAAGAGAATACAGAAATTAATTCTGTATTAATTTATTCAATATGTTAATTTTACTTTGGTCTTTATGATTCTTCTTCCTTCTTCTATAGCCATCTAATAAAGACTTTTTATAAACCTTGAGGTAATCATCAATCGTTAGCAAATGATATTTCGCTCCGTCATCTTCAAAAACCTCTAGGTTATTATAGTCTACATCTGCAAATGGTTTTAAATCCTCAATGTAAGCAATGCCTATTTTGGTATTAGTTTTCTTAAATTCATGCTCATGTAAATCAACCATTTTGTATCCATGCAGTTCCATCACTTTTTTTAGTTTTCCCCACCTTTCCTCTAAAAAAATTAAAGGAATAAGGATATCAATATCTTCTGGGGAAAAGCCCAACCCAGTTACCTTTTCAAGACCTAAAGAGCCATATAATAATGGAATGATGTCTAGCTCTTTATTAAAAATTTTAGCTATATTGATAAATTCATTATACAATTTCATTTTCCATCCCCGATATTTGGTAATTAATTATTTAAGATTCAACTGCCTCTTGAATTTTCATAAGTCCTTCAATACTAATACCTCAAAGGGTTATTTTTTCAATAATCCTGAAAGTCATCTGTATAATATCTAAAAAGCCTTAAATACTGAATTAAAGAAAAACATCAATATGATAATGGCCAGCACAACAACAATTTCAAAAGTATGTGAACTGCCATCTTCTTTTTCTCGTTCTTTCTTCTCCCTCATTTGCTCCCTATACTTTCTTTGTATTTCATCCTTTTTTTTATCCATCTTACTCGACCCCTTTCAACATAAAGTAAAGTCAAGCAATTCTGAAACTTTTCATCCCTTTCTGTGACACTTAATTTAATCAGATCCTCATCATCAGCATATGGTTTTTTGAAATGGACAACTAATTGAATCATTTATTTCTCAGCCCGACCTTTAGAATCCTTCCCTAATTACGTAAAACCATTTTAGCTGTTGCCCCATGGCATGTCGAACTGAACTAGAGCCATATAAAACTTAGATTTTTTCAGTTTCTATAAAAAAGAGTATTACATGTACTTATACTCTTCTACCCAGTCGTGATATTTTTCATAAAGATGACGTATTCGTTTGAAATCAAGAGCTATGACTTCACATCCGCGGTCATCATAGATAAAGAAAATAATGTCTTTTGTAATGTTCACAAAGAAAACATCAGGGTAATCAATAGAGTAACCTCCGAATTTCGGTTTTAATGGAAAATCCTCGTTACTGGCTGCTTTAAGTAATTCAGTTACACGTAAGTCTCGAGGTTTGCATAACAGGGAAAATTGCTGCATCTCGTATTCTTCAGCTTTATTGATTTCGAAAGGGTAAGGATAAGTCTTCACCATCATTTGATTCAAATGATTTTTACACTTTAGAAACGGTTGATACACCTTTAATTTTCTTATACATTTCACTTTCTTTTTGTGCTTATACATATTCGCCACAAGGAATATGTCATCATTTTGTTCAAATAAATCATTAAAAATGATTGAGGTTTGTTCATATACAATCTGAAACATCTTTAGATTCAATTCTTCATTTGCTTGGAGTTGATAGATATTTTCCCCAAGACAAAAATGGATTCCTGTGCCCCATTGTCTATAGATGCTAGGAATTAATTCGAGGTTTTGAAATCTTTCCTCCATATACCCTATTACATTCATTCACACATTCTCACTTTCGGTTAATCAGATGATTTTATTTTATGTAGACCTAGAAAAATTGTAATTCTTTCCTATGATTGTAACTTTAGTATACCATTTTCACTCTGGGCGATCGATAGAAATATGGTCTTTTTGGAACCCCCTAAAAGATAATGAACATCTGTGGCTTGTTCACTTTATTCTCTGAGTTCAATGACATATTAAGCAATTCAACATAGATCAATTCATACTAAGGCAAAAGTGAGAAGATCGGTTATAAAATGATTAACGCTAGATCAGTATAGTTCAATTCCACTCATCCTCTAAAATAGCGTAATAATATTCATCCCACCACTCATTGCCTTTTGGAATACACTTTTTAAAAAAGCCTTCTCGTCTCATTCCAATCTTCTCCATAACTCGGTATGATGGAATATTCTCAGGTTGACAAGTAGCTATAATCCTATGTAATTTCATTTCTTTAAATCCGTATTCCAAGATAGCCTGCGCTGCTTCAGAAGCATACCCTTTATTTTGATAATTCGGATTAAACACCCACCCAATCTCATATGTATGTTCACCAAAATACTTATGAAAAACAATATGGCCGATAAGTAAATCTTCATCTATTAGTATGACAGGAAATTTTTCAGCGTCATCACCTTTGTTTTTATTTACAAATGCTTTTGCTTCTTCTTCAGTAAAAACCCCTTCTGGTATATACTTCATCACATTAATATCTGATGTATACGCATATACAGCTTGCCAATCTTTGAATTCGAATTCACGTATCAATAACCTTTTTGTTGTGATATGCATTAAAGTAACTCCCCTCATTCTTACTTGACCTTTATTTCGATATGAAGACAACAATAACCTCTTTAAATGACTATCCTTATTCAATAATATTGCCACTTACTTGAATCAACTGATTCTGATAGTGAACAAGCAATGGATTATGATTCACCGAGATAAACCTTCTACCCTTCTCTTAATTGAGAAGGTTTTTTTTTTCGTTTTTTAAGATAACATTAATCTTCCTTATTCATTTAAATATGATAAAATATGACATATTAGTCTATTGGATACATATAGGGAGGGATTTCAATGGAGCAATTAATTCCGTCATCCGCAGTTGGAGTTAAAATCAATGAGTGGTATAAATACATACGGATGTTCGCCGTTCCAGATGCAGAGATATTAAAAGCAGAGGTTGAAGAAGAAATAAAACATATGAAGGAAGACCAAGACTTATTGTTGTATTATTCACTAATGTGTTTTCGTCATCAGCTAATGCTCGATTACCTTGAACCTAAGTCCTTGAATGAAGAACGCCCTAAAATTTCAGACTTATTAGAAAAGATTGAAAGTAACCAAACAAAACTTAAAGGTGTCCTGGAATACTACTGCAATTTCTTTAGAGGAATGCACGAATTTGATAAGAAGGAATATATAAAAGCAATAAGGTCATATAAAATTGCTGAGAAAAAGCTCGCTTTAGTAACAGATGAAATTGAACGAGCAGAGTTCTATTTTAAAATGGCAGAAGTGTATTATCACATGAAACAAACCCATGTATCAATGCACTATGCTGAAGCAGCCCTTAACATTTATAAAGACCAAAAAACTTATACTGTTCGCCGAATACAATGTGCTTTTGTTGTAGCAGGCAACTTTGATGATCTGGAAAGTCATGAAAAAGCAGTTCCGCATCTTCAGGGAGCCTTAAAAGACTCAAAAGCCATAAACAAACACAAGCTAATTGGTGCATCATTATATAATTTGGGAAACTGTTATTATAAGATGAAAGAGTATGACAAAGCTGCTGAATATATTGAACAAGCAGTCTCATTGTACGAAAACGATAAAAGTGATCTTCTCCCTCACACGTTATTTACACTGACACAAATTTACTTCAAAATGAAGGATATTGAAAAAGGCTTTATTCTTTATAAAAAAGGCATCGAGAAAGCACAAGCCATAAACGATGATATCTTAGTTGCTGAGTTTAATTACTTAAAAGCTTTATATATCGACTCTATAGATAAACGCACAGTTTTTCAAACTTTTTCTGTACTAAAAGATAATGTTATGTATCCAGATTTAGAGGAATTAGCACTCGACACGGCTAATTATTGTAAGGAGATAGGGCAATTTGAAAACTCAACCACCTTTTTTGACGTAATGGTGGACGCCCGAATCCAAATACAAAGAGGAGAGTGTTTATATGAAATTTAAACTTGCATTAGCCACCTTGTCAGTTGTCGTTGGATTAGCAATTTTTAGTGGCTTTTCATCCTCGAATGACAAAGAGTTCCATGAAGCTAAAAGGAATATTACTTCTATTCAACCGACCAAGTTTTTTGTTTAATGTTTAGCCCTTCTCATTGAGAAGGGTTTTAACTCTTATGTCCACCTGTTATCCAGCTCGATAAAGCGCAGTTCCTGCAGGTGTATAAGAAACTGCTCTCAGAATTGCTTTCGATCCGTATTTGCTTCTAATCCCATCCATGACAAACCCGAGTTTCCTTCTCTTTTCATTATCCACCTCAAATAAACTCAGTTGCTGATTAACATCATCCTCAATATTCGATAACGTAACTGAGATACTTCTCACTGTTTTACCCGAGTGAAATTTAGTAAAGAGCATCAAGTAGCATCTATAAATATCCATTGTGATATTTGTAGGAAGATCAATTGTTTTTGCTCGATGAAATCCACCACCAAGCTCATCTTTACTGTAGCCAATTCCTAGACTTATTGTTCAGCCAACTTTATTATGTGCACGTGCGCTTCTTGCGACCTCACATATCTCTAGAAGAACAGCCTTAATCTCTTCTCTCCTTGTATAATCCCTCAGCAAGATCTGACTCTTACCAAAACTAATCTGCCCTTGCATCAAAGGAGCTCCTATTTCTGATAAATCGATTCCATGAGCATGATAATACAACTGGTTTCCCATTATGCCGAACTTTTTATGTAGAGGAGTTCGTAAAGGTTCAAATGAAGTTAAAGATATGACTAATGCAAAAGATGGAACCCAAATTAATTTGTATCATTTGATTCAAGAAGAGCCTGGCAATATGCTCGAGATACCTGAAAGCTGGCACAATAAGTACAGTGATGTTTTGCATGGATTAAAAGAGAATGGACAAAATTTTAGAAACGATCCAGTACTTGATAAACAATATAAAAGCTTTACGAGAAGGTATTGGAGATGGAGAGCTCAGCAATTTGAGAACCAAGAATAAGAGGTGAAAGTTTAATGGATTATTCAAAAGTGAAAACTTTCTTTGATGAAAATAAAGAAAATTCAATTCTCACCGGGGGAGTCACTGAAGATCAGATTAGAGAAATAGAAGAGGATCTTAATGTACCCCTTCCAGACAGCTATAAATGGTTTTTAACTGAGTATGGTTCAGGGGGAGCATACGGGACAATGATACTCGGATATGACTCTCACGGTGCTGAAGTTGTTGAACAGACCAATGAATATAAAAAATATTATAACCTTTTCGATGGTCTTGAAGTGATCGAATATGTTGATGAATTTTCTTATTGTCTTGACACTAACAAGATGAAAGAAGGAGAATGCCCTGTCATCCTTTGGGATAACCAAGAGGGATATGGTAAACAAGTTGGTAGCACATTCCTAGAGTTTTTAATAGAAGAGCTTGAAGAAGCGAAAGACGACTGGATTGATGATGAAGACTGGGACGATTAAGTCAAAGGATTGCAATTTAGAGCCCTTCATTATATGAGAGGCTCTTTTATTACTTCAATTTCTCTTCAATTTTCGCTTTAGTCTTAGGTCCATAAATATTGTCCTGCCTAAGCCCCTGTATAGAATAGAAAACTGCACTCATTTTGTTTTAAAATAAAGTATGGAACACATATAGTAGTTATTGCTGGCTGTATGTGCAACTTAATGTCAATTTTACTTTGGAGAAGCATTACGTTCATCTTGAATAGTTCGATCAAAGTTCAAATGAAAATTCTCGAATTAAGTCCTTTGTGTATATATTAATTTTGACAAAAGGAGGGATTTGTGATTTTTTATTATGAAGTAATTTGTATAAGTTGCAGGAAAAGATTTAGAGTATATGAAGGCACATTGAAATATAAGCAAGTTAAAGAAAACATGAAAGGAAAATATACTTGTGAAGAATGTAGTCATAACATACGTTTAGAGGCTATAAAAAACTTTTTTAAATAACATTTTTTTAAGAATTTCTTATAGTATGTTAACTAGAAAACTGCAAAAGTCTGATCTAATAGGCTTTCTTTTTTTGCATAAAAAAACTCCCGGTTTATTCATCGAGGGTTGATTTTTATGCTTAAATCATCCTTTTTATTCTTATTGGTACAAAAATACGAGATTTTTTAAACTCGTCAATTTACAAACTTATTTTAAAAGCTTTTCAATTTCCGCTTTTGTTTTCGGCCCCTAAATGCCATCAGCAGTCAGACCATTCACTAACCGAAACCGCTTGACTGCATTTGCTGTTTTCGGACCATAAACGCCATCAATGCCGTTATTCTTCGCCCCTTTATCCGGGTAGAAACAAAGAGCAGCCAGCGCTTTTTGAATCTGCCTTACGTCATCCCCTTTTCGCATAGGGCTTGTGACTTTATAGATGCCCGAAGGCAGCACATATGTCGTTTTTTTTGTTGCTTGGTTTAGTGCTTAAAGTGGTTGAGCCTGCGAGCTTTAACTTTTGTCCAACTGTGATTTTATTCGGGTCTTTAATGTTATTCCAGCTCTGAAGGTTTGCCACACCTACCCCATGCTCTTTTGCAATTTTGGAAAGAGTATCGCCTTTTTTAACTGTGTAAGTGCCCCCGGAAGCTTTAGATGCAGATGATGACAGTTTAGAAGTTGTATTCCCTCCCAAAGCCTTCAATTCTGCTTCGATGGCAGCCTTAACCTCGTCCCCTCTTCCCTCTGACAAAATACGGTGCGGACAATACTTGCCGTTCCAGTCTTGATATTTGCGGACACGATCCGTTCTTTAAGCAGCTGCGCCACAAATTTAATAGCCAGCTTTTCTGACGCGTCGTTTGCCGTGTTGTGAATGGTGATGTATTTAGCGCCCATGTGATTCGGGCATTCCAAACCGTATTTAGCTTCTGATACAATATTCTTTTTCACTTTGATTGTCATAAGTGTTCTCTCCTTTATTTTTGATATAGAAAAAGCCGCCGGGTTACCCAGCAGCCTGTTCATCTTTTTCGTTTGTTTGTTCGTTGTCACTTTCGATTACGTGAAGACGATCAGTAATGGCAGGCGGAATCTTAACGCCAATCTGTGCAAGGCTCTTCGTAATGGAAAGTCCCTCATTAAAAGAACGGTTCCAAATGTCAGGACACCGTTCAGATTGAGGATTGTATCTACGATATTTGCCACAATTGGAGTTAGATTCATAACTTCAAATTTTTTTGGTCTTATTTTGGTCAAGGACCAAAAATATCGATCTTTTAATCTTATGACCAAAATTTAAAAATCCCCTGACGCCAATAGTGCCAAGGGATTGAGAGATTAATACTGAGACATATACTGTTCGCGCTCCCAAGGGTGAACTTGTGTGCGGAACATGATTCTTTAGATAAAAGAGCTAATCTATAACAATCAAAACCCTTACTTATCAAGCGTTTCAGCAAATTCATTCGTTTAGATTTGTAATACATTAAGTATGATTAGTTAATTTTTTTGGTCAAATTTTGGTCTTAATTTTGGTCAAAAGCATGTTTTATGAATAATATGCTTACTACCTAGGAGGGAGTTAATCACCCCTATTAAATCATTGATTTAATAGGATTTATAACAATATTTTTGTGCAAAGTTTGCGCAAAAATATATTTGGAATTCTTTTTGCTTGTTTACTTTTTCCTCCCTCTAAACTTTTGGGAATAATGATATATCAGATAAACAATCAGAAAGACTAATGTAGCCATGGCAACATAGTATAATGGCATCGCCAAAAAAGGAGCAAAATTCGCTATGACCATCAGTATAATGATGGCTATTCCATATAAACTTATAAAGCGTAGTAATGCCATATTATCTCCCCTTGCTGTTTTCATCATTTTTTAAAAAAAGTAAGGTGCTAAAGGGCTATTTTTGTTATGCGATATCCATGCACGGACTGGAACCGCCTGACTGCGTAAACGGTCTTCAATTAATTCAGATAGGTAAAATGACACAGATCAAATTAATCATTTCTCACTTTTGAATCACATCCGTGTCTGTTTCTTCATTTTCCCATGGTAAAATCTTGTTGGAGCTATTCAAACGAAAGGATATGATCATGAAAGTATTTGAAGCCAAATCACTGCTTTCTGAAGCAGATAAACGTGCAAAAGAATACAAGGAATTAAGAAGTCAGATGGTCAATCTAAAAAAGGCTTTTAAAGCTGTAGCTGATTTGGATGACAGTGAGTTTTCCGGCAAAGGCGCCGACAACATTAAAGCATTTTACCAAGATCACGCAGGTGTAGCTGACAATTGGATTGACTTACTTGATATGAAAATTGCTTTCTTGACAAGCATTTCAGGCACTCTAGAGGACGCCAGCTTATCTGATGCATATATAGAAGAATCCTTCTTAGAACACGAACTGGCCAACGCCTACACAAAATCAAAATCTATTATGTCAGAACAAAAGAAAGCCATGAAGGATATCTTAAATGATATTGACGATATACTTCCGCTTGATTTGTTCTCGACAGAAAACTTCAAAGACGAACTCGCCAATGCGGAGGACAAGCGCAAAAAAACAGTCGACAAACTAGGTAGCGTGGACGAAGCACTTGTTACTGAATATGCCCAGTCAGAGCCAAACGAGCAATTCATCAAGAAGGACTTCCAAAAGCTTGAGGAATCCACAGGCAAAGGGAAGAACGCCACACCCATTCACTACAACGCCAAGGCGTACCGTGAAAGTGACATACATAAAAAAAAGGCCGATATTGAAAAACGTACTGAAGCTTATTTGACGATTAAGAAGAAGGAAGAAAAAGAACGAGAAATCAAAGAATTGAAGAAGAAGCTAGCTGATGGAGTGACAGATCCGGATGAATACTTAGAAATTGCCAAGAAGGTCGGCTATGAGAATCTTACCCCTGAACAGCTTGAATTTGTTTCATTTCTTGAACAGCGTAAAGCTTTCATGGATAACGGAAAAGAAGTGTTGCAAATCATAGGTGATGGCGCCAAGGGTGCGATTGTTGGTTTATACGATCTTGCCAAGGATACCGGTAAAGGAGCCATTCAATTCGGATGGAATATCGGTTGGACAATTGACAACTTAAACAAGGATCCTCAAAAAGTGCTTGATACAGTTCTGGAATACGACTATCAAGCTGCCTTTCAAAGTATGGTCGACACATTGAAGGATAATTGGGATACAAAAATGATTCACGGGGATGCATACACACGGCTGCACTATGTTACTTATTTGGGCGGAAGTCTTCTATTATTGAAAGGTGGAAAGTCCTCTGTCTCAACAGGCTCGAAGGATCTTGCTAAAGTTGGGAAAACAGCTAGTGATACAATTAAGAAAGGTGGAAAGTCTGTAAAACAGTTTGTCAAATCTCCTGTTAACCGGTATACTCCTGCATTAGAAGGAATCCTTCAAGATGCTGAGAATACCATTAATGTGAAAAATACTCCGCTGCTAAAAAGTATTGTGGAAGATAAAAAAGAGAGTGTTCTCAGAAGATCTGAAAGTTCTAACAACATGGGTACAGGTAATGTCAAACAAGGTGATAGTACCCCTCTCGCACCTGGCGGTGGATTAGCTGCTCATGAAGCAAAAGGCGGACATCTTATAGAAAGACATGTCGGGAAGACTGATGGCGAATTATTTCAACGTTTAATAAAAGATACAAAAATCTCTGGGTCTTCTTCATTTAAAGATAGAGCTACTGCAGAAAAAGTCGCCAGTTCAGTTCTAAGTGATCCAAAAAACATTACTAAAATAAAAAAATGGCTCTCTAATCCTAACAGTAGACGTACTCTTCCTTTAAGATACAAAGGTGATGGAGAAGTTCTCGGCAGAAGAGTAGAAAAAGGTTCAAATGTTGCTAAGGATGCTACCAATGCTACAATAGTATTGAAAAAGAGTAAAAATGGGGAATTTATTTTAACTGGCTATCCTACAAAATAAAAGGAGTTCTGAATAACAATGTACGAGAATTATGATACTCTGGAAGAATTAAGTGATTTTTTAGAAGGAACATTTCACCAGGACATGGGTTCACCAGAACAAGCTCTGAAAGAATTTATAGCTGAATCAAGTAAAGAATGCTTAGTTTTCACAATAAAATTTTGTGAAGAGTTTTTAAATGAAAACATATCTGATCAAGAGAAAGAAAGTTTTATAAAATCATATACGGAGATTTATTTTCCGGCAATCGATTTAACTCCTTTACAATGGTTGAAAAAAGTAATTATAGAAATAAAAGAGGCTATATAAGCAATGATTGAAATTAAAGTTTCTGATCCTGTATTTAGATTTCTCGGCGGACATTTCCACCAAGATATAGAATCTCCTGAAGATGCTCTTAATGAATATCTAAATGAAGCATCACAAAAGCTAAAAGAAAGAGATTTAATAGTACTAACTGAGTTTTTAAATAGTGATTATTCAGAAGAAGACAAGAATGAATTTATAGAGGGAGCAGCGGATGGTATATACTTTCCTGAAGATGATATAACACCCTTAAAATGGCTTAAGCAAGTCACTGAACAAATTAGAAAACACCTTAAAACAACATAGTTAGAAAAAGAGCCCTCTTTTAAGAAGGGCTTCTTTTATTAATTCAATTTCGCTTCAATTTTCGCTTTAGTCTTAGGTCCATAAATGCAGTCAGGCCACATACTGACTGGAACCGTTTGACTGCATTTGCTGTTTTCAGACCATACACGCCGTCAATGCCGTTATTCCTCGTCCTTTTGTCTGGTGTTACAGGATCTATATTAAATTATTAAATTGTTTAACTAATCAAAAAATCCCCTGACACCAATAGTGCCAAGGGATTGAGAGATTAATACTGAGACATATACTGTTCGCGTTCCCAAGGGTGAACTTGTGTGCGGAACATATCCCATTCGATTTCTTTTGCTTCGATGAAGTGTTCGAATAGGTGCTCGCCCAGCGCTTTGACCATGACTTCGTTTGATTTGAATTCTTCTAGTGCTTCTGCAAGTGTTGCTGGAAGGTCAACGATTCCGTTTTCCATGCGCTCTTCTTTGCTCATCACATAGATGTTGCGGTCGATTGGAGCTGGCGCTTCCAGTTTGTTTTTGATTCCATCTAATCCTGCAGCAAGCAATACGCTAAGTGCAAGGTATGGGTTTGCAGCTGGGTCTACGCTGCGTACTTCAACACGTGTGCTGATGCCGCGGGAAGCCGGGATACGGATAAGCGGGCTTCTGTTTTGCGCGCTCCATGCTACATAACAAGGTGCTTCATAGCCAGGAACAAGACGTTTGTAAGAGTTTACTGTCGGGTTTGTTACTGCTGTAAAGCTTGTTGCGTGCTTCACGATACCTGCAATAAAGTGTTTCGCTGTTTCACTTAGCTGAAGATCTGCGTTTTCGTCAAAGAATGCATTAACACCATTTTTGAAGAGTGATAGATTGCAGTGCATACCTGAACCGTTCACACCGAACAATGGTTTTGGCATAAATGTCGCATGCAGGCCGTGTTTGCGGGCAATTGTTTTAACAACTAGTTTAAATGTTTGGATGTCATCACAAGAGCGGACTGCTCCAGCATATTTAAAGTCGATTTCGTGCTGACCAGGTGCTACTTCGTGGTGAGACGCTTCGATTTCAAAGCCCATCTCTTCAAGCTCAAGCACGATATCGCGGCGGCAGTTTTCTCCTAAGTCAGTTGGAGCTAAGTCGAAATATCCGCCTTTGTCGTTTAGTTCAAGCGTTGGCTCGCCTTTTTCGTCTAATTTGAATAAGAAGAATTCAGGCTCAGGTCCAAGGTTGAAATCGCTGAAGCCGAGGTCTTCCATTTCTTTCAGAATCCGTTTTAAGTTGTTTCGCGGGTCACCTTCGAAAGGTGTGCCATCCGGATTATAAATATCACAGATGAAACGTGCTACTTTACCTTTTTCAGCTGTCCATGGGAAGATAACAAATGTATTTAGATCTGGATACAGGTACATGTCTGACTCTTCGATACGAACGAATCCCTCAATAGAAGAACCGTCAAACATGACTTTATTATCAAGCGCTTTTCCAAGCTGGCTTACAGGAATCTCAACATTCTTGATTGTTCCAAGAATGTCAGTAAATTGAAGACGGATATACTTCACGTTTTCTTCTTTTACTAATGTTTCGATATCTTCTCTAGTGTACTTTGCCATTTGGTAAAATTCCTCCTCTTAAAAGGTAAATGTATATAGCAAAACAGTTGCTAACGGATTAATGAAAGAAGCGGGACATGTCGCCTTGACGGAATGTATTCCCTCTTTGAAAACGGCCGGCTTGCATAAGCTCGTTTTTCAGGAGCTGTCTCAGTTCGTCATCAGACAGATCATGTTTCATTGGTTTTTTCGTCTTCTCATTTTGTTTCTTCTCCGGCTCGGCTTCCGCCTTCGCCAGAATCTGTTTAATTCCTGCCATGTTTACACCTTGTTCTATCAGGTGCTTGATTTCTAACAGTTTATCTACATCATGAAATGAAAATAATCGTCTATTCCCTTCACTTCTGGCTGGAAATATCAGTCCATTTTCCTCATAATATCGAATTTGTCTTGCTGATAACTCCGTTAACTGCATGACAATTCCTATTGGAAATAAAGGCATTGAGCGGCGAATATTATCACTCATCTCAATTTCCTCCTTTTCTTAACTTAGTTTCATTATAGGTGATGTTATATTTTGTGTCAATACGATGTAAGGATTCTTAACATCAAAATCCAAAGAAATTTTAAAAAAATTTAAATTAATTGCTTTTCCATCAATGAGTCTACCGCACTGCATATGGCATTCTTCACATGCGAATAGGTTAATCCTCCCTGAACATACGCTACATACGGCGGGCGAATAGGGCCATCAGCTGATAATTCGATGCTTGCTCCTTGAATAAATGTGCCTGCTGCCATAATGACATCATCCTCGTATCCCGGCATATAGGCCGGATAAGGCGTCACATGGGCATTGATTGGCGATGCAAATTGAATAGCCTGGCAAAAAGCAATCATCTTTTCTCTGTCAGAAAACTCAACGGATTGTATTAAATCCGTTCTTTTCGCATCCCATTTCGGGTTTGAAGTGAAGCCGAGCTTTTCAAGGAATCTCGCTGTAAACACCGCTCCCTTTAGACTTTGAGACACAACGTGAGGGGCCAAAAAGAATCCTTGATACATTTCTTGGAGCGAGTAAAGAGACGCCCCTGCTTCTCTGCCGATGCCAGGTGATGTCATACGGTATGAGCAAGCTTCAATCCATTTCGCTTTTCCAACAAGGTAACCGCCTGTTTTCGCAAGACCGCCGCCGGGATTTTTAATAAGAGATCCAGCCATCAGGTCGGCTCCGACATGGCAAGGCTCAAGCTCTTCCACAAATTCTCCGTAACAGTTGTCCACAAAGACGATCAAGTTTTCATTGATTTCTTTTACAAAACGGATCATTTCTTTTATTTCACTAATTAAGAAAGAAGGGCGATTAGCATACCCTTTTGAGCGCTGAATGCCGATTACTTTGGTTTTCGGATTAATCGCAGCGGCAACTGCATCGTAGTCTATCCTTCCGTCTTCCGTCAGATCAACCGCATTGTAGCCGATTTGAAAATCCTTTAATGATCCAGCGTTTTCTCCGCCTCTGACGCCCACAATTTCCTCTAACGTATCATACGGCTTGCCCGTTATATAAAGGAGCTCGTCCCCCGGTCTGAGGACACCAAACAAAGCAATCGAGATGGCATGTGTGCCTGAAATGATTTGCGGCCTTACAAGCCCCGCTTCTCCGCCAAACACATCCGCATATATGCTTTCAAGCGTGTCTCTTCCGATATCATCGTAGCCGTATCCAGTAGACGGCGTGAAATGCGTGTCGCTTACTTTGTGTTTTCTATAGCTTTGAAGCACTCTCCATTCATTGCGCTCGCTGATTTCTTCTATTTGTTTATGAACCCCGGCAATGTCCGCTTCCACTTCCATTGCCGTTTTTTTGAGTAATTCTCCGTGTGTTAATGTGTCAAACATGTCTTTATATTTCCTTCCTACATATACTTCTTTAATTCACCGATGATACTTTGCTCTTCTTGGACATAGCCCGATATATCATACCGTTCATTTTCTTCATTAAAATAGAAGCGGTCTACCATCGTTTCCGATTTGATTCTGGAAAGGAGCTTCCCTTCACTTGCCGGCACATGTGCTTCAAAAGACGTTAACAGCTCTTTGCGCAAATAGCGCTGAATCGCTTCTTTAAAGGTTTCATCGTCGTCCTCAAATTTCGCACTGACCATAATATGATCCCTTCCGGCGGACGGTATAAAATCAGGCAGTCTTTGATCACGTTTATTGTAAGCCGTGAGCATCGGGATATCGTCTGCTTCAAGTTCCTCAAGCAGACGAAGGACTGTTTTTTCATGTCCCACATAATCCTCATTTGAAGAATCAATTAAATGCAGGATCAAATCTGCTTCTTTTACTTCCTCAAGCGTTGACCGGAATGCAGCAATCAATGTCGTTGGAAGATCCTGAATAAATCCTACTGTATCTGAAAGAAGAACACTGTAGCCGCTTGGCAGGACCATCTTTCTCGTCATCGGGTCCAGCGTGGCAAACAGGAGGTCTTCTTCATAGCTGTCAGCACTCGTCAGGCGGTTGAACCATGTTGATTTCCCCGCGTTTGTATAGCCGACAAGCGCAATTTGAAGCACACCGTTTTTCTTCCTTCTTTCTCGATATCGGCTTCTATGACGAATGACAGTTGAAAGCTGTGTGTTGATTTCATGAATGCGATTTCTGATATGGCGGCGGTCGGTCTCCAATTTCGTTTCTCCGGGACCTCTGGCACCAATTCCTCCGCCTTGCCGGGAGAGGTTGATCCCTTGTCCCGTCAAACGCGGCAGTGCATATTGCAGCTGAGCCAGCTCAATTTGAAGTTTGCCTTCTCTTGTTCTCGCCCGCTTTGCGAAAATATCTAATATCAATTGCGTGCGGTCAATCATCTTCACTTCGATTGCTGTTGCCAATGACTTTAGCTGGCTTGGCGACAGTTCATCATTAAAAATGAGGAGATCAGCTTCAAGCTCTTCCACCAGCGCCTTCAGCTCCTCTACCTTCCCTTTTCCTATATATGTAGCGGCGTCAGCCCTGTTCCGTTTTTGCGTGACGCTGGTCAATACTTTTCCGTCTGCTGTTTTTGTCAGAGAGGCTAGCTCTTCCATAGAATTTTCAAAATGCTCATCCGTGATATGCGGCAGCTGACATCCGACTAAAATGGCTTTCTCCTGAATCGTTTCTTGTTCGTTCAAATGGATGTTCCTTTCTTTTGCATATTGGGCAGTAGTATTATCATACCAAACCCTGCATGTGTATACCACAAATCGATTGCTTTGAAAAGCAGAAATACAATCAAAAAACAGACCTCTCAAAAACTGAGAGGTCTATACAGATCCAGATGCTTCTTCTTTAATGGAAAGATCTTGGCTTTTGATTGTCATCAAGTCGCTTTTTAAGTATTGGTCTCCCATTAAAAGCCTCATGGCTTGTGCTCTGATCGATTTTTCGATCACATTTCTGACAAAACGTCCATTGCTGAATTTAATGGGACTTGTCGTGCTTTTCACTGTCATTAAGTAATCTTTCAATTTCCATTCCGCTTCTTGACTGAGCTGGTATTCCCTTTCATCAATCATTCGTTTCGCAATCTCCATGAGCTGGGTCACAGAATAATCCGGAAAATCAATGGAGATGGGAAATCTTGATTGGAGACCCGGGTTTAGCGAGAGAAAATGATCCATTTCCCGAGAATATCCGGCGAGTATCAAAATAAACTCATGCTGTTTGTCTTCCATATGTTTTACAAGTGTGTCGATCGCTTCTTTCCCAAAGTCCTTTTCGCCGCCTCTTGCCAGCGAATAGGCTTCGTCTATAAACAAAATGCCGCCTAATGACTTTTTGATTAAATCTCTCGTCTTTTGGGCGGTGTGTCCAATATATTCCCCGACCAGATCAGCTCGCTCCGCTTCGATTAAGTGGCCTTTTGACAGGACATTCATTTCAAAGAACAGCTTGCCGATCAGCCGTGCAACCGTCGTTTTTCCCGTTCCCGGATTTCCTTTAAACATCATGTGCAGTGCTTGTTTTCCCACCTTCAAGCCTTGCTCCGCGCGTTTTTGGTTCACAAAAATCCAGGCGTATATTTCCTTGATGTTGCGTTTCATTTCCTCCATCCCAACTAATGCGCTCATCTCTTTTTCAATTTCCTTCAAAATGCCGTGCTTTGCTTCGTTTTTTTGCAATGCAGCCTGATACTCCGCCTCTGCCTCAGCATTCGTCAGCACCTGCTTTTGCCCGTTCAGAATAATGTTGATCTGTCCGTTGTTTTTATAAGTCACAGCGCGCTCCAACATCTTCACCTCTCTGTTCTCTCTATATGATATTCAAGCGGATGCCGATTGTGACAAACGCCTATCATGTGTCGAATCAGTTGCTTTTTTCGGGAACGATAAGGAATCCTGCGCTTTCCCGAGAAATACTTTATTTCTTATTGTATTCACGAACATTGGGTGGACAAACCATGAGATTTTGTTTTTAATCATTTTATTAGAGTAATATCTACTTTTCTCCCTTCACGTTAGAAACATTGTTAATCCTTTTTTCATTCAAACGAGCTGTTTTTTGTGCAAAGCGTATCATCCGCCCGAAGATCCCTGCGAAGGTGTTTTCTTTTTCTTCTAGTGATATCTTTCATGACCCATCCCTTCCTTTTTTCAAAATGAACGGCGCTCTCATATCTAAATGCATGCTTTTAAAATGAAAGCACAGCTTAAAATCAGCAGGAATCAGTGCAGATAGAATCGAACCCATAATACTCACTAACATCTGACATATGCACATATTTCATTTCAGACCGTATCAGTTGTCGCTTCATGTTGAATTTTGCGCTTTCCCGAGAAATAATTTCCGGATGTTGAAGGGGTATTTCCTCATTTTTCAGATAAATGATAATCGTACAAGCAGAAGCCGTGTTTTTTCATATCCTGTAATGAGGTGATGAAGAATGGTTAAAATTTTTATTGATCCTGGCCATGGCGGGTCTGATCCTGGCGCAACAGGAAATGGCCTTCAAGAAAAAACGTTAACTCTGCAAATCGCTTTTGCCTTACGTACGATATTGACTAATGAATATGAAGGTATTTCTTTGCTGCTGAGCCGGACAAGCGACCAATATGTCAGCTTAAATGACCGCACATCTGCCGCAAATAACTGGGGAGCAGATTTCTTTTTATCCATTCACGTTAATTCCGGTGGAGGCACAGGTTTTGAAAGCTACATTTATCCAGGTGTAGGTGCCCCAACGACGTCTTATCAATCGACAATTCACTCTGAAGTGATACAATCAGTCGACTTTGCCGATCGCGGCAAAAAAACAGCCAACTTCCACGTCCTAAGGGAGTCGGCCATGCCTGCCCTATTGACCGAAAACGGCTTCCTTGATACCGTTGCCGATGCAAACAAACTGAAAACAAGCAGCTTTATTCAAAGCTTAGCAAGAGGGCATGCAAACGGGCTGGAGCAAGCCTTTAACCTTAAAAAGACTTCCAGCACAGGGTTATATAAGGTTCAAATCGGTGCATTTAAAGTAAAAGCGAATGCGGACTCGCTGGCAAGGAGCGCCGAAGCTAAAGGGTTTGACTCGATTGTCCTTTTAAAGGATGGATTATACAAAGTGCAGATTGGCGCATTTTCATCCAAAGACAATGCGGACACTCTCGCTGCCAGAGCGAGAAATACCGGCTTTGACGCTATCGTGATTCTGGAATCATAGTCGAGACGGGGACGAGCGTCTCATAAAAAAACCCGGCTCCTCATCACGAGAAACCGGGTTTTTTTATTCAAGAATATCAACAACAAACTGTGACCATGTTTCCAGACGGTTATAGATATCACTCTGTTTTAATTCAGAAACTTTCATCCATTTACCCGCAATTTGTTCTCTCTCTTTCACTTCCACTTGTGCGCCTGGCTTTAATTGAAGCGCAGAAAGAATACCGATATGCACTTTACCGACACTGTTTTCATCATCATTGATCAATCCCAGTGTGACAATCGCCTGTTTATCTTCTTCATTTATTTGCAGTTCTTCCTCAAGCTCACGGTCTGTGTTCAGCTTTAAGACTTCAGCAAATGAAGCTGCCTCTTCGATCGCGTTCATATGGCCGCCAAAGCCGAGAGAAAGTTTGTTGTGCAGGCGTGATTCACCGCCGCCAGCCAGCCGCTCGTAAAGGAAGACTTCATCTTCGCGCTTGATAACGACATAAGGTATCGGCTGCTTGAAACGCGGATCTTCTTCCGCGTCTCCCCTTCTCATTTCACGATAGGCAGCTTCAATCTGAGCCATGATTTCTGCTACTCTGCTATCTTCACTGTACACGCCCTGGAAGGTTAAGCTTTCTTTCTTAAACACATCATCACGCGGGGCGACTAAAATCATTTCGTCCATTTTTCCCATGGGTACTGCGTCCTCCTCATTTAACCTTCAAGCCGAAAAGAGCAGATATTATATCTGCTCTTTTTCATCTTCAAAATAAAAGTCATCATCTTTGAGCGGCTCAACTGTCGCTTTTTTATAACCGTTCCCCTTCATGGAGAAGAAGTCATGCGATTTAGTTTTTGTATTTAATCCGTTTAAAACGATCGGATTAATGTCTTCCTCTTCGAAGTATGGATCAAATCCAAGGTTCATGAGCGCTTTATTTGCATTATAGCGGATGAATTTCTTTACATCGTGTGAGAGTCCGACTTGATCGTACAAGTCCTCTGTATACTCAAGCTCATTTTCATATAACTCATTCAGAAGGTCGATCGCAAATTCACGAAGCTCTGCTTTTTTCTCTTCTGTCTGTTTATTATAAATTTCCTGAGCAAGGAGACCGACATACACACCGTGAATCGCTTCATCACGAAGAATCAGGTTAATGATCTCACCGCTTTGCATCAGTTTTCCTTGTCCGTAGAAATATAACGGATAATAGAAACCGCTGTAGAAAAGGAAGCTTTCCAGATAGACGGAAGCAACCATCGCTTTGAACAGTGAAATTTCATCATCTTTTTGAATGGCTTTGTAAAGCCCGACAATCATTTGCGCTTTTTTCTGCAAATATTTATTTTGTTTAACCCATTCGAATACTTCGTTGATCGTTTCAGTCGGTGCAAGGGTCATGAAGATATTAGAGTACGATTTCGCATGGACAGCGTTCTCCATCATCGCCATAAAGTTCAGCACAGCTTTCCGCTGATGGCCGTCTACGTGTTCAGCCACGATCGGCATCCCCGTATTCCCTTGCTCTGTATCAAGAAGCGTAAGTCCGGCAAGTACCTTCATATAAGTGTCCTGCTCATTTTTTCCGAGGTACTTCCATGTGAGGAGATCGCCGTTTAAAGCAATCTCTTCCGGAAGCCAGAACTGTTTTACGTTTTGGTTATAGAACATTTGGGTAAAATCGTCTTCATGCTTTGACCAGTTTGCTGCGTCATAAATTTTTGTCACTATAAACTCTCCTTTAATCAAACAACACAAGAAAGGCAGCTGTCTTGCCCAGTATCTTTCGTTCTTGCATAGTAAATGGTTTTAATTCCTCTATGATGTGCATACAGATCGATTCGGTTTAAATCACGGGTCGTCATTGTGTCTTTTAAGAACAATGTGAAGCTGATGCCCTGATCAATGTGCTGTTGGATAGTCGCGATCATATCTACAACCTTGAACATGTCCATATCGTAGGCTTCTTTATAGAAGAACCAGTTATTAGATGCAAGCCCAGGCATTGGGTAATACGTTTTTGAGTTGCCGTATGTTCTTTCTTCAATTCGTTCCATAATCGGCATAACAGACGCCGTACTTGATTGCACGTATGAGATAGAGCCTGTCGGCGCAATGCATAATCTGTAGCTGTGATACATACCGTGTTCAGCGACAAATGCTTTTAGCTGTTTCCAGTCCTCTGTTGTCGGGATATGCATACCTTCAAACAGATTGGCGATTTTTTCGTATTTCGGTGAGAAATCAGCGGAAACGTATTTATCGAAGTATTCACCCGTCGCATAGGTTGAGCCTTCATATTGATCAAACGTTTCGCCTTTCTCTTTTGCGATTTCCGCAGAACGCTGGATGGAGTAGAAGTTCACCATCATAAAGAACGTGTTTGCAAAGTCACGCGCTTCCGGGCTTTCATACGCAATGCCGTTTTGCGCAAGGTAACCGTGAAGGTTCATAGCGCCGAGACCAATTGATTTCATCGCTTTGTTTGCACGTCTTACAGCAGGCGCATTACGGATGTCAGTCGTTTCAGACACATGTGTTAAAGAGTCTGTCGCAAGCTTGACTGTTTTTTCGATAGATTTATGCTCCATAACGTTGAGAATGTTAAGTGAGCCCAGGTTGCAGGAAATATCCAAACCGATTTCATCTTCTACATCATAGTCTGTGTATGAAGACACTTGAGATGCCTGCAGCACTTCAGAGCAAAGGTTAGAAAATTTCACCTTGGAAATATGGTTATTCGCATGCACTTTGTTCACGTTATCTTGGAACATGATGTATGGATAGCCTGATTCAGAACGAAGCATCGCCAGTTTTTCAAGCAGTTTCCGCGGATTAATTTTTTCCTTTTTGACCCGAGGGTTGTCGACAAATTTGTCGTACATTTCGTTCATGTCCATCTCATCCATGTGCTGGCCGTATTCTTTATAAATCGTGTGCGGATAGAATACATAAGCCGCTTTGTCCTCACGTGCAAGCTCAACGAACTTATCCGGAATGACAACACCGATAGAAAGCGTTTTGACACGCACATCTTCATCCGCAGAAATCTTTTTCGTATCAAGAAAATCATTGATATCGCGGTGGAAAATGTTTAAGTACGCCGCGCCGGATCCTTGTCTTTGCCCCATTTGGTCAGCGTAACGGAACGCGTTATCAAGAAGCTTCATGACGCCTACAACGCCTTTTGTCGCATTTTCAACATCTTTAATGGCTTCACCTTTCGCACGGAGCTTGGACAGGTTAAGAGAAACCCCGCCGCCCAGTTTAGAAAGCTGCATGGAGATATCGATCGCTCTTGAGATATCGTTTAAGGAATCATTGACTTCCAGCAAGAAGCAGCTGACAAGTTCTCCGCGGCGTTTTCTGCCGGCATTCAAAAATGTCGGTGTGCTCGGTTGATATTCCTGATTGATCATCAGGTTCACATATTCTTTTGCTTTCTCAGTGTCGCCGTTGGCGAAGAACAGCGCAACAATTGAGATCCGGTCCTCATAACGCTCGAGGATTTTTTTCTTGTCATTCGTTTTCAAAGCATAGTCATTATAGAATTTAAACGCACTCATGAAGGAAGGAAAACGAAACTTCTTAGCGTAAGCTGTCTTAAACACTTCTTTAATGTCTTCAAAAGAATAAAGGCTTAAGAATTCCTCTTCGTAGTATTGGTTTTCAATCAAATAATCCAGCTTCTCTTTTAAATCGTGAAAGAAAACTGTGTTTTGATTGATATAGTCTACAAAATAGCTATGTACAGCCTCTTTATCCTTATCAAACTGGAATTTTCCATCTTTTTGGATCATGATTTCGTTATTTAACTGGATCCATTTTGGCACTTGATTTTGTGACAACTCTTTCTACCTCCTGAGTAAACAATTCAACGTCTTTAGATGTGCCGCTGAGTTCAAATTTGTGCAAGATCGGCACCTGATATTGTCTAGAAATGGTATCGGCGCTTTTTGCAAAGTTATCGCCCCATACTTTATTGCCGCTCGCAGCGACTCCTAATAAGAGATGGGCGTATTTTTCGAGAAATGATTGTGTTGATGCCGGTACCTGACCGAAGTTTGTCGTGTAGGTGACCAAAACAAACGGAGTGTCCACGTGGTCTATTTCGTCCACCTTGCGTATCTGCTGAAAGCCTATTTTATTCACAAACCGCTGAACATTCCCTGTTTTCGAATCAAATATGATTTGTACCACGTTTTATCACGACCTATCAAAAAATATGAATCTCTCATCACTAACACTATATATAGTATACTACCCTCTAGCAAAAACACAATATATAGATTTGTTTTTATGAAAAATTCATATTTTGATCAAATCAGGCAAATGGACAGACTCATTAGGGCCCAAAAAAGAGAGCAGAACGAGAATCATCTCTCGTCCTACTCGGGGTGTCGTTTTTTAGCCGATGTTTATCATAACATGAAAAAAAACTGCTTAGTAGTCTAGATTTTTTTTTCTTAAGCTATCACAGCATTTTTCGCTCTCTACTGTTTCTTCTATTTCAACATCCGCGCCGATCTCTTCTAAAACCGCCTTCAAAGCAGTGATAATTGACGCTTCTCTGATTAATTCTTTTCCGTTCACAATGATACTTGTTCCGTATTCATAGCAAGAATCATCTTCGCAAATTTCTTCCCAATGATTCACGATCACTTTATGCTTCATTTTTTCACCCTCTGTTTGATCTGTGTCTGTATTTAGTTTAGCGGCTGGCATCCGCTTTGTAAATTCGAATGCTTGTGAATTTTATTCAAGCTCATCATCCGCGTACTCTTTCTTCAGCTTTACCTCATTGCGGGACTCATTATACTCATAAATTTTGATATAGCCGTCCTCCATCACGCCAAAATGATTATGTTCAAGCGGAAATGAGGTTGGCTGAGGCGTTTCATAGTCTGAATTGCCGCTGTCTGTTTCAATGATGGTATCTTGACTCCCGCACGCCCCGAACAGTAAAAAAACAGCAATCCACACAAGGGCGATCCTGATTCGTCTCAGTTCTGCTTCACTTTCAAACAAGGTCGCGTCACTCCCTAAGTTCATATTTATACATAATATACCATTTTTTCTTTAGTATGTTGTTCTCATAAAAAAAGACCGTGCCTTGGCATGGTCAGCTTACACAAAAAAGTTTGGATCAAAAGTGGATTTACATGTTAAAAATGGCTGCCGAGAATCCCCCGGCAGCCTCCTTATGTCTTGACATGGCATTTTTTGATCTATTCGAGTTCAAGCTGGACGTTTTTTTGCGGCGCAAACGTAGAGATCGCATGTTTATATATAAGCTGCTGCTTACCTTCCGATTCCAGCAAAACGGTAAAGTTATCAAAGCCTTTCACCTGGCCCCGCAACTGAAAGCCGTTCAGCAAAAAAACAGTGACATACGTATTTTCTTTCCGGATTTGATTCAAAAACTGATCCTGAATATTAATCGGTTTCATGTTTCGTCCTCCTTGATTCTCTATATCATACAGTTTCGATTAAAGTTCGAGTTTTCCTGCTATATGTGTGAAAATTTCCTTTTTTTTCAGCTCCATATCAACTGGCGGTGTCATATCGAACCATGTAACTTGCATTTTATTGCGAAACCACGTCAGCTGGCGTTTCGCATACCGTCTTGAATTCTGCTTTAGTTGTTCAACAGCATCGGAAAGTGTCACAAAACCGTCAAAATATGCATAAAGCTCTTTATAGCCTATCGCCTGTATCGATTGACAGTCTCTCACGTTCTTGTCGTACAAGTGTTTCACTTCCGGAAGCAGACCTGCCTCCATCATCATATCGACCCGCCGGTTAATTCTTTCGTAAAGCGTGTCTCTATCCATTGTCAGCCCGATTAACACTGCATTGTACAGAAGTTCTCGTTTTTGTTCCTTCAAATGCTGCGACATCGTTTTTCCGGATGTATGTAAAATTTCCAGCGCGCGAATGACTCTTCTTGTATTATTGGGATGAATCGCAGCTGCCGCCTCGGGATCTGCTGCAGCAAGTTTGGCATGAAGAAAGTCAGCGCCTTCCCGTTCAGCAGCGATTTGCATGCTCTCTCGAAACGCAGGATCATTTGCCTCTTCCGTAAATGTATAATCGTATAGCACAGATTGTATATATAGCCCTGTACCGCCGACAATCATCGGAAGCTTTCCTCTATTTGCAATCTCGCTGATTTTATTTCTTACTAAGCTTTGATAATCGGCGGTAGAGAAGGAGTCTTGGGGTTCTAAAATGTCAATCAGATGATGAGGAACTCCCTCCATCTCCTGTTCGGTAATTTTAGCTGTTCCAATATCCATCCCTTTATAAATCTGCATTGAATCTCCGCTGATAATTTCCGCGTTTAAGGATTTGGCTAGCTGAATACTTAAATTGGTTTTCCCCACTGCCGTCGGTCCGACTAAAATGACAACGGGCTGCTTCGTATTATTCAATATGTATCACTCTCTTTTATAAATCTCCTCCCATTATAGCATTCAACATGGACAACCACCTATCCATTTTGCCCTTTTTTTGCATCGGTAAACATCCTTCTACCAGCCGAGCGGCTCATTGCCGACAATTTCCCTTGTCTGTCCTTTCAGGGTATGACGGTGCGTTTTTCTTTCGTCATCTCCAGGAGCATAAACAACCCCTCCGTACTGGATCTCAACCGGCTTGTTATAGGCCAGATACGTCGTTTCTTCGATTTCATGATAATGTGTGCCATCTGATAAAGGAATCGCCGGCCCTGAGATTCCGTAATACCGATGAAAATGGCCGTTTTCAAATGAAGTGATCCCTGTATAGTAATGTGTATGCTGATCGGTATTTGATCCGTTTGCGGGCTGAGTAAACCCTTCAATCAGATGATAATGGCCCTGTTCCCTCGATGTTTTGACATGATAAGCATGTGCGTGGGGCGGTGCTTTCGACCAGTCAGACTGATACAGGCCCAATGTGTTCACATCCTCTTTTTTCCTTAATTCGCCCAATCAAATCCGGGCAGGCTGAATACACTGCATCATCTACACTTTATTACAGGAGGAAAGAAAACATGAACGAGTTAGAGAATTTCAGTCCTGAAGATACAAGAATATTTGGAAGACCTTTTGGATTCGGGAGACCATTTGGATTTGGAAGACCTTTCGGATTCGGTTACGGGTTTGGAAGACCCGGATTTGGCTATGGATTTGGGTTTGGCCGGCCATTCGGATTTTTTGGAGGCCCGTTTATCGGCGGCCTTGCAGGCGGGCTTATAGGAAGCGCTTTATTTAATCCTTATTTGTATGGCGGATACCCCTATTATCCGTATGCCCCGTTCCCTTATTATTATTAATCGCAAAAGACCCCTTAAAAAGGGGTCTTTTTAAGTGTGTAAAAATGAATCTCTTGACTCATACATAGGCTTACACTAATATTTTTCTAGCTGAAGCTCTTTTCTAATCTAAAAATATAGTGAGGAGAATTTAAGATGTTAATAGGATATATATTCCTCACGATTGCCATATGTTCGGAATCGATAGGGGCAGCCATGCTGAAAGTATCTGATGGCTTCAAAAAGTGGAAGCCGAGTGCCTTGGTCGTCATTGGCTATTCCCTCGCCTTTTATATGCTGTCACTGACGTTAAACCATATTCCCCTAAGCCTCTCCTATGCGACTTGGAGCGGGGCGGGAACGGTGCTGACGACAGTAATCGGAGTGAAATGGTTCAAGGAAGAACTGAATGCGAAAGGGCTTTTCGGGATTCTTTTATTAATATCAGGGGTCATATTACTTAACTGGCAGTAAAGGAGTGAGGATGATGAAAGGATTGCTTTATTTGGCTCTCGCCATTTTATCTGAAGTGTTTGGAAGCACGATGCTGAAGCTTTCAGAAGGATTTACACAGGCCTGGCCCATTGCCGGAGTCGTAGTCGGATTTCTTTCCGCTTTTACTTTTCTAAGCTTTTCTTTAAAAACAATTGACTTATCAAGCGCGTACGCAACATGGTCGGGCGTTGGTACCGCGCTTACAGCCATTGTCGGTTTTTTGCTTTTTGGCGAAACCATCAGTTTAAAGGGAATATTCGGTCTCACGCTCGTCATTGCGGGCGTGGTTGTGCTAAATCAGTCGAAAGCCCACGCTGAAGATAAAAAACAGACGGTCTGTGAGTAACCGTCTGTTTTCATTATTCTCCCCCCGCTTTTACAGAGGCTTTAAGCTGCAGCTCGACATTCCCTTGAATCGCACGCGAAATCATGCATGACGACTCCGCTTTTTCACAAAGCTTGTGTGCCAACGCGATGTCGTCTTGTGAAGCATCATGTTTAAGCACAACAGAGGGACGGTGAATAATCTTTTTGTATGTAAAGACTCCTTTCGTGACGTCGACAATACCTTCTGACTCCATCTGCAAGTCTTCTTTTTCCAGCCCGCTTCTATCCATCATCGCTGCAAGTGTAATAATGTAACAGGTCGCTGCCGCACCGAGAAGCATTTCATCAGGGTTGGTCCCTTCTCCCGGTCCATCCATTTCTTTAGGGATGGAAATCGATGTGATCAGGTTACCGCTTTCGATCGTACCCACATCATTGCGTTTACCCGGCCAGTTCGCTTTTAAATAAAAATGATGATCTGCCATTGTTTTGCCTCCTTGTTCATCCTATTTCAGTCTACTGATCTTCTCGTATTTTGTCTTCTGATCTGCTTGTTACGAATACTCTTTTTCCAGGACACCTTTGATCGCACTGACATAAGCATAAAATTCACTGTTCTTTGTGTATTTTCTATTTTTATAATAAAAATCATCAAAAAATGCTTCTCTCTGCTCGCGGCTGATTTCCAGCTGTATACTTAGCCCCGTTTCTCCTTGGTTGTTAATGTTTTCGGCATTCAATCCAGCGAGACCGCTTTTAGACGACGCTAATTCAGCGGAAAACCCTCTCCGCTCAAGAGCTCTCACAATCATTTTTGCCCGCTTTCGATCCGTTCCCCCTACAAGGGTATTCTTGTTCTCCCCTTTATATCCGTGAAAAGCCACCACATATTGATGCTCCTTGATTTTCTTTTTAGCTAATGGCTCATCAAAATTGGTGCTTGTAATATGCAGCGTTTGGTTATCGTGGGACTTCAGCCCTTCAAACAGGTATGTAGAGTATTCATGATTGAAATACCGAACAAGCTCACTTACTCCGCCTTCAATTCTACCGCCATGCGGAGACATAATTAAGACTTTGCTTCCTTTTTTCTCATTATATGAAATATCGTAATCGGCTGGACTCTCATTCTCTGCCAAGCTGCTGAAATTTGAATATGTATCTGGCTGATTTGATGGTTCAGGTTCTAATGAGTAATGAACATATCTCAAGAACAAGACAATGGCTAAGACTAATATGACATTTAGTAAAAATCTTCTCATGTTTAACTCCTTTCATAAGAATGGCACGGTTCATTATATGAGGTTTAGCCAATAGGTTTTATCTTACCATTGTATACACGATATCATCAGTGAAAAAGTTCCCGGTTTCAAAAAATCAATTGATTGTCACGGTTATTAGCGGTTCATTTCAAATAAGAGTGAAAAAAGGTTGAGAGGAAAGCCAAAAAAGGTAGGAACAACCTCACTTGGCAAATAAATGTATATAGGTTTAAGGAGGGTTTTCGTAACAGGCTGTCCGTTTGCTTAGACGGACGCCTGTTACTGGCCTGCAAAATAAAGATTTTTCTTATTTGTTCTCACAAAGTCACAGGAGAGGATAGAGTCCAATAAAAATGTTCTGATCTGTTGTTTCGAAAAACAAAATGCTTTGATTTTCGTTTTGCTTTTCTGCCTTACAATAATCGTTCTTTTACTAATTGTTCCGTCTTTCTTCATATATATAATGCTGATTGGCATTTGGCTTTCCAAAGATCGATGTAAGTAGAAATTCATACAGCCGCTCTCCCCTTCCAGTTTGATATGACCACATTATAATACGAACAAATGTTCCTTTTCAATCCCCAATGATTTCCTCAACCTCTCATCCATCGTATCTAATACGAAAGATTCATAAAAACAAACTCTTATCCGCCTCTTATAAAGGACAAACAAACTTACCAAACCTATCATCTGTTCATAGAGTATACAGAGAACCTTATAATAGGAGGAAAATACATGTTTGGGTACTCTATGGTACAAATGGTGAGAGCAAATGCTCATAAGCTAGATTGGCCGTTACGGGAAACCGTATTGCAGCTTTACAAGCCCTTCAAATGGACTCCTTGCTTCTTGCATAATTTTTTCGAAACCAAATTGAAAAACAGAAAAAGAATGTCAGTCATTATTGAATTTGAGGAAGGCTGTCACGAGACCGGCATTCAAATGGCTGGGGAGGTACTGCAAAAAGAAAAACGGAGTAAGCTAAAAACCCGCTTCAACAAAATCAACTGCTGCAGTGCGGAGGTTACCCCCTCAGCATTACATTCTCTTCTTTCTGAATGCAGCAATATCCGTAAAGTGTATTTAAACCGCGAAGTCAAAGCACTTTTAGACACGGCAACTGAAGCAAGCCATGCGAGGGAAGTCGTCCGAAACGGGAAAACCCTGACAGGAAAAGGCGTTACTGTCGCTGTTGTCGATACAGGAATCTACCCGCATCCTGATTTAGAAGGCAGAATTATCGGGTTCGCGGACATGGTCAATCAAAAAACAGAGCCATACGATGATAATGGTCATGGCACACATTGTGCAGGTGATGTCGCAAGCAGCGGCGCATCCTCTTCCGGAAAATACCGCGGACCCGCACCGGAAGCCAATCTCATCGGCGTAAAGGTATTAAACAAGCAGGGTTCAGGAACGTTAGCAGATATTATAGAGGGTGTTGAGTGGTGTATTCAATACAATGAGGACAACCCTGATGAACCGATTGATATTATGAGTATGTCGCTCGGGGGCGATGCCCTTAGATATGATAATGAACAGGAAGATCCGTTAGTCAGAGCGGTTGAAGAAGCGTGGAACGCAGGGATTGTCGTCTGTGTCGCTGCCGGAAACTCAGGCCCTGATTCGCAGACCATTGCAAGCCCGGGCGTGAGCGAAAAGGTGATTACAGTAGGTGCGCTTGACGATAACGATACTGCAAGCAGCGATGATGATACGGTCGCTTCCTTCTCAAGCCGCGGTCCGACAGTATACGGGAAAGAAAAGCCCGATATTTTAGCGCCGGGTGTTAATATTATTTCCCTTCGCTCTCCGAATTCCTATATTGATAAGCTTCAAAAGTCAAGCCGTGTAGGATCTCAGTACTTCACAATGTCAGGAACCTCGATGGCAACACCAATTTGCGCAGGAATCGCAGCTTTAATTCTCCAGCAAAACCCGGATCTTTCACCCGATGAAGTGAAAGAGCTTTTGAAAAACGGCACGGACAAATGGAAAGATGAAGATCCGAATGTGTACGGAGCGGGCGCTGTCAACGCGGAAAATTCCGTTCCCGGCCAATAAACAGCATCAAAAATCCGGCAATTTTCTCTCAGCAGAACTGCCGGATTTTTGTTTGAATATTCATAACCATAAGGTAAAATAATGGAAAATGGATGAAGGAAGTGAAGAAAGTGCCATATTATATCTGCAACACATGCGGTGTGCAGCATGCACAGACTGTAGATCCGCCCAACTCGTGTCTGATTTGCGAGGATGAGAGACAGTATATTCATCCTGATGGACAAACTTGGACAACTCTTGAAGACATGCGTGAGAAAGAAAACCTTCAAAACATTCTCAAAAAGGAAGAAGACCATCTTTACAGCATCAAAACTGAACCAGAGTTTGCGATTGGACAAACAGCCCATCTGATCCAGCATAAGGGCTTTAATGTGCTGTGGGATTGCATTTCATATCTTGACCAAAGGACAATTGACCAAATCAACGAATTAGGCGGTATTCAAGCCATCGCTTTGTCTCATCCACATTATTACTCTACTCAGGTTGAGTGGGCTGAAGCATTTCAGGCCCCGATCTATATCCATGAAGATGACAAAAAATGGGTGACAAGACCAAGCAATCACATTCACTTCTGGTCAGGGGAAACGCTCAGCATGAAGCCGGGGCTGGACCTTTACCGACTGGGCGGACATTTTAAAGGCGGTGCTGTTCTTCATTGGAGCAACGGCAATAAAGGGAAAGGATGTCTATTGACTGGAGATATCATTACGGTTACGGCGGATCAAAACTGGGTCAGCTTTATGTACAGCTACCCAAATCTCATTCCCCTTCCCGCATCCAAAGTTGAAGAAATAGCAGCCAAAGTGAAACCGCTTCAATTCAACCGGCTTTACAATGCTTTTTCTAAAGTGGTCAAAGAAAATGCCGGCGAAGCTGTCCAGCGTTCTGCCATACATTATATCAAGGCTTTGAACTGCGAATTGTTTCATACATAAGGGGTGAGGCGGCTCTTTTCCGTGTAAAAGATGCAGCAATTGGGAATAGTATCGTGTAGATCAAAAGGAGGAATATTGATGGCACACACGAATACACAGCTTTCCCAATGGCTGGAATCAAAAGTCGGCCAGACACTTGATATTAGAAAAGGTGAATTGACCCATGATGAAGAGATATCAGACTTGGATCAGATTGTTCTCCACCTTCAAAAAGTGGCTATACGAAGCACGAGTCACCCTGATGACTATGTAGCGAAAGAAGAGCTCGTTTTAGAAGGTGAAGGAACAACCTTCACTGAGGACGGAAACGTGCCGCTTCCGCAAAATGCCTATGAGATTCCTTTATTAGGTGATATTCATATTCATCAAGAAAACGAAGGATTGAAGGTCGTAACAGATCGTGCAGTATATACAATTGATATCCAGCACAGCTGATTCTCACTTTCATCGAAATAATGCAGCTTAGCGCCTTAGAGCATTCGCTCAAAGGCGCTGCTTTACATCAAGCTATCCAGTAACGCTTAGGATAAATAGATGGCACTTTATTGAACCGTTTTTGCACAGCATTATCATTATTCCTTCTCTTCTTTCTCACGTGTATCTTCCACGCAAATTGACTCTACATGTTGCATAATGACCCGCTTGATTCTGTCTTTATTCACTCGTACAGGGTCAAGCATCGCATGTAAAGCCAAGCCGTCAACAAGCGCATAAAGCCTCTCAGCTTCAATGTTTTTATCAGCATTCTGCTTCAGTAAACCGGATTCATCTAAATAGGCAATCAGATTCCGCATGCCGCTGAAAATCCCGTCATGATTCGCATCAAACATATCCTTTTTATGTCTGGCATAAGCAGTAAAAGCAAACCAAACCTCCATCTCTCTTATCGTTTCTTCATTCGTTGGGACAATTTCAAGCAAAATGTGCAACACTTTTTCCTTAGGGAGTAAATCCTTCATGGCAATGTCCTTAATTCGAGCCGTCACCTTTTCTTGAACAAGTTTCATTGCAAAAGCAAGCAGTTCATCCTGTGTAGTGAAATAATGGCGCAGCGCACCTAATGACAATCCTGCTTCCTTTGCAATGTTCCTGGCTGATGCTCCCTCCATCCCCCGTTCTAAAATAACGCGCCACGTCGCTTCTGCAATTTGTTTTCTTCTTTTCTCATGGTCAATTTGTTTTGGCATAGCTTTATTGTAACAAGAAAAAAATGAGAGAGCAATTTTTATAATACAGTTGTGTTACAAAAACAAAGGTGGTAACATATTATTTAAATAATACAACTGTATTGAAAAGAGGGGAATGGATTGAACGGTATCGCATGGATGATTGTTTTCTGTGAAATTGCGTTTTGGGTTGTCATTGTTTTGGGGCTTGCTGTACGCTACCTATTCAAACGACATACATTAGGACTGCTATTCCTTGCCTTAACTCCAGTTATCGATTTGATCTTATTAGCGGCAACTGGTGTGGACCTTTACCGCGGAGCCTCAGCGACCGCAGCACATGGAATTGCAGCTGTTTACATCGGTATATCGATCGCTTATGGGAAACAAATGATTCAATGGGCAGATGAGAAATTTCAATATTATGTGACAAAAAAAGGCGCAAAACCTCTGAAACGTTTTGGAATGGATCATGCCAAGCACGGTGCGAAAGGCTGGCTAAGACATGTGCTGGCCTACTTAATTGGTGCGGGACTATTGGCAGGGATGATTTATTTTATCAAAGACTCTGCCCGAACCGAGGCATTGAGCGGCATTCTTAAACTGTGGACTGTCATTATAGGCATTGACTTTCTCATTACAGCCAGCTATTTTATTTGGCCAAAAAAAGAGAAAACTTCGGCGAATCTCAGAAATTAACATGGTGAAAAAGGCCTTTCCCCAGCGGAAAGGGCCTTTTTTGGTTTTGTTAAAATATGTTATACTACTTTCGTCAGAAACAGACTTATAGATATTTTGGGTTCATTTAAGGATAAAGGTTTGTATGAGTAAGCAGGTGAAGGGAGTGTCATCCTTGTGCCAAAAAGAACAGAACAAGCACTCTAAGGATTTTAACCTGAAATCAAAATTAATCGGAATTGTATCTGTCATTTTTATTGTGGCTATTGCACTTGCAGTCATCTTCGGCGGCTTTTTCTTCGGGATGAAAGGATTATTCTCCATACTTGGCATCACATACGCTTCCAATCAAACATTAGCTTTATTTATTTTAGCCTGCTTTGCTGTAGGCGTAATCATAGACCCACTCACAAAGATAATCTCTATCATTTTGGAAAAATCACTTTCTTTGAAAAAGACTGCACTTTTTGCTTTTATACTGTATTTTATCAGCAATCTTATAACGATCTGTTTTGCAGATTACTTTATGCAGTCTATTTATATTCCAGATGTCTTGCTTGTTGTGATATCAGCTTTGATGGCTTTCATTGAACTTGCTTTTGATAACCAGCCAAATAGAGAAGCCGCTTAAAAATGCCGATGGCAGATATGGAGAATTCATAACACCTTATATTTGGACATCACCAGTTATATAAACGAAAAAAACTCCCTGTTCACACGAACAGGGAGCAAACACAATGTAGTATTTTAAATTCTGCATTCTAGAATGATTCTTACATTCGGATCATCAAGTTCATCCAAAAAGATAATGATCTTCGGACCACATGCCATGTGTTTCCACCCCCCTCACCCAAAATATACATTATTTTAAATTACCTGTAAATGTAAATTTTGTTATGTAGATGGATATATCCGCGAAGTATGATGGATCACACGTTTACAACCGTTTCCTAATATGACACTCCAATGGATACATAAAAAGCATTGATATCGCAAAACTTCATCAGGGATTGATGTAGAGATGTATTTTAATAAGGTTGGTTCAATCGCAACTGCTGCGGATGAATGTGAGGTACAACTGTTAATAGTCTGCTGAAATCCACTGGTCCACCTTTAGACAAAATATTCATTTCTTCTTTTTTAGACTTAAAACTATGTCGAAAGTTATTGTTTCGCATACCTTATTCTATCTCGACTAAAGGAGGTGACATCATGGGATTCTACGGTGGATATTCTGGTGGATACTCTGGCGGCGGATATTCAGGCGGAAGCAGCTTCGTATTGATCGTAGTGTTGTTCATCTTGTTGATCATTGTTGGTGCTTCATTCCTTTACTAATCTAAGATCTAAGAGTATCCAAAGTCTTTTTGACTCACCTCCCTGTACGGCAGACGCCATAAGAAGTTTTTATGGCGTTTTGCCATGTGATTGCCGAAACATGCCGACAAAGTTTCTAAACGAGGAAAATATTCACTCTAAACTGCCACCGCACTAAAGCCGTTAACACCGCCAATAGTCTATCTTAAGATTTACCGGAAGCAGTTTACAGAGAATATAAAAAAACACCTTCATTAACATTACGCGAGTAATACTTTTGGTTGGCGATAGAAGGTAATAAAATAATGTAAATGCAATTTTCCAGTATGAAGCAATGTACTCTCATAAGTAATTGGGTAATTTAGTTGAAAGCAAATTTACTAATAAAGATATAAATAACGAGCATAGAGCTCCTAAACTATGAGTTGTCGATAATAAATGTGAAAACCGCGTCGCAATATAGTTACGTTTGTTTTCGTCAGTAATTTTCAATAATTCATTTTGCCATTTGAATTCCAACTTGTAGTATTGTTTAGCCTTGTATTTTCTATACGCACTTCGTTTGTTGAAATAATACCACTTTCCCCTGGTCTAAGAGACAGTTCTTTACCATTTATATACTCCCTCTCCGAGAAACCTAACAACCAATCATAACAAAATAAATTTGATAGATGAGATAGCCAATTACCGCTGCACTAAAAATAAAGCTAATACTTTTCACTGGATCATTAACGGGTACGCCTTTAGAAAATATAACAAATAGCCATAAACTCATCAGTAAAAAAACCCATCCTGGTATACCCCATCTGATCAGATATTTAGTTTCAAAATTCATGTCATCTCTCCTCCACCTAATTATCAGTAAAAGGAAAGGATAAAGAAGGCGTAACTTACTTTCCTTAATCACGAAATTACTTTCACGATTGAAAATTTAGTACATAGTTCTATTAGTAGCAAAAATTTAAAGCGCCCCCGCTCATTAGCAGTGCCGCTCCTCAATTTATTAGGGAAATCATTCCTAATGAGAAGATGGAAAAATTCAAAAACTTCTTTAGGGCCGTGATGGACGAAGATGATCCCTCTGCAATTGAAAAGTTAGACGATGAATTAATTAATAGACGAAGATAATTGGTTTATTGTTGATGACAAGCAAAAAAGAGTAGGAATTTCATTGCCAGGTATTTACGAGGATGACAACGAAATAAATTGGAGATGGAGAAAAAAAGCAAATATTGATTATATAAAGCCCACCTTATGAGACGGGCTTTCATTAGTTCTTGTTGGTTATACTGTTTTACAGTTGTTGGTTTTGGGCTGTAATAAGATGGTCAGGGCTATACCTGATGCCAGAGTTAAAAAATAGCCACATAGCATAAAATAGGGACGATTTCGTTTTTAAGAAAATAAAGCCCAAAGAGAATAACGGCTGTACCGATAGTGAAATAAATCGGCTTTTTACTTTTCAAAATCAAACGGCTTGATTGAGAAAACTTTTTGTAGATTAAAGGCAAGCCGGTATAAACCCCTATGAAAAATGTAAATAAAATAGACCAAAGGAAACCGATTGGCGAGAAATAGCTCTCGGAAAATATTCCGTCGAAAGCCCAATTGCTCAACACAACGAAGCCAAATAGATAAACAAATGCCAATATGATCTTGACCATGATATCCCTCCCCTACAATCCAATATACACGTGATATAAGGTTGTTTAAATGGGTAAAACCATTCATTTACTTTTCAATCTTCCCGCTCCTTCAAAGCCTAATACTTTAATCAATAGCACCATTCGTTACTTTCGTCTCATTTACCAATATTATACATCTGGATAAATGGGATGATTGGATGTTTTTTATATACTCCAAACGCTCCTCTTCCGTCATAATCCATGTAATGACTTCCCTATGCTGACGTAAGTCTTTATTTTCTACAGTCAAGATGACTTCAAATGTTTAAATTCATATCACTGAAAAAACACAATAAAAAAAGCATTGATCAATTCCGAAGAATATCTCAATGCTTGAAAAATGTATGGACAAAATACGGGCAAAAGGTCTTTTCCCCTTCACCACCCCCCCGCTACATCACGCGTTTGAACATCTTTTCCATCTCATAAGTGGAATGGTGTATGATGATCGGGCGGCCGTGCGGGCATGTAAATGGGTCTGATGTGCTTCGGAGGTCGTCCAGAAGCGCTTTGATTTCGTCGTTTCTGAGGTGGCGATTTGCTTTGATGGAGCCTTTGCAGCTCATCATAATCGCGGCTTCCTCACGGAGTTTTTTAATATCAATATTTTTGGAGTCGAGCACCTGCTGAATGATTTCTTCTATCAGCTCGGCTTCTTCTCCCTTTGGAAACCAGGCCGGGTGGCAGCGGACGATGTAACTGTTAGAGCCGAATGACTCTAAAAAGACACCAACACTTTCGAGCTCTTGTTTGTGCTGTTCGATAATCAAAGCCTCGTTTGTGGAGTAGTGGAACGTCAGTGGTACAATCATATCCTGGACCTCAGGCTCAACCTCCCCCACCTTTTCACGGAAGTACTCGTATTTAATACGTTCTTGGGCGGCGTGCTGGTCGATAATATACAGGCCATTTTCATTTTGTGCCAATATATAAGTCCCGTGCATCTGGCCGATCGGGTACATAATCGGAACCCGCTCAGACGTTGCCTGCGGCTGTTCCTCATGGCATTCCTGCTCATATGTTTCAGTCTGTTCTTCTGAGACATCGGACACCTCAAGGGTTTGTTCCTGATCAACGATAGGTGGAGCATCAAATTGGAGAGGAGGCAATTCTTCCTCCGCATCCACCGGCTCTTTCACGACTGAGCTGAGTTTCATTGGTGAATAAGATGGCGCAGTCGATTTTTCCGGAACTTTTTTTTCCGCAGGTTTTTCATCAAAGGTTATAAACTGCTGCTCATTTTTGATGGCAGGCGCTGATTTTTTCGGGAGCTGGGCACTCGGAATCAGCTGCTGCTGTTTAAATACATCTTTAATTCCGTCACGTATTAAGTCATGAAGCTCTGTTTCCTTGCTGAGCCGGACCTCAAGCTTCGATGGATGTACGTTGACATCGACTAAAATCGGGTCCATCGTAATTTCTATAAAGGTAATGGGATGGCGTCCGATCGGCAAAAGCGTATGATATCCTTCATGAACCGCTTTGACGAGCGGGAAATTTTTAATGTAACGGCCATTGACCACAGACGACATATAGTTTCTCGACGCCCGTGTAATTTCTGGGAGAGCGATATATCCCTTCACTTCAAAATCCAAAGAGCTTACATGCAGCGGAAGCATTTTTTTGGCGACAGCAGTGCCATAAATCGCTGCCAGGACATGGCGTACATCTCCGTTTCCATTCGTTTGAAGCAGGTTTTTCCCATGATGGCGCAGACGGATCGATACCTCTGGATGTGCCAGAGCAATACGGTTAACCACGTCTGTAATGTTTCCAAGCTCTGTATGAACGGTTTTCATATATTTCAAACGGGCCGGTGTGTTAAAAAACAAGTTCGAAACGACAATTTCAGTTCCCTTCCTGCTTGAGGACCGCGATTCGGAAATGATGTTTCCTCCTTGAAGGACGAGCTTCGTCCCAGCTCCTTCACCAGTGCTTGTCGTAATCTCCAGATGAGAGACTGACGCGATACTCGGCAGGGCTTCTCCCCTAAAACCAAGCGTTCTTACCCTGAATAAATCATTTTCATCTTTTATTTTACTTGTTGCATGGCGGCGGAAAGCACGCTTGCAATCTTCATTCTCCATTCCTTCGCCGTTATCCAAAACCCGAATGGATGCAAGTCCTGCTTCCTCAATATCGATTTCAATGACTGTGCTGTCAGCGTCGATCGCATTTTCCACCAATTCCTTGACGACTGAGGCGGGCCGTTCCACAACCTCGCCCGCCGCTATTTTATTTGAAAGCTCATCTGACAGCTGGATGACTTTTGCCACATTCATCACCCCGTTTTAATGTAATTTCTTTTGCAGCTTGTACATTTCATTCATTGCTTCAAGCGGTGTCATATCAAGTATATTAAGTGATTTGAAGGCATCGAGCACCTGCTTTTCTTTTTTTGAAAGCTTTGGTGTTTCAGCCGGCTTTTCCGCTGCGTCAAAAAAGGACAGCTGTGCCGGTTCTTCTTTCACCTGGGGTTTCTGCACGGGCACCTCTGGTTTGTTTCCTGACTGCTCCAGCTCTTTTAAAATATCTTGAGCGCGCGCAATGAGATCTTCAGGCAGCTCAGCAAGCTGAGCTACATGGATACCATAGCTTTTATCAGCAGCACCTTCTTTAATTTGATGAAGAAAGACAACCGTTCCGTTATATTCTTCAGCGCGAACATGAACGTTTTTCAGCTGAGGCAACTTGTCCTCCAGAACGGTCAGCTCGTGATAGTGTGTGCTGAACAGCGTCTTGGCGCCGATATGATCGTGAACATATTCAATAATCGCCTGTGCCAGCGCCATGCCGTCATAAGTGGACGTTCCCCGCCCAATTTCATCAAACAGAATGAGGCTGTTTTTCGTCGCATTGACAATCGCATTTTTCGCTTCAAGCATTTCTACCATAAATGTACTTTGTCCGGAAATCAAATCATCTGCAGCGCCGATTCGCGTAAAAATTTGATCAAAAATCGGAAGCACCGCTTTTTTCGCGGGTACAAAGCAGCCGATTTGCGCCATAATGGAAATGAGCGCGATTTGTCTCATATACGTGCTTTTCCCTGACATGTTTGGACCTGTAATGAGAAGCATTTGTCTGTTATCGCCCATCATACAGTTGTTCGGGACATATTCCTGGCTGTCCATGACTTTTTCAACAACCGGGTGTCTGCCTTCAATCACTTCGACTTCATCTTTAGAGAACTCCGGCTTCGTGTAGTGACGATTTTCACTGATTGTCGCAAAGCATTGCAGTGCGTCCAGCTCGCTCATCTGTTTTGCAAGCTGCTGAAGCCGCGGAATATACTGCTTCACTTTCTCGCGCAGCTCGGTAAACAGCTCGTACTCCAGCTCACAGATGTTATTTTCCGCTTCTAAAATGAGCGCTTCTTTTTCTTTTAATTCTGGTGTAATGTAGCGCTCTGCATTCGTTAACGTCTGCTTCCGCTCATAACGCCCTTCCTCAAGCAAATGCAAATTCGCTCTTGTCACTTCAATGTAATAACCGAAAACTTTATTAAAGCCGACCTTTAAAGAGCGAATGCCTGTGTATTCCCGCTCCTGCTGTTCCAGGCGGGCAATCCAGTCTTTTCCGTTTCTGCTTGCATCACGGTATTCATCAAGCTTTTGATTGTAACCGTCTTTTATCAGGTTCCCTTCTTTTAACGATAAAGGAGGGTTTTCGTACAGCGCTTCTTCCAGCAGTTTAAGTACATCTCCGCAAGGGTCAATACGCTCTGCACGTTCCTTGGCCTTGTCATGAGCAAGTGAAGCAACCAGCTGTTTGATGCCAGGCACTTGCTTTAACGATTCCTTCAGCTGAATCAAATCCCGGGCATTGACATTTCCGAATGCCACGCGGCCGGCAAGGCGTTCTAAGTCATATACTTCTTTTAACCGTTCACGCAGATCTTCCCGTTCAAAGAAATGGGACATCAATGTTTCCACCATTTCTTGACGCTCTTCGATTTGATTGACTCTGATAAGCGGCCGGTCAATCCACTGTTTAAGAAGCCGGCCTCCCATTGCCGTTTTTGTTTCATCCAGCAGCCACAAAAGGGAGCCTTTTTTATTTTTCGAACGGATCGTTTCAGTCAGCTCCAGATTACGCTTTGAGTACAAGTCAATTTTCATCGCTTCCTCAAGCTCGTACACCTGCACAGGCTGAAGATGATCAAGGCTGCGCTTTTGGGTTCTTTTCAGATACGCATATAAGCGCATAAACGTTTTTGTTACATCTTCATTATTTAAGTGCTCAATGATCGTGACGTGTTCGTCTATTTCTCCGTCTTCAATTGAAATCGTTGCACCGCACCGCTCTTTCAGCTGTGCGACTGTATCGGCACCCAGGCTTCCTGAAACCACGATTTCACGTGCGCCGACGGAATAAATTTCTGATATGACGTCTTCAAGCCGTTCAATCAAAACAGCCAAATTTTCTCCCGTTGTTAAATCGGAAAGCGCAAGCCCGTATCCATTCGAGCAGGCTGAAACAGATGCGATAAAGTTATTTTCCGATTCATGGATGCCTTTGCCGTCCATTACAGTTCCGGGCGTAATAAGCTGAACCACTTCTCTTTTTACAACACCCTTTGCGGCCTTCGGATCTTCCGTCTGTTCACAGATCGCCACTTTGTATCCTTTTTTAATAAGCTGTTCAATATACGCGGAAGCAGAATGATACGGCACACCGCACATCGGTATTTTTTCTGCCCCACCGCCGTCTCTGCTCGTTAACGTAATTTCCAGCTCTTGTGACGCTTTTTTAGCGTCCTCAAAAAACATTTCGTAAAAATCACCCAGTCGAAAAAATAAAAAGGCATCCTGGTGCTCTGCCTTAATTTTTAAATATTGCTGTATCATAGGCGTATATCCGGCCATTGTTTAATCCCTCACTATGTATCAACGTATCTATTTTCCAACCTTCATTATAACATAAACAAAAAGTGATAAAAGAATGATATATCAATATAAAAAAGAGACTTGGGGGTACTGTCTCCCCTAGTCCCTTTTTTATTCTTCAGGATCTCCCACTAAAAATTCCGGGTTGATGTCTTCAAGCTCTTCATCAAGCTCATCTTCCCAATCTTCCTCGTCTTCCTCTTCCCAATCAGGATTGACCTCAACAACTACCTTTGTTTCTCCTACCACTTCCGCCAAAAATTCTCTTTCTGCCTGCACAACGATTTTATTTCCATTTGGCGAAATAGTCACTTCAAGGCAGTTTGGCTGCTGAAGCACTTTGGCAATTACTTCATGCTCATCATCTAAGTAATTATTGTCTCTGTATCTGAGTTTAATGACATCTACGTATTTTACCCGTTCTGTGACAACCTCTGTCTTTGTGTTGTCCGCGTATGAGTACCATACGTTTATATCATAATACCCTTCAATTTCTACCGTTTTTCCAATTTTTTCAGCGTCGTACTTGTGGTTAATAATCCAACCACCCAAAATGCTGCTAGGTTTTTTCTCAGGGGAGATAGTGTTGGTGCATTGGGTGAATTTTCGGCCTTTCGCTACTACTGCCTTCGTGATAATTTCCCTGTATTCAGACATTCCGGCATGCCTCCTTGTTCTTCTTCGTGTTATCTTATGCTGGGCATTTGTCTAGTGTGCATTTTTATAAATAAAATATAAAAATACAAAGTTTCTGTTCCATTGTATGCAGGTGTGCCTAGAAACTTTACTTATAAGTACGATAAAGTTTACTCGCGGCTGAGCACAGAAAAACCAATTGAACATTTAGTACATAGATAATTTAGTTCATTTATAACCAAATAAATGATAAAAAAACACGGGCCTGTAAAGGCACCGTGTTTAGAGAGAACAGCTATTATTTGAATGCTTCACCTTTGAACCGGTTTCCCCTTTCAGCAGGTCGCCTCCGGTTGACGTGATGATTTCATTTGTGACTTGGTTGGAAATGGTGTGTGCAACGAGCTGCAGTAGGTCATTTACCTCCATCTGCGAGTCTCTGAATTCTTGGATAACAGGAATCCCTTCAAGCTCTTCTTGCAGCGCGTCAATTTTTGCTTCTACTTGTTTGAGCGCTTCATGCTTTTCATAATGCTTCAGATTGACAGCCTGCTTTTGCAAGGCTTTAATCTGATTAACGATTGCAGACACTTTGTCATTCTCATTGATTTGCGCTTCAGCTCGTTTGAAAAAATCAACCTCTTCTGTTTCAGAGATCATTTTTGCAAGGTTCCGTGCCTGCTGCACAATGTCTTTTTTTGAGTAGAGCGTCATCTTATTTCACCTCGATTGCTTCTCCTACCATTTCTCCATCAAGCGACCATGTTTTCGCTTGCTGGATTTTCACGCGGACGATTTTGCCTATGGCTTCCTTCGGCCCTTTGAAATTGACAAGCTTGCTTTTTTCAGTATAGCCGGCAAGAATATCAGGGTTATTTTTGCTTTCACCCTCAACTAATACTTCGACAACCTTGCCTTCGTATTCCTTCATTTTTTTAGCAGAAATTTCATTCACCAGTGCGTTTAGACGCTGCAGACGCTCTTTTTTCACACGCATCGGTACATTATCTTTCATCTTAGCAGCCGGAGTGCCCTCACGCGGAGAGTAAATGAACGTATAGGCGCTGTCAAACTCCACCTCACGATATAGAGAAAGCGTTTCTTCAAACTGCTCGTCCGTTTCGTTCGGAAATCCGACGATAATGTCCGTTGTCAAAGAAGCGTTCGGCATTGCTTCTTTAATTTTTCGAACCAGCTCCATGTAACGCTCTCTGTCATATTTGCGGGCCATCAGCTTCAGAACTTCTGAGCTTCCTGATTGAACCGGAAGATGAATGTGATCAAGCAGATTTCCGCCTTTCGCCAGCACTTCAATGAGGCGATCGTCAAAGTCGCGCGGATGACTTGTTGTAAAGCGGATTCTCGGGATATCGATTTTTCTCAGTTCATCCATCAAATCACCAAGTCCGTACGTCATATCTTCAAAGTCTTTTCCATACGCGTTTACGTTTTGGCCTAACAGTGTAATTTCCTTATAGCCTTCACTCGCAAGCCTTCTCACTTCCTGAATGATTTCCTCAGGGCGGCGGCTTCTTTCTTTTCCGCGTGTGTAAGGCACAATGCAATACGTACAGAATTTGTCACAGCCGTACATAATATTGACCCAGCCCTTAATTTTTCCGTTCCGGACTTTCGGAAGGTTTTCAATAACGTCCCCTTCCTTGGACCAAACTTCTATGACCATTTCTTTTGAAAGGTATGCTTCTGACAAAAGCTCCGGCAGGCGATGAATGTTATGGGTTCCGAAAATCATATCGACAAACGGATGTTTTTTCAAAATCCGGTTCACGACTGATTCCTCTTGAGACATACAGCCGCACACGCCTAAAATCAGATCGGGGTTGTTTTTTTTCAGTGCTTTTAAGTGCCCAAGCTCACCAAACACCTTGTTTTCGGCATTTTCACGGATCGCGCATGTGTTTAACAAAATGACATTGGCATCGTCAACAGAGTTTGTCGCTTCGTAACCGAGCGCCATAAAGATCCCTGCCATAACCTCTGTATCGTGTTCATTCATTTGGCAGCCGTACGTACGGATATAAAACTTTCTTCCGTCTCCCAAGCCTTTAAATTGTTCAGAAATTTTAAAGTCATTATGATAAGTAACGGCTTCCTTGCCTCGTTTTTTCGCGTCTTTTAAGGAAGGCGGAATGTAAACAGCTTCAAAGTACTTGCTGTAATCCTTCTCGGATTTTTTGTCCGATGGATTTACTTGTCCGCTCTCTAATTTTTGTTTTTCATTCATATCATATTTTCTCCTTTCAAACCAAACTTCCACCCTTCAGTATAAAGGTTATTGAAGCTCTGCACAACTGGCAACCTATCATTGTACACTCATTGAGAATAATAATCAATAAGGAATCAAAAGAGGAAGAGCAAACTCTTCCTCCTACAATAGCTGGAGCTCCTTTGCCGTCTTTTCGATGACATCAAGCGCCTGATCCAGTTCATCTTTGGTATGCTCAGCTGTTATAATCGTGCGAATTCTGGCTTTACCCTTTGCTACAGTCGGGAAAACGATGCTTTGGGCAAAAACGCCTCGAGAAAGGAGCTGATCAGAAAATTGCTTTGCCACACCTTCATCACCTATTAAAATAGGAAGAATCGGCGTTTCACTCTTCGTGAGAGTCAGGCCCATTTTTACAAGCATTGCTTTAAAATAAGCGGTATTCTCCCACAAGCGCTCCATATGCTCCGGCTCTTCCAGCAAGACATCGATCGCTTCCATACAAGCGGCAGTGACAGCAGGCGGATGGGATGTACTGAATAAAAACGGACGGCCTTTATGGCGCAAATAATCGATCAGCACCTTTGAACCTGCAGCATAGCCGCCAAGCACTCCGATTGCCTTGCTTAGTGTTCCGACCTGAATATGAACTCTGCCATCAAGACCGAAGTGATTTACCGTTCCCCTGCCGTTTTCGCCAAGCACTCCGGATGCATGGGCGTCATCCACCATCACAAATGCGTCATATTTCTCAGCAAGCTCTACAATATCAGGCAAAGGAGCTATGTTGCCATCCATAGAAAACACGCCGTCTGTCACAATCAGACGCATCCGATAATTCATTGACTTTCTCAGCACCCGCTCTAAATCACTCATATCGACGTGCTGATACACCTTTTTATCCGCCTTTGTCAGTCGAATTCCGTCAATAATAGAGGCATGGTTCAGCTCATCTGAGATGACAATATCCTCTTTTGTAAGAATACTTGAAAGTACGCCTTGGTTCGTTGTGAAGCCTGATTGGAATACAAGTGCTGCCTCCGTTTTTTTAAAGGCTGCCAGCTTTTTCTCAAGTTCTTGATGCATGGTAAATGTGCCGGCAATCGTTCTCACTGATCCGGTGCCGGCTCCATACTGCTGTACGGCCTCCTGTGCGGCGTTGATGAGTCTAGGATGTGAAGTAAATCCGAGGTAATTATTAGAAGAAAGCTGAATGACTTTTTGATGATTGACTGTGACAGATGGGCCTTGCATAGATTCAAGCTGTTTTATGTCTTGCCATGTATGGTTTTCTTTCATTCTATCAAGCTCTGCTTTTAAAAACTCAAATTCCTTCGTCATGTTTATCCCCCTTTTATGGAATTAAAATTACTTTTCCGCACTGGCCGCTTCTCATCAGTTCGAACCCTTTTTCAAACTCCTCTAACGGAAACTGATGGGTAATAACAGGTGATAGATCTAGCACGTTTGAACTGATCAGTTGAGACACCTGGCGCCAGGTTGAAAACATTTTTCTTCCTGTGATTCCTTGGATCGTAAGCCCTTTAAATACCACTTTATTTGTTAAATCAATTGTCACCGGATGTTCCGGCAAGCTCAGAATATGAAACCTTCCGCCATTCGCAGCCATCGCAAGACCTTGGGCAATCGCTGAGGGATGGCCGGACATCTCACAAACAAGATCTGCGCCTTCTCCACTGGTTAAAGCGCTTACAATTTTGAGCGGATCTTCTTTTTCAATAGAAACAGTACAAGTCGCTCCCATTTGTTTGGCAAGCCTCAGCCTGTATTCATTCTTATCGATTGCTATCACCTGAGAAGCTCCTGCTGCTTTTGCAACCGCAACAGCCATAAGACCAATCGGCCCGCATCCAATCACTGCTGTCGTTCCTCCTGCAGGCTGGCTCTCGAGTACGGTATGAACTGCATTTCCTAAAGGCTCTTGAATAGAAGCAATCGACGGGTCCATATCAGCAGGATTTCTCCAGATGTTATCAGCGGGAACTTTTACATATTCCGCAAAACAGCCTGCCGTGTCCACTCCGATAATCGCAGTATTGGTACAAACATGAGATTTTCCTGTTACACAAGGGACACATTCACCGCAGACAATGTGTGTTTCCGCCGACACATACTCTCCTACTTTTACACCGCTGACATTCTCTCCCACAGCTTCAACAATTCCGCTGAACTCATGGCCGAAAACATAGGGTGTTTTGATTCTCTGACGTGCCCATTGATCCCAATTATAAATGTGCACATCCGTGCCGCATATGGAAGCAGCTTTCACTTTTATGAGGACTTCATGTTTATCAATCTCAGGAATAGGAACTTCAGTCAGCACAGCACCGAACGCCCCGTCCTTTTTCATTAGAGCTTTCATCTTTCCACTCTGCATGTACAATCCTCCTTGAAAAATTCTTGTTACATTCGGATTGTACCATGATATGGAATAAGCGTAAACAGCACTGTCTTTTCCAGAAGGACAAAAGTATCTGTCTTGAAAAATGGGCGGAATTTTTTTTTTGAAACGTTTTAGCTCATTTCTGATTTTGCATATCCGCCCATTATATGCCAAAAATACTATCGGGAGAAAATATCACAATAAATGAAAAACAACCTGTTTGCATTACGCAAACAGGTTGAGAATACTTTATTTGTTTTTAGCGAGGTTCCACGATTAATTTAATCGCTGTTCTTTCTTCCCCATCGATTTGAATATCTGTAAAAGCCGGAATACAAATCAAATCTACGCCGCTAGGCGCCACAAATCCCCTGGCAATCGCCACAGCTTTTACAGCCTGGTTTAATGCACCAGCTCCGATCGCTTGAATCTCGGCGGCTCCTCGCTCTCTCAACACGCCTGCAAGCGCACCTGCCACTGAATTTGGACTCGATTTTGCTGAAACTTTTAAGATTTCCATTTCTGCTCCCCCTTAGTTTTACAATGGATAAGTGAGTGTTCATTAGAACAATCATTATTAGATGTTGCTATCCAAAAAGCCATCCCCACAATGCTTTTCAAAAATAGCGGGCTACCTTCCATTTTTACTATATTCACTAAGGAGTTGCTATATTCCTGCTTTTCTTTTTAATATTTTTATAAAATAACCTATGTTCAATTATTCAAAGAACATGTGATCATCATTGATTAAAACACGCTCGATTTTCACGGCTTTTTTCGTTTGATCATCTATGTCAATGACAACTCCGCTGAGCGTTGTTTTCCCTTCAGCTACAGTAAACCGGACTGGAAGGTTCGTTTTGAATCGTTTAATAATCGTCTCTCTGTCCATTCCCAGTATACCGTCATATGGGCCAGTCATTCCTACATCAGTAATATATGCCGTTCCCTTCGGCAAAATGCGGTTATCCGCTGTTTGCACGTGTGTATGAGTTCCTACAACAGCTGATGCCCGTCCATCCGTGTACCAGCCAAGCGCGAGCTTTTCACTTGTCGCTTCGGCATGAAAGTCGATAAAAATGTACGGTGTTCTTTTCGCAGCTTCAGCAATCAATTCATCCGCTTTTAAAAACGGGTCATCAAGCGGCGGTAAAAACGTACGTCCCTGCAAATTAATAACCGCAAGTTCTTTGCCGTTTGCTTTCACATATGTGATCCCTTTCCCCGGTGTTCCTTCAGGAAAGTTTGCCGGGCGAACCAAATTCGGAACGTCATCTATAAAATCAAAAATTTCTTTTTTGTCCCATGTGTGGTTCCCCATTGTGATTGCATCTGCGCCGGACTGGATTAAGCTGTGATAAATTTTTTCCGTCAAGCCTTTTCCATGTGCGGCGTTTTCACCATTAATAATGGTAAAGTGAGGCTTATATTTTGTTTTTAACTTTGGTACATATTCTTTGACCATGTCACGGCCCGGTGAACCGACAACATCTCCGATAAATAAAATTCTCATTTTGTAAATCCTTTCTTCTTGAAAATTCCTTAGCCGTCAAAAAAATAAAGTGATGCTTAGCGCATCACTTTATTTTGCATACTCTACGGCACGAGTTTCTCTGATTACAGTCACCTTAATATGACCTGGATAATCGAGCTCGTCCTCAATTCGCTTGCGGATATCTCGCGCTAGTCGATGAGCTTCAAGATCATTTATTGAATCCGGCTTCACCATAATGCGCACTTCGCGTCCAGCCTGAATGGCAAATGATTTTTCAACACCTTCGTAGGACTCAGAAATTTCTTCGAGTTTTTCAAGTCTTCGAATATAATTCTCGAGCGTCTCACTTCTCGCGCCAGGCCTTGCAGCGGAAAGCGCATCTGCTGCAGCGACCAGCACAGCGATAATGGAAGTCGGCTCCTCATCCCCGTGGTGTGATGCAATACTGTTAATCACGACTGGGTGCTCTTTATATTTGGTCGCAAGCTCTACCCCGATTTCAACGTGGCTTCCTTCTACTTCATGGTCAATTGCTTTCCCGATGTCGTGAAGAAGACCCGCACGTTTGGCAAGCTTTGCGTCTTCACCAAGCTCCGATGCCATTAGACCGGCCAAGAATGCGACTTCCATGGAATGCTTAAGCACATTTTGACCATAGCTTGTACGGAACTTTAAGCGGCCGAGGATCTTGATGAGATCTGGGTGGAGGCCGTGAACACCAACCTCAAATGTTGTCTGTTCACCCATCTCACGAATATAGTCATCGACCTCGCGACGAGATTTTTCAACCATTTCTTCAATCCGTGCCGGATGAATTCGGCCATCCTGAACGAGTTTATCAAGAGCAATTCTGGCTGTCTCACGTCTGATCGGATCAAATCCGGAAAGAATGACAGCTTCAGGTGTATCATCAATAATCAGGTCAATTCCTGTCAGCGTTTCAAGCGTACGAATGTTACGCCCTTCCCGTCCGATGATACGTCCTTTCATCTCATCATTTGGAAGATTGACAACTGATACCGTTGTTTCGGCAACGTGGTCCGCTGCGCAGCGCTGTAAGGCGAGTGAAAGAATGTTTTTCGCTTTCTTATCTGCCTCTTCTTTCGCACGGTTTTCAGTTTCTTTTGTCATGATGGCGATGTCATGTGAAAGCTCGTTTTCAACCCGCTCAAGAATGATTTGTTTTGCTTCATCACGAGTCAGACTCGAAATTCGTTCCAACTCTGACTGCTGCATACGAATCATCTCATCCACTTTGCTTTCCATCTCTTCAATATGTTGTTGTCGTTCATTCAGAGAATGATCTTTCTTCTCCAACATCGCTTCCCGTTTATCAATTCCCTCATGTTTGCGATCAAGGTTTTCCTCCTTTTGGAGTAAACGGTTTTCTTGTTTTTGAAGCTCATTTCGTCTTTCACGAACTTCCTGTTCAGCATCTATTCGAAGTTTGTGGATTTCATCCTTTGCTTCAAGCAGAGCTTCTTTTTTCAGTGCTTCAGCATCACGCTTTGCATCTTCAAGAATTTGCTCGGCTGCACCGCGTGCGCCTGCAATTTTCGCTTCGGCAATGGTTTTACGAACAAAGTAGCCAACAACTAAACCGAGTAGAATCAGCAAAATGGAGATGAGAACCATCATAATTGGGGTCATACTTTCACCTCCTCTTGCTATAAACTTGGTTGTTGCTTAAATAAGTGTCGGCATGTACATTGTCTAGTTTTCTCAACATACAGAACCTTCACAGGGAATGAGTATGTTCATCGCCCTTGTCAAGTTTAAATGGTTTAACAATCATGTTAAAAAAACAAATGTTACAACTTCATTGTAAATGTGTCGGAAATACTTGTCAAGCTTGCCATCTTAACGTTTGCAGACCCGACGTCTTTTCCCGTGCCGAATGCAATTTATCCAAAAGAAGATCACGGATCATTCTTGATTCAGAAGCTGATATATTTTATTGTTCACTTGGCCCAATTTAGCGTTATTTTGAATGTTAGAGAACAAAATAACAATGGTTTGCCCAGATTTACTAAAGCTGTTCAAGATATTGAAGCCCGGCATAACGCCATGGTTTGAATAGCTTCCGGGATCAACATAAAATCCCATGCCGTATGTGGAGCTGCTCCCTGGCGTAAACATCTTTTCATAGCTTTTTTGTGAATACAGTTTTCCGTCTACCAGCGCTTGGTCAAATTTATACATATCTATAGCGCTCATATAAATATCGCCGGCTCCATACAGCTGAGATAGATCAGGTATATACGGTGTAACCGTTTTGCTGCCCTTCATCTTATACCCGACGGCAGGATAAGGTTCTTTTTCATATGTTTTGTAAAAGCCTGCATGCGTCATTCCCGCCGGTTTAAAAATATGATTCTTTATGTACTGTTCATACGGCTCACCGCTTACTTCAGCAATGATATAAGCGAGAACAGAATAGTTGGAATCCTTGTAGTCCCATACGCCCGGCTGACGTTTGATTCCCTGAAGTTCTATGTCTTTTATTAAATCGTCCGGGGTAATGGCGCCGTTTCCTTCAATATGTCCGTTTATCCCCGATGTATGTGTAAGCAGATTCTTCAAAGTAATCGTTTGTCCGTTAGGAAAATGAGGTAAATATGTACTTACCGGATCACTTGTCTGAAGTTTCCCCTTTTCCTCAAGCTGCAAAATAGCGGTTGCAATCAGCGCTTTTTGTGACGAACCGACGTAAAAAGACGTCAATGGATTATTTTGAATGTGATGTTCACGGTCTGCATAGCCAAAACCTTTATTTGTTACGATTTCTCCATTTCTGACAATCATAGCGGTTCCGCTGAAACCGATCTCTTTTAAATAATTGCTGATGTTTTGATTTCGGTCTACTGTTTTGATTTGTTCCTCTGATTTTTTGGCAGTTTTCTTTTTAACCTCTTTTTTCTGATCGGTATTTGAAACCGCTGCAGTTTCTTGAGATGGCTCGTTTTCTTCACTATTTCGATGAAGCGCATTCCAAATCGTAATGCAAACCATCACTGCTAAAAGACCAAGCAAAAGTTTTCCTCTTTTATTTAGTTTTCTCCGTCTGCGTTTCGCAGTTCTTCTGCGGGTTGGGCTCGTCATTCATTTTTTCCTCCCGAAATAAATTCCATTTTGCACACGTTTTGTTAGACGAATAAAGCCCTAAAAAAGTTGTCAAGAAAAGCAATATTTTTATCATTTTTTTGCAAAATACAAAAAAGCTGAGTTTTTCACTCAGCCTTTTGTATCATTTGAAATTTATTTTATTTTTATTCTTCAAATTCGAGTTCTTCTTGTGTCTCTTCAGCTTGCTGCTGCACTACTCCGTTATTATCCAAGCCGTAATGTTCGCGAATCTGCTCCTGGATCATCAGCATGATATCTTTATTTTCTTTCAGGAATTGTTTTGCATTTTCACGGCCTTGGCCAAGACGCTCTTCTTCATAAGAGTACCATGAACCGCTTTTTTGCACGATATCAAGTTCAGTTCCTAGATCAATGATTTCTCCTTCTTTTGAAATGCCTTCTCCGTACATAATGTCAACCTCGGCTGTACGGAACGGCGGAGCCACCTTGTTTTTCACGACTTTGATTTTCGTTTTGTTCCCCATTACGTCATTGCCTTGTTTCAGCTGTTCAGCACGGCGCACTTCTAGACGCACGGAAGAATAAAATTTCAGTGCACGGCCGCCAGGAGTTGTTTCCGGGTTCCCGAACATAACGCCGACTTTTTCACGAATTTGGTTAATGAAAATCGCGATTGTCTTCGATTTGTTAATGGCCCCTGAAAGCTTACGAAGCGCTTGAGACATTAAGCGTGCTTGTAGACCGACATGCGAATCTCCCATGTCGCCTTCAATTTCCGCTTTTGGAACGAGAGCAGCTACAGAGTCGACAACAACAATGTCAACTGCCCCGCTTCGAACCAATGCTTCCGCAATTTCAAGCGCCTGCTCGCCTGTGTCAGGCTGAGACAGTAAAAGCTCTTCGATGTTAACACCAAGCTTTTGCGCGTATACCGGATCTAACGCATGCTCCGCATCGATAAACGCGGCTTGTCCGCCCTGCTGCTGTACTTCAGCAATTGCATGAAGCGCCACAGTTGTTTTACCTGAGCTTTCAGGACCGTATACTTCAATAATTCGTCCGCGCGGATATCCGCCAATTCCCAATGCCGTATCAAGTGCGAGGGAGCCGCTTGGGACAGTAGAAATTCTTGTATCTGTCTTTTCTCCCAGTTTCATAATGGAACCTTTGCCGAACTGTTTTTCTATTTGTTTAAGAGCCATATCTAAGGCTGCCTGACGATCACTCATTCTATTTTTTCCTCCTTTATGTTACCACTACATATACTATACCCTGTTTGAAGGGATTTGCCAAGAAAAAAGCGAACGCATATTCGGATTTTTTCTTGGCGTGATTCCTATCAAAATATCATAATGTATCAGAGAAATCATGTTTTCTTAGGAGGATAATGTGCTGATAATATTATTTTTGTTCTAAAAGCTTTAAGATTAAATGGCAGCCATATTTGGCACCGCGTTTTCTGATTCCCGTTCTGGAGCCCGCAAAGTGAAACTCATGAACCTCTTCTTTCCCATTTGCGGAAATACCGATAAACACATGCCCAGGCTCATGCCCTTCTTGAGCATCAGGTCCTGCTACACCAGTAAAGCTAATGCCGATATCGCTGCCAGTGAGTTTTTGAACACCCTTAGCCAGTTCGGCTGCGCATTCCTTGCTGACCGCTCCAAAACGATCTAATGTGTCCTTCTTCACACCAAGCACATTCTGCTTCACGTCGTTTGTATAGCAAACAACACCGCCGGCAAATAATGTTGAAGCACCGCTAAGATCCGTCAGCCATTCAGAAAAAAGCCCGCCAGTAAAGCTTTCTGCCGCAGAAATTGTAATGCCTTTTTCCTTACATGCTTTAGATAGCTCTTTTACAAGAGAAGTATCATCGTACCCATAGAAAAATTCACCGACACGCTCTAAGATAACGGCCTCTGTTTCTTTTAGCAGACGCTCTGTTTCCTTTTCATCGGCGTGTTTGGCTGTCAGACGCAGCGTCACCTCTCCATCAGCAGCCAAAGGAGCGATTGTCGGGTTGGTTTGTGCATCAATAATGTCTTCCAAATCGGCTTCAAGCTGAGATTCGCCGATACCGAAAAAGCGAAGAACGGTGGACACAATTTTTTCATTTGAACCCATCTTTTTGAGCAGAAGAGGCTTTGCCTCATTTTCAAACATTGGACGCAATTCGCTCGGCGGCCCAGGAAGAAGCATATAGAAGCGCGATTCATGCTCTATGAGCATTCCCGGGGCCATTCCAAAGTGATTCGCCAGCACGTCAGATCCTTCGATCACAAGTGCCTGTTTTCGGTTATTAGGTGACATCGTGCGTTTTGTTCGCTTGAAATAGTCCTCAATGGATTGGAATGCCTCATCATTTAACACAAGCGGACGCCCCAGCGTATTTGCAATCGTTTCTTTCGTCAGGTCATCTTTTGTGGGTCCAAGACCTCCTGAAAAAATAATGAAGTCAGAGCGTTCTTCAGCAATGCGGATGACCTGCTTCAGCCGCTCCGGGTTGTCTCCGACCGCTGTATGATAAAATACGTTGACCCCGATTTCAGCGAGCTGTTTGCTGATAAATTGAGCATTTGTATTGGCGATCTGGCCAAGCAGCAGCTCTGAACCGACGGCAATAATTTCAGCTTTTTTTGGAAATTCCATGACGAAGTCCTTCTTTCTTAGTTAGATGTTTTTAACGCTTCCCAGTTTTTAGAGAAATATTCCCAGCCTGAGACGACAGTAAAGAAGACGGCTACCCACAGCGCCAAGTCAGCAAACGGGAATGACACAAGTTCAAATGGAAGATTGTGAAGAAGCAATGCGGATACCGCAATAATCTGTGCCCACGTTTTGATTTTACCAAGCATGTTAGCAGCTACGACTTCTCCTGTTCCGGCCAAAACAAGCCTTAAACCTGTTACAGCAAACTCCCTGCTGATAATCACAATGACCATCCAAGCTGGCGCGAGATCAAATTGAACAAGGATAATTAACGCTGCGGATACGAGCAGCTTGTCCGCAAGCGGATCAAGAAATTTCCCGAAGTTTGTTACAAGGTTCAGTTTTCGGGCATAATATCCGTCAACCCAATCTGTTGTAGATGCAATAATAAATAGAATGGCCCCCGCCAAGTGTGCGATCGGGATCGATTCGTCTCCAACTTCGAGCCTGCCCCAGTCAAACGGCGCCAGCATGATAATCATGAAGATTGGGATTAATGCGATTCTAGCTAGTGTGATTTTATTTGGTAAGTTAAACATAAAGCCCCTCCAATTTCATACTCGGACGTGAAGAAAAGTCATCTGGTAATTAAGATGACTTTTCTTCCTTTTTATTTACAATCTTTATGGTTTGTGCCATCACTTTTTTCGGATCAAGTTCATATGAAAGAACCTTGCCGTTGATTTTTATTTTCAGATTAGGTGCATATCCTGTGCGGATTTCAACCTGTTTCTGATCAGTTATATCTTTTTTATAGGTTTCGTCTTTTTTCAGCGTTCCTTCTTTTAAAGAGCTGCTGTTTTCATCGCGCACCCGAATCCAAGAGCTGTCCGCTGCCTTCAATTCAAGCTCGATTTTATCAGCGCCGGACACTTCATAAGTCGTTAACGATCCTTCAGTGCCAGCAGCTTTAATCTCCAGCTTATCACTGTCATTTTCTTTTTTCTTATCTTCGTTTTCTTTCGTTTCTTTTTTAGTGTCTGTCTCTTTTTCAGAGCTGTTATTTTGATTCTCTTTCAGCGTTGAATCTTTAGGGATTTCGTACTTGCTCTCACTTTGCGTAATTGCTTTTTCTGATGCCGCATTGTGATCATCACTGTTTTTGTGATTCGCAAATTGAATGATCGCGTACACAATGGCAATCACGACAATCACGCCGAGAATGACAAGTATCGTTGGCAGCAGCTCCAGCGCCTTAGATGCTGGCTTTGGCATTTCCTTTTGAAGATTCATGCCAGAGATCTTTTCAGACACATCGTCATGATACGTATTCGGGATATCTTTTTTATGCTCCTCAAACAGCTGATCCGCATCAAGCCCAACGGCTTCTGCATATTGCTTGATGAATGCCCGAACATAAAACTTCCCCGGAATAATGTCATAGTTTCCTTCCTCCAAGGCGGTTAAATACCTTTTTTGAATCTTTGTTGCCGCTTGGAGATCATCCAATGACATTGCTTTTTCCTCTCTGGCTTCTTTGAGCCGGATTCCTAGTTCAGTCACAACAAACACCTTCCAATTTTAAAAATCAAAGCTTGAAAACCCGGGTTGATCAAACATTTGGGGTTCCTCGGCATGTTCATATGTAATAACCTCATCAGGGTCATTTCTCAGTTCAATAATATAATCAAAGTCATCTAGTGTATACTCTGTATTTTGAACGAATATGTCCGGATGCTCCACCACTTTTGTTGCCGGAAGCCGCATTATTTCTCGGACCAGCTGGAGATGGCGTTCCGATCCTCTTCGTGTTGACACAATTCCGTCAACGATAAAGACATTTTCAGTGCTGTATTCTTCGGCAATCAGCTGGCTTCTTATCGTCTGCTTCAGCAAGGTTGAGGACACAAACAGCCACCTTTTGCTTGCACACACACTGGAGGCCACAATCGATTCCGTTTTTCCAACACGCGGCATTCCTCTGATTCCGATTAATTTATGGCCTTCTTTTTTGAACAATTCGGCCATAAAATCGACTAATAAGCCAAGCTCGTCCCGTTCAAAGCGGAACGTTTTCTTATCATCGGCATCCCGTTGAATATAGCGGCCGTGGCGTACGGCAAGACGATCGCGAAGCCTCGGTTCTCTAAGCTTCGTTACTTTAATTGTTTCCATCGTTTTTAAGATTGATTCTAATCGTTTAATTTGATCTATATGGCGGCACCTGAGGAGCATTCCCCTTCTGGAAAGATCGACGCCGTTTATCGTTACGATGTTAATAGAAAGCATCCCAAGAAGAGATGAGATATCCCCGAGCAGTCCGGGGCGGTTCACTTGAATTTCATATTCAAAATACCATTCGAGCTTTGCCAAATGATATACCCCCTTCATTGTGGCAAAATTTTACCTTCCTTTATCATAAAGCATTTTTCTCTAATTAGAAAGAAGAATGTTGCTGTGATGAGGAAAACATAAAAAAGAGAGGAAAAATCCCCTCTCTTCCTAGTGAGTGCTGTTATTTTCAACAAGCTTAACCATCATATTGGCAATGGCGTGCTGTTCATCTTTTGATGCTACACTCCAAAGATCTGCCAGCACTTTCTCCTGCTCGTTCTTAGATTCCACTTCATTAGCCAAGTAGCTGCCGATTTCTGTCGCAAGATCTGTAATCGTATCCTGGCTCATACCTTTATCTTGCGCATAGTTCAGACGGTCGCCAAGGAAGTTTTTCCAGCTATCCCAGTTTTCTAATACTGACATGCTTGTTTCCTCCATTTCATGTGAAGTTACAAGATTATTGTGTCCTTCACAAAAGAAACTATACACCGAATATTTTCGGATCAGCAGTGCCAGCCGCCATTCACCGACAGAATTTGGCCGGTGATATATGATGCTTTGTCAGACAGGAGAAAAGCTGTTGCATCCGCAATTTCCTGCGGCCGGGCCAGCCGGCCGATCGGGATCTCATCAGCGATCTCTTCTTTTTCAGACGGGGTGAATTGATTCATCATATTTGTATCAACCGCGCCCGGCGCTACCGCGTTTACCCTGATTCCGCTTGGCGCCAGCTCCTTAGCCAGCCCTTTTACAAACGAATGCTGAGCTCCCTTTGCCATGCTGTACAGCACTTCACAGGATGCTCCAGTCTCTCCCCAAATCGAGCTGACAGCCACAATTGCTCCCGATTTATTCCGAATCATGCCTGGAAGAAGGTTTCTTGTCAGCATATACGGACTCGCCACATGGAGCTGAACCATTTCCTGGACTGTTACGTTATCCACATCCGTAATCAGCCCAAAATGGCTTCTTCCGCTGTTTAAAACAATCGCATCAATCGGCTGAACAATTAAACTTGTCAGCTTATCTGCCCCTTCTGGAGAGGACAGATCGGCTTGCAATATCTCCGCGTGCACGCCAAACTTCTCTCTTAGTTTTTCAGCAAGCTCCGCTGCCGCATTTTGATTTGTATTGTAATGAAGCAGCAGATTGTATCCCTTAGCCGCAAGGGTTTCGCTGATGCTTTTGCCAATGCCGCCGCTTGCTCCGGTGATTAGTGCTATTTTGTTCATGCTCTTTCCTTCTTTCCGCACAAAAACACCCCTCACACTGGAGGGATGTTTTGTTTATGATTTAGGAACAACCTTGCATACAGTCAGTCTGTCTGCAGCAATTTCCTCTTGTATGACTTTCTGCACATCCTCGATAGTAATCTGCTCGAGTACCGTTACGACGTCAAACAGGCTCATATCCAAGAATGCATAACGGGTAAATTGATTAGCGATGTATTCAGGGGAATTCAGCGCTTTTAAGAATGTACCGATCTTTTTCTTTCTGGCCAGTTCAATCTTTTCAGCGGTAATCAATTCGCCCGCGCGCAAAAGCATGCTTGAAACGTCTTCAGCCAATTGATCAGGATCAGGCGTATCTCCGCCGATCGCTGCAAAACCGAACCCATATTCAGCAGTAAAATCAAAGCTGAACGTTTCGTCAATATACCCTTTTTCATAAAGTGATTCATACTGGGCAGAGCTTTTGCCGAAAAGAGCTTCAAGCAATAAGTTCATAGAAAGTTCATGCTTTAACAGCTCTTTGCCTAATCTAAACGGGTTCTTTGATTTTAGCCCGACAAGGCATTTCGGTCCCTGCACGTTCATTTTGATCTCTTTTTCTTTTCGGAAAACCGCTTCTTGCTCTTTCACTTCTTCACGTTTAATTTCCGGCTGATCGGTATACGGCTTTTTCTCCTGATTTTCTCTGACCTGCGAAATGATCGCTTCAGGATCTACCGGGCCGACAATGAATAGAAGCATGTTGCTCGGGTGATAAAACGTTTCATAGCATTCATAAAGAAGATCTTTTGTAATATGTGAAATGCTTTCCACTGTTCCCGCTATGTCAATTCTGACAGGATGCTCTTTGTACATGTTTTCAATGACCCCGAAGTAAAGCCTCCAATCAGGATTATCATCGTACATGTTAATCTCCTGCCCGATAATCCCTTTTTCTTTTTCAACCGTTTTTTCAGTGAAATATGGGTCCTGCACGAAATCGATGAGCGTCTCTAAATTGCGTTCAACATTTGATGTGCTTGAGAAAAGATAAGCCGTTCTTGTAAATGACGTAAACGCATTGGCAGAAGCACCCTGTTTGCTGAAATCTTGAAAAACGTCTCCGTCCGCTTTTTCAAACAGCTTATGCTCAAGAAAATGGGCGATCCCGTCCGGCACGTGAACCATCTCATTTTTATCTAAAGGGACAAACCGGTTATCTATTGAACCGTACTTTGTTGTAAAGACCGCATATGTCTTGTTGAAACCTTTTTTCGGCAAAACGTATACGTCAAGGCCGTTGGACATTTTTTCATGATACAGCGTCTCCTGAAGCTGTTCATATTCGATTGGTTTGATCAAGATGCTCCCTCCGTCCCTTTTAAGAAATAAGTCGTATCAAGCTGAATCTTTTCGCCGGCTTTAATGATATCCTCTTTTGTGACATTCTCAATATTGGCAAGAAAGTCTTCGATAGGAATCTCGACTTGAGCAGCGGCCTGCTGATATAAAAATTCAGTTAAACCGTATGCAGTATCAATTGTTTCCAGCACTTGGTTGCGAATGACGGCTTTTGTCTGTTCGATGTCTTGCTCACTGAAATCGCCGTTTTTCATTGCCTGAAACTGCTCCGCAATAATCGAAACAGCCTGGTCGTAATTTTTTACTTCAATGCCTGACATCACCATTAACAAGCCTTTAAAACTTTCTATACGCGAAGCGGCGTAGTAAGCAAGGCTGGCTTTTTCCCGAACGTTAATGAAAAGTTTAGAGTGAGAGAATCCGCCGAACAATCCGTTAAACACTTGTAAAGCCGGATAGTCCTGATCTGTATAAGTGATGCCGGTGCGGTAGCCGATATTCAGCTTTCCTTGTTTGACATCTTCCTCATCAATCACTTCATTTGCCTGAACTTTTTCATCAGCCCGATTGTTTTTAATCATGCCAAGAGTGCGCTCTTCGGTTTGGAAATACTTATCAATCGCCGTTTGCACCTGCTTACTGTCCACATCACCAACAACATAAAGATCAAGCTGGTCTTTTTGGATAGCGCTTTGGTATGTTTCGTATAATTGCTCGGCCGTAATGTCATCGACATCGTCGATTTCACCATTGACATGGAGCGCGTAAGGCTCATTTTTGCACATTTCCTGTATCAGCCTTAAATTCGAGTAGCGCATTTTATCATCATAGACGGCTTGGATTCTTTGCTTAAGCGTCCGTTTTTCTTGAGCCACATATTGTGGCTGAAAAGCGCCCCCCTCTAAAGCAGGTGAAAAGACGATTTCTGCGAGAAGCTGAAGCCCTTTCTCAAGAAGCGGTGTTTGGTCTTTTAAATATTTTTCATTCGGGATTTCAAGCCTGAACGTAATGACGTGCCGCTCTCCTTTTTTCGTAAGGTCCGCCGATACTGATGTGCCGTACAGCTCATCCAAATAGGAACGCAATTCTGAGGTTTTCGGATGGCTTTTCGTTCCGCGAAGAAGCACATGCGGGAGAAGCGCTCTTTTGGTGACTTGATCCTTTGTCAGCGGCGCAAGCATCTTAAAAATAAGCGAGACGGTTTTAAATTTTTCTGTTTCTACAATGTGTGCGGTTAAACCGCCGTGCTTTGTTTTGAGTTCATTAACATATGACATATGGAACCTCCTTCGTTCATTTCTTCATTAGTATGTATTATGACCAATTTTAAGCATACGCAGAAACACTCTTTCATGTAATTATAGCAACTGTAGGATTTATAAGGAAACAATAACCTCCGCATACGGTATAGTAAGTTCTTTTCCAATCTCGGCGATGGTTAGAACCTGCAAGGGCGCGCAAAAAAAGACGGTTGGCTAGACCGTCCCTAAGTTTTTTTCTTCTTCTTCACTTTTTTTAGCATCTATAGTAAATAGCACTAAAAATAAAGAAACAATGCTGCAAAACGCCGAGAGTATGAAAATAATCCAGTTTGCATTTGACATTAACGCAGCAAAAACAGGCGGGCCGAGAGCCACTCCTATAAAGCGCATGCTATTGTAGAAGGAGGATATGGTTCCGCATTGCTCACTTTCAATTCCTTCGGTTATCAATGCATCTAAAGCAGGAAGAGCCATGCCAATCCCAATCCCGCCAAAGCTTAAAAAGACAAATAAAAAATAAAAACTGTGGTTCCACCACAAGGCAATAAACGACAGGGTTAACAGAATCATTCCTGTCACAACGCAAAATTTCATTCGGCCTTTATCTTTACCGATCTTTTTGCCAGCTATAAAAGAACTGGTTGACAAAAACAAAAGTGGGATTGCCAGTAATCCGCCTTTAGCTACTCCGTCAATGGCATACTTGTTCTCCAGCGTATCTGACAAATAAAATAATACGCCAAATAACAAAAACATAATGACACACCCGATAATGAAGACCGTATAAAGCCAGCGCCCATCCTGTTTAAAGATTTTCTTCACGCTCTTGATAAACTCAGAAACCGCAGGCGCATCTTCATCTTCTTCAGGCTTGGCCACTAAAAACAATACGAGCAAAAAGCTGATCAAACAGAAAAACGGAATAAACCAAAACGGTACAAACCAGTACCAGGAAGCCAGTAATGCGCCAAGTATGGGACTCAGTACCTTCCCTGACGTGTTAGCGGTTTCAATATCCCCAAGTCCAGCGCTGACCTTTTCATCGTCTCCTTCAAAAAGGTCACCGATAAACGGCATAACGATAGGAGCGGCACCTGCAGAACCGATGCCTTGAAGAACACGCCCCGCCAAGATCATAGCATAAGGATTTTTCATGTAGGTTGAGGCAAAAGCAGCTACCACTCCACCTAATCCTGCAATGAGGAGACATGGAAGCAATATTTTTTTCCTCCCGAAACGATCCGACAAATATCCGGCAATCGGAATGCAAATAATTGCCACTACTGAATATACAGTAATGATTAACGACACTTGAAATGAAGTCACCGACAGCTTTTTTTCCATCATCGGAAGAACAGGAATCAGCATGGAGTTCCCGAGTGTCATCACAAGCGGGACGGAAGACAATGCAATAATATTTTTCATTCCATTTTTCTTTCTCAACATTTTCACCCATTCACTTTCTTGTCATCTCTTATATATTGCGTTAACCGGAATGAAAGTATGTACAAAGAAACATGAATCAGTGCAAATAAAAAAAACAGACACACAAGCGTCCGTTTTTAGAATCGTTTACGCAAAACATGAAATCTGAATTTATCGGCTCTGAAATAATTTAACGAGTAAAGCACCGGTTTATCGTGCTGATCGTAATGGGTTTGTTTTAACAGTAAAAGTGCTGTTTCCGGATCGCATTCCAGCACTGGAGAAATGGTATCGTGATAGCCGATCGGTTCTATATCAGTTACTGCATAACTGATTACGGAGCCTGAATTTTTCTCAAGCAGGTCAAACATAGATTCTTGCTGATGAGAAAAAGAATTCGGCAAAATATTCATCGGAATTTTGTCTATACAATATACAATCGGCTGTCCGTCAGCTGTCCTAACACGTTCAAGGTAAAAAAGTTCTTGCCCTTCTGCCAAATGAAACCTCTTCGTATCATCCTCAGACGGCATAAGCACTTGTGATGACAGAAAAATCGTGCCAGGGGTCATATTTGCCTGTTCTATCATCTTCGTTACACTGTTCAGCTGTTCAATGCCCGAAAGAAATAACGGCTTAGAATGGACAAAAGTGCCTACACCATGCCTTCTGATAATCACGTGCTCTTCTTCCAATATCCGCAAGGCTTCTCTTAGCGTCGCTCTGCTCACACCTAGCTTTTTGGAAAGCTCAAATTCAGAAGGCAGCTTTTCCTTCTCAGTGTAGATCCCATTTTTTATATCCTCTTTAATTCGTTCAATTACTTTCAAATACAAGTGCCGATTATCAGCTTTTGTAGACATGTTTCCCCTCCGTAAACCACTTTCGATAAAAATTATTGAACAATTGGGACAACTATATCATGTTTTGTCGAAAAAATAAATAGAAAGCTTATCAGTTTACATAATGTTATTATTGATAACTAAAGGAGAATGGAACTCCCTTCATTATGAAGAGAGCTCATCATATTTCTCTTTTGATAATAAGACTTCCCTAGGTTTGCTGCCTTCATACGGCCCGACAACGCCGCGTTCCTCCATTGCGTCAATCAGGCGCGCCGCTCTCGTATAGCCGATTCTGAATCTTCTTTGCAGCATTGAAACAGATGCCGTCTGCATGCCGACGATTAATTCAACAGCTTCATCATAAAGTTCATCAGTAACCTCTGAATGAGTTTCCGTTGTCTCCTCAGGAATCATTTCTTCTTGATATTGCGCTTTCTGCTGCGTAATCACATGGTCGACGATCTTCTCCACTTCGTCATCCGACAAAAATGCTCCTTGTACACGGACAGGTTTGTTAGCCCCTACAGGTAAAAACAGCATATCGCCGCGGCCGAGAAGCTTCTCTGCGCCGCCCATGTCAAGAATGGTCCTTGAATCCGTCTGTGAAGATACGCTGAACGCGATTCGTGACGGAATGTTCGCTTTGATCACCCCTGTGATAACGTCCACCGAAGGCCGCTGCGTCGCAATAATGAGATGGATGCCGGCAGCCCGCGCCATTTGGGACAATCTCGTAATCGAATCTTCCACATCAGACGAAGCGACCATCATGAGATCGGCAAGCTCGTCCACAACGACAACAATATAAGGAAGCTCCGGCTGTTTCGCTCCTTCTTCATTGTTGGCGCGTTTTATATAATCATTGTATCCTTCAATATTTCGTGTGCCCGTATGAGAAAATAATTCATACCGCCGCTCCATTTCATTGACAACCTTTTTCAAAGCCTGCGATGCTTTTTTCGGGTCGGTTACAACCGGAGCAAGCAGGTGCGGAATCCCGTTGTAGACATTCAGCTCTACCATTTTAGGATCGATCATCATCATTTTCACTTCATGCGGTTTTGCGCGCATTAAAATACTTGTAATAATGCCGTTGACACAGACACTTTTTCCGCTCCCGGTTGCGCCTGCGACCAAAAGGTGGGGCATCTTATTTAAGAGAAAAACCCGGAGCTGGCTCCGGGTTTTTTATTATTCCGCTTCGCTTACTACTGTGAAGCGCTCATTTTTGTGTGCAGGTTGTTCAAGCTCATCCAATACGGCAATGGCATAATCTGCATAGCTGATATAGCTGTCGCCTTTGGCATTTACGATGACATTGTCTTTCCCTTTTTGGTAAGAGCCAGTCCGTTTTCCTGCCGGATCAAAAAATGCCGCAGGACTGAGGAATGTCCAGGAAATAGAGTCTGTCTGCTGCAAGTCTTTCAGGTTCTCGCCTTGATTTGATGCAGTTGGCAAATATTCTTTCGGAAATTCCGGCGTATCCATTAAACGGATTGTTTTGGCTTCATCAACAAACAGGCTTCCCGCTCCGCCAACAACAAGCAATCTTGTGTGCTTCGCGTCTTTTAATATGCTGATGAGTGCTCTGCCTGCTTCTACATGAAGATGTTCCTGGCCGGGCGCTGCCCCAAAAGCATTTACGACCGCGTCAAACGGCTTGATGTCTTCTGCAGTCAGTTCAAACACATCTTTCTCCAAAACCGCTACGTCCTGTTCCTGCACTTTTGAAGCGTTTCGGACGATGGCAGT